>CAZZAX010000211.1:0-9241 GCA_964653075.1 uncultured Pirellulales bacterium
TAAAATCCCGGCAAAGACAGGTAAAAATTTCTTCAACCAGAGCAAGCAGCCGGGCATTTTTCTTTTCCTGTGTTTGGCCGTTTGCCAGGGCGAGCATGCTTTCCATAATGTTAGAGGCACGCTCACAGTTTCGGACAGTTTTCCGAAGTGCTTTTTCGACAAAGCTCTTATCGTCAGGATTCTCCAGAGCAAAAGCAGCATAGTTCTTCAATGGTGTTAGCAGATTGTTAATTTCGTGGGCTATCATATGGCTGATGGTTCCGGTATTAGCGAGGTGCTGGATCTGTGCAAGCTGGGATTTTAGAGCGTCATTTTCCTGTTTTTTTTCTTCAATATATTTATGTAAAGAAAGGCGTTTTTCTGTAATACTTGCCAATTGTCTGCTCCTGTTATAAAATTAGCTGTTTGTGAGCTTTGTGTAATTAATAAAACTCCGGGCGAACCCTCAATTTTCTTCGAGCGTGCCCTGAACCGCCGGTTATTATTTACCGGAAAACTTTGGTTTACAAGTATTTATATCGACTTTTAACACGTTTTTTCTTGAACTGCGATGTAAGCAGTACGAAATACGTAATACGGAAAAATGAACGAGCAAAGGATTTTGGAAGAGCTTTTAGCGTTGTTGGAGTCAAACAGCGTTGCAATTCGCGATGAGCCACTCGGTGGAAACGGCGGGGGACTTTGTGCTGTTAAAGGCCGACAGATTTTCTTTGTGGATACTCAGGCTCCTTCTGGAGTAGTGGCGGCGATTTGTGCTCAGGCGGTGCCAAAGGTGGTGGACATTGAGCAGGTGTATATCAAACCGGAAGTCCGTCAATTTATTGAAAATCACAACGATCAAATTTTCTGAAAGGCTGTGTAATGATGAAAAGAATATGGCCGGCAATATTTCTGCTCTTTTTAGCAGGGGGGCTGCAAGGTTCAAAAGCAGCGGACACATTTGTAAATTCCGTCGGCATGAAATTTGTCCGCATAGAATCCGGCTCTTTTATGATGGGGCAAAAAGACGGTGGAGACTGGGACGAAAGACCCCTGCACAGAGTTGTTGTCACCAGACCTTTTTGGATGGCTGTGACAGAAGTTACCAACGCTCCGTATGAGCAGTTTGACCCTAAGCACCGTGAACTTCGTGGAAAGCTCGGCTTTTCCAAAATGGACAATGAAGCAGTTGTTTTTGTGAGCTGGCACGAAGCAGTTAAATTCTGTGAGTGGCTCTCGAAAAAAGAAGGCAAATTATATCGTTTGCCGACCGAAGCCGAGTGGGAGTATGCCTGCCGTGCCGGTACGACTACAGCCTATCACACTGGCCCGGATTTGCCGAAAGAGTTTCACAAGAACGTTCGAATGAGCTGGTTTCCCGACCCGGCACGCAGCCGCAAGGACGCTGAACAGGTACCGCTCACCGTCGGTCAAACTATCCCGAATCCCTGGGGCCTATTCGATATGCACGGAAATGTAGAAGAATGGTGCCACGATTGGTATGGGCCTTACACTAAAGATGCTCAAACAGACCCAGTGGGCTTCGTATCCGGTGATTTCAAGGTTACTCGTGGCGGCAGTCACAGCACACAACTCTCTTTCCTGCGTTCAGCAAACAGGCTTGGCACACTGCCGGCAGATAAAAGCTGGTTGATAGGTTTCCGTGTAGTTCTGGGCCGATTGCCGAATACAAAGCTGCTTCCTGTCCCAGCGCCGCCATTGAACCGTCAGAGTGTCGGTTGGCGGATTCATGCTGATTTGCTCAAAGGCCCTGATCCGAATGAACCTTACTTTAAAGGCCCGATCGAATATGTCAAAATCCCTCCGGCCTCTAATGGCCCTATGTACTCCGAGCACAATCACGATCCTGCATTAGTTGACTGTCCCAACGGCGACCTTCTGGCTATTTGGTATTCATGCCTGAATGAACCCGGTCGAGAACTTACTATTTTGGCCAGCCGATTACGGTATGGAACCTACCAATGGGAGCCGGCCTCAGTTTTCTGGGATGCCCCGGACCGCAATGACCACGCACCTGCTTTGTGGTTTAATGGCCGGGATACCATTTATCATTTCAATGGACTCTCAGCAGCAGCTACATGGGGTAATCTCGCTACAGTTATGCGGACCTCGATTGACAGCGGTGCTACCTGGTCGAAGGCACAGCTCATCAATCCCGAACATGGGCTTCGCCATATGCCTGTCGAATCGGTCTTTCAAACACGAGAGGGCTTTATAGTTTTGCCTTGTGATGCGGTGACCGGCGGAAATGGTGGAACAGCCGTGCATATCAGCCGTGATGGGGGCAGCACGTGGACCGACCACGGTGCTGGAAAGCCGGACCCGAGCTTTGCCTCAGGCTCAACAGGGGCTTGGATAGCCGGTATTCACGCCGGTGTAGTTCAGCTTAGGGATGGCAGCTTAATGAGCTTTGGACGCGGCGACAGCATCGATAGCCGTATGCCGATTAGTATTTCACACGATATGGGCCGCACCTGGACTTATTCGGCAAGTGAGTTTCCGCCTCTTGGTGGTGGGCAGCGATTGATTCTCAGACGATTGCAGGAAGGCCCCATTTTGTTTGTGAGCTTCACCGACCGCAGGAAAGGTATGATTATCCCGGATGCAGCCGGTAATCAGCGTCGTGTTTTTGGAATGTTCGCCGCACTTTCTTTTGACGAGGGCAAAACCTGGCCTTGCAAACGTCTGGTTACGGCAGGGGGGCAGGCTAAGAAGCTTGACGGTGGAGGCAATACCGGCTCATTTACAATGGACGAAACCCATGCAGAACCGAGAGGATATCTGGCCGCTACCCAAACACCGAACGGTCTTATTCATCTTATCAGCAGCAAACAGTATTATGTTTTCAATCTGGCCTGGATAAAGGAGTTTACTCCAACTATCGGGTTAGAGAAGCCGCAAACGCCAGATTATTCGTCTGTTCCCGGCGTTGTCATCGACCACAGTCCGGCCGCGACCGGTAAGTATTTAGGTTCCCCAAGTCTGGCTGTTTTGCCTAATGGTTATTACATAGCTTCACATGATTATTTCGGCCCTCAGACCAAAGAAGATCATACTGCTATTTTTCGCTCCAAAGACGCTGGAAAGACGTGGGAAGAATTAACTGTTTTTCGAGGGCAGTACTGGTCAACAATTTTTGTACATAAAAAAGCACTTTATATTTTAGGTACAAGCACTCATCACGGCAGTGTAGTTATCCGGCGTTCAACGGACGGTGGTTTTACATGGACTATACCCAAAGATGGGAATACGGGACTGCTTGTAAAAAAAGGCCAGTATCATTGTGCCCCGGTTCCGGTTGTGGTACATAACGGACGAATCTGGCGGGCTATGGAAGACAGGTATCCGCCCGAGGGATGGGGCAGTAATCTCCGGTCTTTCGTGATGTCGGCTCCCGTCGATTCAGACCTTCTGAAAGCGAACAGTTGGACCTTAAGCAACCGTCTTAAATTCGACCAGAAATGGCCCGGCAAAGCATGGCTGGAGGGAAATATTGTCATAACACCGCAGAAAAAGCTTGTAAATATTTTGCGTGTAGAATGTGAAGAGCTGGAAATAGCTGCCATTGCCCGCATTTCTGAAAATGGTAAGTTGGTCTCCTTTGAACCAAAGAAAGACTTCATCCATTTCTTTGGCGGCTCGAACAAATTCGCTATTCGTTACGATGGGTTGACCGGACGTTACTGGTCGCTTGTTAATAAACAAAGAAATCCCACGGCCTACCGGAATATTCTTACGCTGGTATCTTCTGAGGATTTGAGAAACTGGAGGGTTGAATCTGTTATTTTGCGCCATTATGATAGCGAAAAGCATGCTTTTCAATATGTAGACTGGCTATTTGAAAATGAGGATATCATTGCCATTTCGCGAACCGCTTATGATGATGGTCTGGGTGGTGCCCATAATGCCCATGATGCAAACTATATAACCTTTCACCGAATTAGCAATTTCCGCAGACTTACGCCTGAGAAAAACCTTAGCAGAGATTAGAAGGAGCACTAAAATGACGGTTAAAAAAGTAGCTATTATGGTTGACGAAATGTATCAGGTTCTTGAGGTATGGTTTCCTTACTATCGCCTCAAAGAAGCCGGTCTTGAGGTTAATTTAGTTGCCGCCGAGGCAAAAAAGCAATATCATTCAAAGGAAGGTTATCCCTGTATTTCTGATGTTTCAGCCTCAGAAGCTGATGCAGGCGATTACGATTGCATAATCGTGCCGGGTGGTTTTGCTCCGGATTTTATGCGAAGACACGCAGACGTCATAAAGTTTGCGAACGATATGGTTAATGCCGGCAAGGTTATAGCGGCTATCTGCCATGGCGGATGGCTGTTATGCAGCACTCCTGTTTACAGGGGCAAAAAGGCGACCTGTTTTATGGCAATCAAGGATGATATTATAAATGCCGGCGCTGAGTATATTGATGCGGATTGCATTGTAGATGGAAATTTGATTACATCACGAAAGCCGGACGATTTACCGGCCTTTTGTGTGGCTATCTTAAAAGCTCTTGAAAAGTAATAAATAAGCTTATAGGAGCATTATTTTTATGAATACTATAAAAGATGACAAAGGGCAGGACAGAATTCCGGTTATCCTGGTTGTTGATGACAATCAGCAGAATCTTGAGTTGTTGCAGGTTTATCTTGAGGATGTGGACTGCCGGAGCATACCGGCACATGATGGGCCTGAGGCGTTGGAGATTACAGCTAAAGAGCCGCCGGATTTAATTTTGCTCGATGTGATGATGCCTAAAATGAGCGGCTTTGAGGTTTGCAGGAGAATAAAGAATGACCCCAAAACCTCTGATATTCCTGTAATAATGGTAACCGCACTTAATGAATTTGGTGACATTGAGCGGGCTATTGATTCCGGCACGGATGATTTTCTCAGTAAACCCGTAAACAGGCTCGAGCTGTTAACGCGGATTAAAACTATGCTGAAATTAAAACACCTGAGTGACAAACTCGAGCGCACATTGGCATATTTGAGCGAGATAGAAAAACAGGCCCAAATGGCAAAGTCCGATTAAGGATTGTATTTATAGGCTATATTAGTGTGAGCCATAATTGCCGTTATTGGCCTGCGTACTATTAAATATATGGCACCCCTCAATTTGTTGGGGGGTGTTCTTGTATTGATGGTTCGATGTGGATTTTAGTAATGGATGTCCTTGTAGGCCGGCCTTCCCGGTGGCAGGGGGGGCAAAAAACCCGATAACCGCGTTCTAAAATCGTAACAATCCGCACATTACACACAATCGCCATAACGAAATAACAAAATAAAAAAGTAGGTGACTAATTACCAAAATAGGGCTTAATACGCCTTTGCCTATTGTCGATACTTTAGTTGACGTTTTTGGGCAATCTTGTGATTTTGTTGAAAAAAGCGGGTCGAGAATCACACGAAAATAATAGCAGGACAACCGGGACCCGATTGTTAATAAAGAATCGAATTTGGCTCCGCGGGAGGGTGTATGAGTCAGCTACTGGAAATTCTCGGCAGGGCGATCACCATCGATATTGCCGATTTGATATGGCATTGGTTAAATACGGCAAACCCCCTGAAAGACGACAGCCAGTCTGTTCGGTATCGCCAGTTGAATAAGGCTATAGAGCTGATGGCAGATTTAAAGCTCGATGCCGCTGCCGAGCAGCTCAGGTTGTATCTGTTCGAAAACTCTTCCTGCATTTATGGCCGCCTGGCGGTGGCTGCCGTTTGTCTGCACAACAACAAATTGACTGAGGCAATAAAGGAGTTAAACTCGGTCTATATGCGCCAGCCGAATAATACAATGGCTCTTTATGCTCTCGGGTATTGTTACGAACGGCTTGGAAAGGAATCTCAGGCGGTTGAATTCTATCAGGACTGCCAGAAGTTCAAAAGATATTTACAGCTTCCCGCTCAGCGACTGGCCGCCATTTACTTCAAAAAGGGCCAGTCGGAAAAAACCATAGAGCAGTATGAGATATTGAAAAATGAATATCCCGACGACATATCAATACTGGTAACTCTTGGACATTTGTATATTGCCACCGAAAAATTTATGAAAGCCATAGAAACCTTCAACAATGCCATCTTGATACATCCGGACAATTTCCACTCTCAGGATGATAATGTGGACCAGCTTTTTGCCCAGGGCCAGTTCCACGAGGCACTGGAGCAGCTTGAGTATTTATTACAGGAACAGCCTAACAGGGCCGATTTGCTGATGAAAAATGCCGATATCCTTCGTATGTTGGGCAACACCCCTGAGGCTGTTTCACAATATGAAGAGGCCCTGCATATCTGCCCGGACTTCCTCGAGGCCACTATAAAGCTCGGGACACAATATTTACAGTTGCACCAGGAGCGGCTTGCCGCACAGCAATTCAATAAGGCTGTTGAGATAAATGACAAAATAGTTGACGCATATTTAGGCCTGTCAACCGCTCAAAAATTAGCTGGATACATCCATGATGCACTCGGAACATTATCGCTTGCCGCAGCAATACAGCCGAACAGTTCGATGTTATTCGCTGAGACCGCGACATTGCAATTCCAGGAAGGCCTTCGCAAAAATTTGCCCTTTGAAAGCGAGTACGATAATGTGCAGGATGAACCTGTAAATCTCACCGGAACGGTAGTTGATGCTCACCGGCAACAAATCGCCCAGCGTCCGCAAAATCCCGATTTACACTATCGCCTTGGTGTATTGATGATGAGCCTCGGCAGGTTGACCGAAGCCGTTCTTTCGTTCCAGTCTGCCCTGGAAATTAATACCGATTATCACAGAGCCAGAAATAAAATGGCCATCTGCCTTTTTGAAATCGACAGAAAAGCTGAAGCCCTCGATCATCTGTCCGCACCCGCCCGTCTCGATAAGGACACGCTTGATTTGCACTATAAGACGGCCTTGCTATATTGCGATAAGGTAAAGTTCGCATCTTCACTTATGAACCTTGAGCGTCACCTTGAGAATAATTTCGCACGTCCGGATGCCGCAGTTAATATCTCAATCGTCCTGCAGAACCTGGGCCTCCTGGACAGAGTAACTACTATGTGGGACAACCTCTCGGATACCGCCGAACAGGCAATTAACGCCGATTATCCCTTCCAACTGTAGGCCTGAAAATTAAGACTAAAAAATTAAAGCACAGAACAAATGTCTGTTATTGGATGAAAAATAGCGAATGAAACATAACATATATTATGGGACGTTAATAATCGCATATCAAAGAAGCGGCTCAGAATTGCCAATATTCAAGATATTTTCAACATTTTATGGTTTTTTAGTTTAATCTTCCTGTGTTATATAGAATATTCTGCTTAATTACTTCTATTAGTTTCGAAACAAATTCACCAAATTACATGTATATATCATAATTATTCTGAAATTATTTTTAAGACTTTGATTATTGGAATTCTGATCTTTTTCTTCGAATTTATCATAGCAATCATCGGCATCGTGCCTTTGCTGGTCTTGTTGACAGAGGCCGTCAATTATTATTTCTCTGTTTGGATCGCCGCAATGTAAAGGATAAATGATTGGCTTGGATGATTTACAATTCTTGCATTCTTTCATCATATATCCTTGTGAAAAAAGAAATGAACGAAATAAAATCAACGCGTCTAAGGCAAAGTATTATAGAAATATTAAGAAAGTCCGATAATAACTCTTGATGGATCACGCAGTGCCAAGGGTCTGCCTAAGATTTCGTAATGCAGAATCGCCCTTTTCAAATCGTTGGGATTTTCATAATCAGACAAAACTTCGGAAAGATACATTGATTCGACAACTTCGGCAGGCATAGCTTTACGTTTTCCCGGCAAACCAACAACGTTTTTACTCGTAAATTCCGGAAGCGCTTGAATGCCTGTATCAAGTTCCGGTAATATTTCAAAGTCGGGTTGGAACTGTGGAGTTGGTTTCGACAATTTAGGTTTCGCTGGTGCTGTTATGGGTTGGGTTTGTTTTACCTGTTTAGTTTCGGCAGCATATTTTCGTACAGCG
Organism: uncultured Pirellulales bacterium; assembly: GCA_964653075.1. Classification (GTDB taxonomy): domain Bacteria; phylum Planctomycetota; class Phycisphaerae; order Sedimentisphaerales; family Anaerobacaceae; genus NIOZ-UU13. The sequence continues at coordinate 7,992 of CAZZAX010000211.1, forward strand.
GCCTGAGGACGGGCTGTTTGCTGGCGTGTCGTTTGGCCCGCAGGGCGGGTTTCACGAGTCGGTTTACCCTCGGCGGCCTGCTGAATCTCTCTAAAAAGCTGTTGCAGTACCCCCCTGCCGCCTGATGATGGCTTACTTTGAGGCTTAATAGTCTGTTGTTCCTGAGCATCTTCTTTGGCTTTTTTGCCCTTTGCTCTGATAAGGGCGCCGAGTCCATAAACCGCCGCAATAACCACCAGTACGAGTATATCCATCCAGCCTTCTATGTCCCTGCCGCGGGCAAGTACAATTATTTGTGCTAATGAATAGTACATATAATTAGCCTGTTAAGAACTTGTTATTTTTTCGTTGTTATTCTTTCTTTTTGGGTTTTGAAATGGAATCACGCATCGAGGTGTCGGCCATAATATTTTTCATTCTATAATAGTCCATAATCCCGAGATTGCCCTTCTGGAAAGCTTCGGCCATAGCTAAGGGTATCTTTGATTCATTTTCTACCACAAGTGCCCGCATTTCCTGCTCGCGTGCGAATGCCATTGCGCGGCGTTTTTCCGCCTCGGCTTTTGCTCTTCGCATATCCGCCTCAGCCTGGGCCGCCTGTAGTTTGGCGCCGATATTTTCACCTACATCGACGTCGGCAATATCAATAGAAAGAATCTCATAAGCCGTTCCGGCATCAAGTCCCTTGGCTAAAACCGATTTGGAAATATCGTCCGGATTTTCCAAAACGCTTTTATATGTTATAGCACTGCCAATGGTGGTAACTATTCCTTCGCCCACGCGAGCAATAATTGTCTCTTGTGTGGCACCGCCGATTAGTCTTTCGATATTAGCTCGGACGGTAACACGCGCCTTTGCCTTTAACTGAATGCCATCCTGAGCAACTGCATCTATCGTGCCTCTGCTCTTTTGAGGGTCGGGGCAATCGATTACCTTGGGATTGACGCTTGTCTGGACTGCTTCGAGAATGTCACGACCGGCCAGGTCGATTGCCGTGGCCGTCTGCAAAGACAAGTCGATATTTGCCCTGTTGGCCGCTATGAGGGCGCGCACAACATTCGGAACCCGACCACCGGCTAAATAATGGCTTTCCAGGTCTCTTGTCGTTAGACTCAGACCTGCCTGAATTGCGGTTATTTTGCTCCGAACTATTGTCATCGTATCGACCTTCCTCAGCCACATCCCGATAAGCTCTGAGAATTTGACGTCGGCCCGCGATAGTTTTGCCTGCAGCCACAGCCGGAAGAATT
>CAZZAX010000212.1:0-9223 GCA_964653075.1 uncultured Pirellulales bacterium
CCCCGAGGCCCTGGCGGTTTTCATGGACACAGTCGATAGGTTGTTAAATCCACCTGAGCCGGCTGAAGCTGAAAACCTTCTGGCCAACGGCGGCTTTGAAGACGGTGTTATGGATCCGTGGAGTACGTATGGCAGCCTTGTTACTATCGCAGAAGTAGTTCAGGTATTGGAAGGCGCAGCGGTTCCCGAAGATCCCATCGAAGGAAGCTCCTGTCTGCATGTTATGGTTGCCGATGCCGGTGCGAATTTCTGGGATGCCGGCTTACAGAACGCAGGATATGTTTTTGAGGCAGGCAAGTCCTATACTCTTTCGGTCTATATGAAGTCAAAGTCAGGTACACTGGACATCAATATCAAGCCGGAACGTGGAGCGGACCCGTGGGAAGGATATGGTGATCAGGTTGTCACCATAACTGAAGAATGGGCCCAATACAGTGTAACAACTCCTGTTATTGAGGCTGACGTCGATCCGGCGAGCATCACATTCCATATAGCTTTTACGACGGGTGATTTCTGGGTAGATGGCGCAAGCTGGACCGTAGTTGAGTAGGTAATTCCTGATTTAGGAAATTGTTGTAAGGTTAATTGTATTCCCAAATAAGTGGGAATTAAATTAGCTGTTGTGCTAATTCGGGGCCTATACCAAATCGGTATAGGCCCCTTTTTGTGTGCTCTGCAGGGCACACGTACTGGGAGGGTAAAGTTCTCTACAGGCCCGAACGGTTCTCTCAATAAGAAAGGTAAATAGCGTGCTTATCAGGATTTGTAACTTAAGGGCTTAAAGAGGCTTCAAAAACCGGTTGGAGCTTAATCCTGTTGCATATTTCGGCGCCGGGTAGTATAATGCAGGCTGGTGAAAATGGAGGGTAAGGAGTTTTTTAAGATTATGGAGGTGTTATTGTGTTTTTAAAAAGAACAAAATCCTATTTACCAGTTGCTCGAAGGGCTCAGGACGATAAGCATCAGCCGCACAAACCTAAGGTATGTCCAAAGACAGGTAAATATATTGAGAGTAAAAGGAAGTATTGGCCGTTGATATGGCTGTTTCCCATTGCGGGGCTGTTGTCTCTGATTTGGTTTTTGATACGCGTGCTGCCGAAGCCTTCCCGTGCCACGTATCCCTGCCAGCGTTTTGCGGCGCCGCTTGCGAGCGGTTTTGTGGTTTGGATTACAGGGCTGATTGGCTCAACTTTGGCATACCGCAAAGCCAGGCAGACCTTTCATCAATCGAGGTACGCCGTAGCTGTTATTTGCCTAACTGTAAGTGTTATGGCGATATGGTGGTCTATTAATGTGACCGGAGAAGCCCCTTTAGAAGCGGCGTTTACACCTGCCGAGCCGCCGAACAGCCCGATGGGAGTTGCAAAAGGGATTTATCCCGGCCGCGTTGTGTGGACCCACGAGCCGGCCGCGACAAGCTGGGACGGCTCAACAGGTCACTGGTGGGACGATGCTCATACAGACCAGAACGTCGTCGATTATATGGTCTCCAAAACCCTGCGGGAACTCACCGGCCAGTCAAGCGACCCGAATGCATGGGAGGCCCTTTTCAAACACTTCAATAATACGAGAGGCAGGGGAGATGTCGGCTACCAGCGGGGAGAACAAATCGTTATCAAGATTAATATGAACCAGGATTCCGGCTCTACCTGGACACGGGGCCAGGGTATGCCCAGTCCCCACGTGATTTACTCGGTCCTGAATCAGCTTATAAATATAGCAGGCATACCGGGTTCGGCGATTACAATTTACGATGCCTCCCGGTATATCGGCGACCCTATTTTCAACAAGGTCAGAAGTAATCCGGACGCGGATTTCCAGAACATAAGATTTGTAGTTAGCTCAGGCAGGGCACGTAATGGACGTGTTGCAGCTACATATGACACCAGCAATCCCCTTCATACAAGGGCCGGAATTGCTTACTTGCCAAGGTGTGTTACCGAAGCTGATTACCTTATCAACATGGCGCTGCTGAGACCTCATTCGATGTATGGCGTTACATTATGTGCAAAGAACCACTTTGGCTCGACTTATTTTCCATCCGGAGGCGGCTGGACACCTTCACCCCTGCACAATCATGGCGGTCGAAGTAAAGGCATGGACACATATCAATGCCTGGTTAATTTGACCGGCCATAAACACCTTCATCCAAAGACATTGCTGTATATGATTGACGGATTGTATGGGGCAAGGAATCAATCAAGCAATGTGTTAAAGTATGTGTCTTTCGGTGATGATTGGACCTCGAGTATATTTGCCTCGCAGGACCCGATTGCTATTGATTCTGTTGGATTGGACTTTCTGCGGCACGAAGACGGATTAAACCCGGCGATTACTGACGTAACCGGCAATCCCGAAAACTATATGCACGAGGCGGCTCTGGCGGACAATCCTCCCTCCGGCACGTTTTATGACCCTGAAAATGATGGTACGCGATTAAAAAGCCTCGGCGTTCATGAACACTGGAATAATCCTGTCGATAAAAAGTATTCCCGTAATTTGGGGACCGGCGATGGCATCGAGCTTGTCAGTCCGTCGTTTGCTACTACCGATGGGCCAATTGAGAATGTAACAACCGGACAAAGATATGAATATATTCGACATGCCATTAATGAGGCCGGGCCCGGCGACCATATAGTTGTCGGTGAGGGTGTTTATTTCGAAAACATAAGTTTTAATGGTAAAAACATAACACTTAGCTCAACCGACCCCAACGACCCGAATGTTGTGGCGGCTACCGTTATCGATGGCGACAATCATTCGATAACTTTTGCCGGAGGTGAAGATGAAAGCTGTGTGCTGGCCGGGTTTACTATTACCGATGCGAACGCGGCCGTCTATTGTTCCGACGCTTCACCTACTATTGCTGACTGTGTTATCTCGGGCAATAGTGGTCCCGGAATAGAAGTGCAAAACGGCGGTAATCCGGCAATAATGAACTGCGAAATTACCTTCAACGATGGTCCGGGTATCCAGATGCGAAAACACGCTGCGGGACGACGGGTAACTTACAACTACGCTGCAATAACCAATTGTCTTATCGCTGAAAACGACCAATACGGTATTGAAGACGGCATCTTGACAATCACCAACTGCACTATTGTAGCAAATGGCTCGTGCGGCGTTTCCAGCTACGAGCCGGCAGTCACAAACTCTATTATCTATTATAACAGCAGTGGCTCCGATGGCGTTCAGATAGAAAGCCACATAGACGCCACAGTAACTTATTCTGATGTCCAGGGCGGCTGGCCGGGCCAGGGTAATATTAATGCAGAACCATGTTTTGTCGAGGTCGGCTTTTGGAATACGAATGGAACACATGAGGATATGAATGATGATTTCTGGGTAAGCGGCGATTATCATTTGCTTGTAGGTTCGCCTTGCATCGACACTGGGGACCCTGGTTCTGATTGTAATGCAGAATTATTGCCGAATGGCGGACGCATCAATATGGGGGCTTATGGGGGAACGCCGCAAGCCAGTTTGTCTCAGTAGGAAAAGGATTTTAGTGCTGATTTGAACTGAATTGTACAAATCAATTATCACGATTTTTTACTCAACATTTTTTTTGATGATTTTAAGGCTGGTTTCCCCGTTCCTGTTAACAGCTTTTCATTTGTGTGCAAATTTCTTCTTGACAGAATAGTCCCAATCGGACATACTATTTTTTAAGTTAGAACAGCGAGGATATATGTTTTCCACCATTGACTATCTGCTCTGAATAAATGCTAACACTTCTTTAGCTTTTGTAGAGGAGGAAGTCTCAGTGGCGTTTAATCAGCGTAGTTTTCGTAAGGACAAAACCAAGGCGGCAAATGTACACATATTTTTCGGGAAGAAAACAAACTTTTTGAAAGGACAGGAAGATGAAAAAGACAATTTTCCAAAAACTTACTTTGGCTCTGCTTATCACAGTTGTATCATCGATGGCAATTAGTCTGGGTTCCGAAGGCCTGCAGCCTATAGCAGATGCAGGTTCATCGCGATATGTGGCACAGGACCCGGTTGTTCTTGAAGGTACAGGCTCTTATTACCCGGGCAATTCCGGTCCATTAAACTACACATGGCATCAAATTTCCGGTCCATCTGTTGTAATTAGTGATGCAAACACTGTCAGCCCTACGATTAGCGGCTTTGTTCAAACAGATGAGATTCAGGAGTGTGAATTTGAATTGGTTGTCAGCGACAGCGAAATGACAAGTTTACCTTCTATGGTGAAAATAATCATTGTTCCGTCTTTCGGTGAGATAAAGATTGTCCTAGCGAACGAATCGTTTGATCCCGACAAGCCAACAATCATTTATTTTGGCGGTGGTGATGGTTTGAATGGTCTACCGCAGTATGCACAGCCACCCTGGGACTTTTCGATTTGGAGCCCAAAGGCGAACCTTTTGAGTTTTCCAGATGGCTACAGAATCGACGGTGGAGGCGGTTCACCAACATATAACCGTTTGAGCGATGCTATCATTAGCTATCTTTCGGCCAGAGCACCTGACTACGAAGAACCTATCCATACAATTGGCTGGAGTACAGGTGGGCTACCTGCCGTCAAGGTAGCCATTTATTTGAACCTGACATACCAGGACAGACGATATGCAGTTAACCGAGTCACAGCCCTCGATGCAGTAGGGCCCGGTGCTGATGAGATGATTAGACAATTGCTTTCGAGTTCAGTTAATGGCGAGCAGTGTTGGTTGGATAGCTATGTGAGCACCTCTAACACTTTTTTAGCCAATATACTGAATGTTGGCTTCGAAAGAGGCTCCCATGAACTTCCACGTGATTGGTACGGGAACTCTCTAACCGAGAGCACAGCAATCCAATTCAATTGTGGAATTGTCGGAGGGGCCTACTGGTCCGTGATCGGTCCGGGTAAGAACCTCCGGCTTGCAAATAGTCCCGGGGAAAAAAACTATATTTTCAAATGGTATGGACCCGCTTCTTCAGGCTATATGGATTTTTACGATGAGGCACAAAATCCCGGAAGACTTCCGGAACCCGTAACCCTTGTCGGTCCCGAAGATGGTACTTTTGTGGACACCAACGGAGCGGTCTTTAGTTGCGAAGAAAGTGAAAATGCTGTCGGTTATCAGCTCTTGTTCGGCCCTAACCCATATCGTGTTATGGATTACATCATCATTTCCGATACCCCCAGCCCACCTGCTGAAATTATAACCACATTTCCTTTCGAAGAAACCTGGTGGACAGTAAGGGCCTACGACCAATATGGCTCCACCATCTATGCCGATCCAATCTACATCAATGCTGAAAACGTGGTAGCTCCCGTACAAAAAATTGAGAATGTGACTATTGGAAAAAGATACCATTCAATCCTGGATGCTATTGATGATGCGGTTAATGGTGATGAGATAGTGGTCAGCAAGGGCACATTTTTTGAGAGCATCGATTTTAAAGGCAAGAACGTAATACTCAGGTCAACAGATCCAAATGACTCGACTGTCGTCTCAGAAACTGTTATCACTGCCGACGGAGATGTGGTGACTTTTTCTGGCGGCGAAGATGCAAGCTGTGTGCTTGCTGGCTTTACGATTAGAGATGCGAATAACAGCATCTTTTGTTCCGCAGCCTCTCCCACGATTATTAATTGCAGCATTGTCAATAATGTTAGTGCGGGTATAAAATTGTATATGGGGAGTAATCCAACCATTTCCAACTGTCTCATCGCCGGAAATGGCGGTTCGGGAGCAGTAATGTTCAAGTTCAAATCCGGACGTCAGACTCTCCTCAACTCTCCAAATTTTGTCAATTGTACGATCGTCGGTAACTCGGATATTGGCATATCCGAAGGGATGCCAACGGTCTTTAATTCCATCATTTATGGCAACGGTGTCCAGATAGCAGGCTCTTCTGCTGTAGTTACTTATAGTAATGTCCAGGGTGGTTTTCCCGGCGAAGGTAATATTGATGCCGACCCGTTGTTTGCTGATGCGGCTAACGGCGATTATCATTTGAAGTCACAGGCAGGCCGGTGGGACCCCGCAAGTCAAAGCTGGGTCATAGATGATGTAACCAGCTCATGTATTGATGCGGGTGATCCAGGTACTCCAGTGTCTGTAGAGCCTATGCCCAATGGTGGTATTATCAATATAGGAGCCTATGGTGGAACGCTACAAGCCAGTTTGTCTCAGTAAGATGCGGATTTTAGTGCTGATTTGAACTGAATTGTACAAATCAGTTGTCATGATTTTTTACTCAGCATTTTTTTGCCGCGCAGGATGTGATGGTAGTGTAGGCGAACGCGGGCCTCCACCTGAAAAAAACAGATATTTTCCACTTACATTGCCGCTTTGAACGTGTTATAAATTGGAATGTAAATTTAAGATATTGACATCTTATGTTGGGTGCATTTATTACCCGATACAAAAAATATTTGAACGGTTACCAATATTGTCTTTTGCAAAATCAGCTTGTTAATTCTTTGCACAGAAACTATAAAAAATCCTATTAAAAAGGAGGGTACATACCATGTATGGTAACCTGAGTTTGTCCCTTGTTTTCTCCCTGATAATTCTCGGTCCCATCAGGGCAGAGTCGCAGAAAGCCTTGTTGGATCCCAAAGACCTGAGTGTTCCTTTCCAGCGTTACACCACCAAAGACATGCTGGATCGTACGATCACATTTTATGTGTCCGTGGCACCTGCCGAGAACACGAAGGAGAGGCTCCCTATAGTCCTCTTTATCCAGGGCTCAGGGTGCCGGCCCGTCTTCCCAAGAAAAGGCGACGGACTGAGTGCGGGCATGCCGGGCCTGCTCCTGGAGGAGGCGAACGGTATGGTGCGCGTGCTCGTCGTTGAGAAACCAGGGGTAAATTTGCGCGACCAACCGAAACGGCCGGGCAGCGCCGGAGAAGCGTCCGAGGAATTCCTCACCGAACACACGCTGCCGCGCTGGGCTCAAGCTAACATAGCCGCTTTGCGTACCACGTGGACATTGCCGGATGTGCAGCCCAATCTTACTCTGGTCATGGGCCACTCGGAAGGGGGACTCGTTGCTGCCCGCGTCGCCGCCGAGTTACCACAGGTGACCCACGTGGCCAGCCTTGCCTGCGGGGGACCGACCCAACTGTTCAGTCTGGCAGAATTACGCGCTTGTCCTCGCCCGGACGATGGCCCCGGGGATGCCGCCAAGCGCCGCCAGGCCGTATACGACGAGTGGACGCGAATCCAGGCCGACCCCACCAGCATAACAAGGTTCTGGATGGGGCATCCCTACCGCCGCTGGGCAACTTTCCTACCGTATAGTCTGACGATGGAGTTGTTACGTACCGAGGCACGGATCTACCTCGCCCACGGCACGAACGACACGGCGACCCCGGTGACGGCTTTCGACGTCGTAAGGGCGGAGCTGGCCGTACAAAACCGCGACGTGATGGCCGAGCGACTCGAAGGGGCGGACCACGGCTTTCGCACGAAGGATATGCCGGAAGGATCTCCGGATGGGCTTCAAGCTCTGTTTGGACGAGTGCTCGATTGGTTCCTGATTTAATCAAAGTTTTTCTTATAATATAGCATATACTTTGTATGATCAGCGTCACAGAGTTAAGTCAGGTTTTATTTGAGCAGTTTTTTGCCTCGCAGGATGTGATGGTAGTGCTGAGCGAAGCGGTGGGCCTCATCCCTGACATATTGCAGCAGCTTGCGTACAGGTGAATTGGCGGCCAGTTTCAACGGTTTGCTTTTACCCTGCAAATAAATATCTTCCTCTCTCTTGGCAATCGAGGCAATCGTTACATCAGGTGCATTCATTTCTCTGAGGGCTTTTTCAGCGGCTCTCAGGTGCCCAAGGCCGCCGTCAATCAGGACAAGGTCGGGCCAGAGTTCTTCACCGCGCAGGGCGTATTTATATCTGCGTTTAACCACCTCTGCAATCATTGCATAATCGTCGATACCTTTGACGGTTTTTATTTTGAACCTTCGATAGCCGCTTTTGAAGGGCTTGCCGTCGATGAATTTAACCAACGAGCCGACCGCCTCTTTCCCTGCGATATTGGCCACATCAATCCCCTCTATAATCCGGACCGGCTCAGCCCTTTGCAGCAATTCCCGCAGTTTTATCAGGGCTTCGGTAGGGTCGGCGGCAAAGACCTCCGGCTGAACGTTTTCATCAGGTGTGCCCCGGCGGTCGAGACGCTCGATAAGTCGAATGCGGTCGCGGAACATTGCGGCCTTTTCATATTCGAACGCCCCGGATGCCTCTGCCATTTGTTTTCTTAACTGTCGCAGGACAGTCGAACGCTTCGAACGCAGGAATTTTACAAGGTCTCTGATAATTTTTTTGTATTCGTGCTTGTCGATTTTGGCTCCGCACGGTGCGGTACACTGTTTTATGCTGTATAAAAGACATGGCCGGAAGAATCTTCGCTTGCTGTCGTCTTCGCTGATTTTCAGATTGCACGTTCGAAACCTGAATATCTTCTGTAATACTACAAGGACCGCCCGCAGGTCCTTTGCACTGGCAAAAGGTCCGAATAACCTGCTGCCTTTCTGGCGGGGTTTCCGCGTGATATAGACGCCCGGAAAATCTTCCCTGCCGGTGATTTCCAGGTACGGAAACGTCTTGTCATCGACAAGGTTCGTATTGTAAGGCGGGCGGATGTCTTTCACCAGACGGGCCTCTTTGAGCACTGCATCGACTTCGTTAGGCGTTTCGAGAATGTCAACCTTTTCGACTTTACAGAGCATTTCAACTATTTTAGGCCCGCGTGATGAAGTCAGGTCGCCGCCCGGCTGAAAGTAGCTGGCCACTCGGCTGCGCAGGTTTTTGGCCTTGCCGATGTAAAGTACTTTATCCCCGGAGTCCTTCATAAAATAAAGCCCGGGCCCGGCCGGAAAGCTCTTAATCTTGTCGCGAATCGCCTCAATTTTGCTATTTGTTTTGGCTGACATATCGTTATCTTAACATCATTGTGAGGTTATCAAAGATAGATTGCCCCCAGGTAAAAAAATTTTTCTCGTCATAGATTCAGTAACTACAAGGATTAAGAGCGAAACCAAAAAAATTATCAGGAAATTTAAAAATTTGGGCTTTACACGTTATCAAATTATCATTAATTTGCCGATACTGTTTCTTACGGGTTTTACCACTATATCTGGCTTAATTCCCGGTCATTTTTCTATATATTGTGGTCTTTTTTTCGCAGGGAGGCGTTAAATGTCGTATAAATTCGACCCCGAGAATCCTTTCACAACGAAGCAATCGCAGC
>CAZZAX010000213.1:0-9200 GCA_964653075.1 uncultured Pirellulales bacterium
GTCTCTGGCAGAGCACAATTTTTATTGCGGCCGGCCTTATAGGCAGCTTCATCCTCAGGCATCGTTCGGCAAGGGCACATCAGGTGCTGATTCTGGCGATTATTGCGGCGGTAACTGTACCGGTTATCAGCATATTGGTAAAGCACTATGAGCTGGGTCTGTTCATAGCCAAGCCGGCCTTAATACAATCACAGCCGGAAGACCAGGCCATAGCGACCAATCTCGAAACAACTGAAATTATTCCACCTGAACTTACTGGGCAAAAGTCAGGTGTAGTTGAAAAGGATTTAACATCGACAATAACTACCCCGGAAAACACAGCATTCCCCCTGCGTTCGGTCGTGTTATACGGCTGGCTCGCGGCAAGTTTGGTTTTGGCGTTCCGTTTAGTTGTGACATTTATATTAGGCGTTCGCCTGCTCGGCCGGGCGATACCTCTGGACTGCGATAGGATTGAACAAGCCGTACATCTTGCCAAAGCAAAACTCCGAATCAATAAAGATGTAAGCCTTTACAGCAGCCGAGGCGTCCAAAGCCCCGTGATATGGTGCTGGAAGCGCAAACCAATCCTGCTTCTGTCGAGCGCAGCCGGACTAACTGAAAATAGAATTGACTGGGCCGGCGTCCTCTGCCATGAATTAGCGCACTACAAACGCCGTGACCATATCAGCGGATTATCAGCAGAGCTTTTCGTCTGTATCATGCCCTGGCACCCGCTTTTATGGTGGGCAAAGTCCCGTCTGGTAAGCTTAAGCGAGCAGGCCTGTGACGACTGGGTCGTAGCTACCGGCCAGCCCTGTACGGACTATGCCGAATCGCTGCTCGATTTGATCCCCTGCGGCCAGATGGCATTTGTACCCGCGGTAGTAAGCAGTAAAAAAACTCTGGCAGGAAGGGTCCAGCGCATCCTGAAAAATAACTGCGGCAACCCGCGAACCGGAGCGGCATGGGCCCTTGGCGTGAGCGTTGCGGCGATATGCCTGGCCGTAGGGACCGCCTTCGCACAAACAAGACCCGCAAGCCCGTCAGCCGCATCAGAGCCCGAGCCGGCCGCTGCATCTTCTGACTCTAAATCTATTCTGGACAAAATGATTGAAAACCGCAACAAAGTTGAGAACTTCAAATGCATCAATGAGAAGTTCATGTCCTATCCAACAGACATTTTGAAAAATATTCCGGGGCTAAATTTAAGAAGAGATCGTCCACAGGAAGAAAACAAGGAACGAACCTATCGTTACCAAACAGACCACTTGGCGTTGGATAATAAGGGTACCGGAAGAGTAACGATGATAGAGGAAGAAGCAGATGCAAAAGGTAATCGGACTGGCAACGGAATAAGGAAAACCACAAACACATGGGATGGGAAAAACTCAGTTCTCTATGGCGAAAGGCCTGGAAGTACTTTTGCAACAATAGGTGGAACCAAACAACCTCTTGAAGTAACAAAAAGATACGCGCAACCTTGGACAGTTTTTGGAGGTGAGTTCTGTAGTGATCTTACAAGAGCATTAGAACAAAACGAAAAGATAAATATTGAAAAACAAAATGATGGAAACTACCGGATTGAGATATTACGCTCGCAAGACAGGAAGATTATTGGCGTGATTGCTCCCAATCAGGGTTACTTTATGATTTTACGGGAGTATTATCTTGAAGGAAAGCTTCATTTAAGAGAAAAAGCCCGGTTTGAGCAAGTGAAGCCAGGGATTTGGTTTCCCGTTAGCGGTGAACATTCTTTCGGTATGACTACAGGAACCGGCATTAGAAGCACTATGACAATCAAAGAAATAAAGATTAATGATCCAAATTTTTATGACGGTTTATATCATGTAGATTTTGCCGAGGGAACGTACATTACGGATAGTTCTACCGGATTATTGCATGTATCGAAGCGACTTCCTCCTTTCCTCGTCGGAAAATCCCTGCCCAAGTTGAAAGATTTGAAAATTGACCTTTTACCGGCAAACACGGCCGGTAAGATGATACTTGTATGTTTTCTGGATATCGAACAGAGGCCGTCGAGAAATTGCCTACGAAAGTTGAATGCAAGGGTACAGGAACTCAAGGCTAAGGGCATGGCGTTTGCGGCAGTGCAAGCATCGAAGATTGACGAGAACAACCTCAACGAATGGCGCAGAAAGCATAATATCTCCTTCCCATTCGGAACGGTTCATGGCAATGAGGATAGAACACGCCTCACGTGGGGGGTCCCCTCGCTTCCTTGGCTGATTCTGACTGACAGCCAGCATGTGGTAATTGCAGAAGGTTTCGGATTAAGCGAGCTCGACGCGAAGATCAAGCAGATTGATGAAAACTAAGATGAAAAAAAGGTGATTCTGGAGTGAAATTTCTGTTGCAGAAACCTAGTGAGATTTTAAAGGGTAAAGTGATGGTTTATTTCAAACGACAGTACATAACCCATATCAGGAGAGGCTTTACGCTAATCGAACTGCTGGTGGTAGTCGCCATTATCGCATTATTGCTGGCGGTATTAATGCCCGCCATGCGAAAGATCAAAGAGACAGCGCGCGAGACAGTCTGCAGATCGAATTTGAGGAACGTGGGATTGGCTGTGCTGATGTACCTGGAAGACTTCGAACGCAAGATTCCTAATACGTATCCTTCCACCGGTTATCTGTGGTTTGAGTCGGACGGCCATACTTATCTAACACCGGGTTCCCGCTGGGCTTATTGGGGCACTTTTTACAAGGATTACATCAGAGACCAGACGAAGATATTTAGCTGTCCGAGCTTTCGAAACGATTCCGGTATCAGGATCGTATACCCTGACGGAGGCACGAAGCAGTATGACCACAGGTTTCCACTTCGTCATGCAGCGTTTAGCCTGAATAATCATAGAAGGGCCCAAAACCGTAATACAGAAACTATATACCGCCTGTCGGAATTCATTTATTGCATCGACCATGCCCACGGTTCACCAACACATACCGGCTTAACTACGGATAGCCTTCACAACAATAACACCCCCGGTGATATGAATCTAACCAGATATCGACAGGGATTAAATAAGAGGTTCTATCGACAGATTTTCAGGCACAATGTCAGATACTCCGATCCGGATAGGACGGGTGGAAGAACCAGCGTTTTGTGGCTGGATGGACACGTTGATCCTATTGAAGAAACGACAGGAGACGATGTGCCGTTAAGCTGGTATACCGGTGATAAGGAAGACCGGTTTTAGCACGTACCTGATCTGTCAACTCCGGTAACTAAGTTGCAGGCCAAGAAATCGCTTTCGTCAACTTCTTTTTTTACTTTTTAGCCAATCGGCAATACGACTTATCTAAGCAAAATTAGCATATAGGCCTTTTTTATGTGTTTTTAAAGCCGGAAAGAGAGATACAAAAAAAAATTCAAATCTACGAATTTTTTCGTTGACTTCTACGAAATTATTCGTACATTATGCCGATAGAGGATAATAACAGAATTAAAGGAGCACTATTATGGCAAGATACAAAAATTCACGACCCACCGACAGAGAGGTAACAATCCTGAGAATATTATGGGATAACGGGCCAAGCACGGTTCGCCGGGTCAACGAGGCAATGAACAAGGATGAGGATACCGGCTACACCACCACTCTAAAGCTGATGCAGATAATGACCGAAAAAGGGCTTCTGCACAGAGATGACTCTCAGTTCAAGCACATCTATAAGCCGGCGATTACAGAGGAAAAAACCCAGAAGCAGTTGGTAGGCGACCTGCTCGATAGGGCCTTCTCAGGCTCGGCGGAAAAACTCGTCATGCGGGCACTTTCGGCCAAAAAGGTTTCGAAAAAAGAGCTTGCAGGAATAAGAAAAATGCTCGATGAGTTCCGGAGGGAACAATCATGATAATTTTAGAAGACATCCTTTCACAGGAAATCGTACAAAGGCTTGGCTGGACACTGATTCATTTTATCTGGCAGGCCACAGCGGTCGCGTTAATCCTGGCAATCCTTCTCAGAATATTGCGAAAATCCACAGCTAACCTGCGTTATATCTTTGCCTGTCTTGCCTTGGCGCTGATAGTTCTGCTGCCGGTTATAACAATTAAGTTGGTACCTGTATTGGCGATTCGTGGCACGGCCTTCCAGGCCGTGAACACGGGCAGGATGCCCGTGCCACCACCGGCTGTAGAAATGCCTGCACCAGAAACGACAGTAATAGCAAAACAATTTGAGCCCGAAAGCGTTACTGTGGTTCCTGCAATCCCCTTCAAACAGCGCGCAGTTGATACACTCGAACCGGCATTACCTTACATAGTCTCAGGATGGCTCATCGGTGTATTCGGACTTTCCATCTGGAATCTGGGCGGCTGGACACAATTGCAGCGTCTCAAACGAAGAATGGTCAAACAGGTAGATTCCACACTGCTCAAAAAACTAAAAGTGCTGACCCAAAAACTAAAAGTCAAACAAACAATACGGCTCATGGAATCCACCCTGGTCCAGATACCCACCGTCGTCGGCTGGCTAAGGCCCGTCATACTGCTGCCTGTCAGCGCCCTGACAGGTTTAAGCTCCGAACAATTAGAGGCCATAATAGCTCACGAGCTGGCCCACATCAAACGATTCGATTATCTTGTCAATATACTGCAAACCGTTGTTGAGACACTCGGCTTCTACCATCCGGCTGTGTGGTGGGTCTCATATAAAATTCGCGCAGAAAGAGAAAACTGCTGCGACGATATGGCCGTAAGCATATCAGGCGACCGAGTCTCCTATGCAGGGGCCCTTGCCTCAATGGAAGAAATCCGCGCAGCCCGAGGCAAATTGGCCGTAGCGGCATCAGGAGGCAATCTTTTCAGGCGTATATGCCGCCTCCTCGGCAAGGACTCAACCGACAACTCCGGCCTGAGCTGGGTACCAGCCGCAACCGTAATTCTCCTCATAATCGCACTTGTCATACCGACAACCCTCGCTCTGACAAACAAATCCGATTCCATGCTTACTGAGCCACAGGCAGAAATGCAGGTTGACGATGATATACAAATCGCAACTGCGCAGGCCGAAGAATCCCCCGCTGGCAACATTCCGCTCGTCCCTGTGGCAACAACTTCCGCCCCCCCTCATAAGGATAAAGCACACGTCCGGATTGAGTGCTTCGGTGTCAAAGCTCCTCTTGATTCAAAAATAGACAAACAAACACTCAAAGATGTCGAGAACCTCCTGGGCAATAAAGTAAGCCTTCGGGGCTCAAAGGTCGATGTCATATTGAGACAAGTCGCCCAAGCCACAGCCGTAGCCAAGGATGAATCCGACAGGAATAAGCGAGTAACAGGGCAGCAGTTCAACGCCCTCGTTAAAATGCTGGACTCAAAAGGCTATATTAAAATCCTGATGAATCCAACGATTGAGACCCTCAGCGGTAAAACGGCAACAATTTTATCAACTCAACAAGTACCTCTACAGCAAATAATCAAGGCATCGCCTGGTGGCAGTGATCAACTGAATCAAGTATCAACTGAAAAAAAATATGTGGATGTTGTTGACTCGCTTGAAATCACTCCAAAGGTTTTTGAAGATGGTCACATAATTCTGGACGTCAAAGCAGATTTCGGCTCACCAAAATTATCAACATTTGAAGTACAACCTATGCCCATCTCCACAAGAAAACTTTCCACCCAGGCACGCACCAAACCTGGCGAAAGTGTGATAATCGGCGGCTTAGTAGGTAATCCCCCCGTGCCCGGAGATAATATAAAGAACACCGTACAGCAGGCAAATGAGGTACTGTTTATTATAACTCCGACCATAATGATCCCACCCGCAAATTCAAAGGAAATAACCGATACGCAGATCGAGAGGTTTAAAAGAGCACTATCGGTTCAGAATTTAAAGAAATTAGGCCTTGCCGTTGCTATGTATGCCGAGGACCATGACGAGAACCTGCCCGAGAGCATTCCGGAATTGAAACCTTATATACGGGATGAACAGGATTTTGACTGGCTTCGTGACAATGTTGAGTATTTCGACAAAGGAAAATCAGCCCAGCGTAACGCCCATTTCATACCCATAGCTTATGATAGCACACTGCCTGAAAAGGCTGATGGAACAAACGTTCTGTTTCTGGACTTTAGCGTACGTTTTGTCGATACCAAAGAATTTGAAAAGCTCAATCTTAAAAGAACCGAATTCATAATCGATGCAAAGTTCCTGTCGGTCAGTGAAGGTTTTCTTAAAAACATAAACCTCGAACAAGATTCTAAGGGCATAGCTCAGAGCGATTTGACACTCACACCCGAAACGCTCAAATCTCTGGATTTTTCTAAAAGACAGAGCCTTATACTTAACGACCTTGATGTCAGCTTGCTTCTTAATGCTGCCCGTGCCAATAAAGATTCTAAGGTGCTCGCCGCTCCAAACGTAATTTGTCGGGAAGGTAAACCAGCGAAAATCTTTGTTGGTAAAAAAATACCTATCCTCACGGGCTATACCGAGCCAAACAAGCCTTCCGAGAAGCCCGAACCTAAATTCGACCAGGTTGAAAAAGGCATTTCGCTGACGCTTACTCCCAACCCGACACCAAATAATAACATCAATATGGAGTTCGAATTAGAGATTATCACGGTCACCGGCTTTGAAGAAAAGATGTATAAGGGGAAATATCCATACAAGCTTCCGTTAAGACAGTCAATCGAACAAGCCACTCAATATACGGCAAAAAACGGCCAGACACTGCTTTTTGGGGGCCATAAAATAGCAGACCGGCAAGACGACCCGTCCGAACAAAAAGACCTGCTTGTCCTAATCACAGCTCGGACGGTCGGCCCTTACGAACAGGCCAAGCCGGCTCAGGCAAAGCGCCCGGCTGCGGTCGAACCCCCCAGTTCGACCACTAAAGTGATTACACCTCCAACAATAGCAAAAAGCAGGGCAGAAAGACAAAAGGAAAATGAGCAGAAGCCTTTACAAGTTCTGGCCAAAGAAGATTTTGAGCTGCCTGAAATTACCAAACGTATTGAATCTGGCAAAAAATTATCCAACCTGGGCAAAGCTCTGCTCATCTACGCCAATGACCACGACGACAAATATCCGGATTCTCTGCGACAATTGTCCGATTACTTTAAAAAAGTAGAGGACTTCCACTGGGTTTTAGAGAACGTCGCGTATCTGGCATCTGGAAAAACGCTGGCAGTCCGGCCTGATGCAGTAATAGCATACGACAAAAAGCTCCTGATAAAAGAAAAGGGAACAAATGTTCTATACAACGACTGCCACGTCGGCTTTGAGAAGACTGAAGAGTTGAAAAAGCTCGGCATCAACATCATAGGAACAGAATTCCTGATCGAAGCAAGGTTCCTGGCAGTAACCGAGGATTTCATTCAAAATATCAACCATAACGCAGATTCCCCGGACGAAGCTAAGGATTTGTTGGAACTAAAGACTAAGCTGCTCGCGGCCGTGGATGGCTCTAATAAACTGAGCTTCATACATCCTGATCGCAATGTCAGCTTACTTCTCAAAGCTGTCCGGGCGCACAAAGATTCTAAGGTGCTCGCTGCTCCACAAGTACTTTGCCTGGAAGATAAAACGGCCGAAATCAAAGTTATGAGTAACGAAACCTATTATATCGTTGACTATACCGAACCAAACAATCCTTCCGAGAAACCACAGCCGATACTCGAGAGGGTCGAAGAAAGCATCGCCTTATCGCTCAGGCCTAAACTGTCAGAAAATAAAAACATCGATATGCAGCTCGAATCAGAGATTAGCCGATTCCTTGATTCAGAAGAACGTAAGTTTAAGGGGAAAGCTCCTTACAAGCCTCCGATTGTAAAGAGAACCGCTCAAAGCTTTCGCTATATAGCAGAAAATGGCCAGGCACTGCTTTTTGGGGGCCACAAAATAGCGGACCGGCAAGACGGCCAAACCGAAGAAAAAGAACTGCTTATCCTAATCACAGCTCATGCGATCGCCTCTCCCGAACAGGACAAGCCGGCCAAGACTGAGAACCTGATAGTAACCGAGCCGCCCAGGACAACCACTGACGTAATTACTCAGCCAACAATAGCAAAGAGCAGTACAGAAAGACCGGAAGACAGTGAGCAGGAAAAGACCAGACCTGCAACCGAACGGAGACGCAGACCTGCACGTTCAATTGATGACTCTCTTGCGAAGATTGTTGATAAACAAAAGACAGTTCAAATATTCCCGTTAAAACACTATGATACATCTCATATGGCCCGGATTGTTAATCCCTTGCTAAGTAAGACCGGTCATGTCAACACAGATGAAAAAACAAATAGTCTGATTGTAAGTGATACGGCCGAAAATATGACGCGTATTGCGAAGATTATCGCGCAGTTTGATGTATCCAAATCCGATCAAATTGTTACAGAGATTTTTGAAATCCGTAACGGCGACCCGGTCGAGATTGTCGAGATATTGAAGAAGCTCATAAATGGCCGACCCGAGGATGGCGCTATTATTGAGCAGGGAAAAGAGCCGATTGTCCTTATCCCGCAGCCAACATATAATTGGGTTATTGCAAAGGCCTCGCCTGAAAATTTAAACCAAATCGGCCAGTGGATAAAAAAGCTCGACATCAAAAAATCCACAATAGGATTAGACCCGATTGACGAAGCTGTCCATGAGCAACTGGAGACGATTGTTGACCTTTCGGACCTGGCCCCGGGAATGTCCTTCGGTGAAGTGGTTGAAAAATTGGAGAATTCCGTAGACCCGCCTTTACAAATACAACCAATCTGGAAGGACTTACTTGAGAATGCCGAGGTCGAGCAAGCCACTCCGGCAGGGATGGATCCCCTGTCATATATTAAACTTCGCAAGGCATTGGAGATCTTGTTAGCAAGTGTTACTACAAGCCAGCTTGGTGAATCAGCAAAACCCACCTATATTGTGGACGATGGAGTAATTGTGATAGGAACGAAAGGTATGCTTCCTCAAAAATTGTGGATAGAAAAGCTCGACACTCCAAAATCCACAATAGGATTAGACCCGATTGACGCAGCCGTCCATGAACAGATCGAGAAGATTGTTGACCTATCGGAGCTGAATCCGGGTACATCCTTTGGCGAAGTTATTGAGATATTAAAAAACTCAGTAGTTCCGCCTTTACAAATACAACCTATTTGGAAGGATTTGCTCGAGAATGCGGAGGTCGAGCAAGCCACTCCGGCTGGGATGGATCCCCTGTCATATATTAAACTTCGCAAGGCATTGGAGATCTTGTTAG
>CAZZAX010000214.1:0-9032 GCA_964653075.1 uncultured Pirellulales bacterium
TTCGTATCAAACACGCAGGTTCCTCTAATTATAGAGGGACTACTTTTTTCCCTCCTAAAAAACTTAATACAATTCTTCATCCTGAGCGAAAGAGTTTACCCTGAGCGTAGTCGAATGGGAAGGATTTTAATTTGAGATCTTAAATATGAAATCCGTGCTAATCCGTGTTAATCCGGGATTAAAAAATGAAAAAAGTAGGTAAATCAAAGGAAAAATCGACAAAAAGTGCTAACACTTTTTGTCGAAACAAACCCAATTCACCAAATGTCCAAATGAACTTAAATAATTTAACAGCAATGAATTATGCAATTTTGGCCAGTCTGACAAAAGTCAAAAACAAACCCAATTCAAACCCAATCAAAGCCAATTCAAACCCAATTATCGAAAGGCTGAAAATGAACGCAAACGCTTTTTCACAAAAGAATTATGAAAATATTTCCCGCTGGCGAGATAGAAAAACAAAGCCAATTCAAAGCCAAAACAAACCCAATCTATTGTCTTTTGGTCTTGAGTCTGCGGTCTGTAGTCTCAAGTTTGATATTCTCCTTGAAATCATACTTATAAACCGTTACAATATCTTTACTTAAACAACATTTGTCAAAATGAGGTAAAATATGCGGCTAAAGCTAAATTTTCTCGGTGCAGTTCAGAACGTTACCGGCTCCCGCCACTTGTTACAAGCCAACGGCACGAAACTTCTTGTAGATTGCGGCCTCTATCAGGAACGGCAATTCAAGGCGAGAAACTGGGAACCATTTACAGTTCCCCCGAACAGTCTTGACGCCGTACTTTTAACTCATGCACATCTGGACCACTGCGGCCTGCTGCCAAAGCTCGTTAAAGAAGGATTCAAAGGTAAAATATACGGCACACCCGCAACTGGAGAGATTGCACAAATCATATTAATGGACTCAGCCAAAATACAGGAAGAAGATGCTGAGTACAAACGCAAAAGACACGCCAGAGAAGGCAGAAAAGGTCCTTTTCCTGTAGTTCCGCTATATACTACTGAGGATGTCGAAGTCTGTTGTCCCCTTTTTTCATCGGTAAAATATAAACAGCCGATACAGTTTGCTAATGGCCTTGAAGCAACATTTTTTGATGCCGGCCATGTTCTCGGCTCCTCGATAATACAAATTAAGGCACAAATAAACGGCCAGCAGCGTACTATCCTGTTCTCAGGCGACATGGGCAGACCGGACAGACCTATTGTCCAGGATCCCGCTTCTTTTGAGCAGGCCGACTACGTACTCATTGAGTCAACATACGGCGACAGGGTGCATCAGGGAAAAGAAGATACCAAAAAGATGATTGCAGACGTAATAAACTCGGCAAAAAAAGCCGGCGGCAATATCATAATACCAAGCTTTGCACTCGAACGCTCGCAGGAGCTTTTATACTACATTAATGAGTTGATGCTCGAAGGTACAATTCCGCATTTGACAGTCTTTTTAGACAGCCCGATGGCTTCGAAAATCACAAAAGTCTTCCAGCACCACAGAGAGCTTTTCGATGAAGAAATGATCGAACATGTCCATAACAACGAATCTCCTTTCAATTTCCCCGAATTAAAAATTACAGGGACAAGCGACGAATCGAAACGAATCAAGCATATTACAGGAACGAACATTATTATTGCGGGCTCCGGAATGTGCACCGGTGGAAGAATCAAACACCATCTTGTTAACAATATCACAAATCCCAAAAACACCATCATGTTTGTCGGATATCAGGCTGAAGGTACACTTGGCAGAATAATTTTAGAAGGCAAAAAAGAAATAAGAATACACGGCAAAAAGCACCAGGTAAAAGCAAGAATAAAACGTATAAACGGATTTTCAGCCCACGCGGACAGGAACGAACTCTTTACATGGCTAAAAAAACTCAAAAAACCTCCCCGTAAAATTTTCATCGTACACGGTGAAACCAAAAGCGCACACCAATTCGCCGATTACATCAGGGAGAAAACAGGCTGGCAAGTAGTTGTTCCGGCCTATCAGGATGAGATTGTTCTTGACTAATCAACTCGAAGCTTACGGAGAATATCCCAATATGCTCCACGCTGGCCATTTTTAATTGCTTCGGCCAGTTCTTTATTATCGTTGTAATTATGGTCCGTCGATTGACCACACTCAAGAGCTTCCGGCTCTGTCGGCTCGAAGAATCTTTTATCACCGGCAATTAAATCTTTTACGAGCCTGGCCGACTGCGGACATAAAGCCTGCGATATATAGAAAGTTGGCCGGAAAAGATCGATAGACCCGGAGTACCTTCGACGGATATTAAGATTCGTCTCCGCCGGGCCTTCGTTCAACAAAATGTCGGCCATTCGGGTACCGGGATAAACTCTGATACCAAGTGAAGCACCGGCACAATCAGGATCGATGTGCTTAATAAAATCTACTGTCTGTGCAATGCTTTCCGGCGTTTCACCCGGCCCGCCGAGCAGCAAATCTATCATAACTTTTATATTATTATCACGGCATAAACATACCGCCAAAGCAAGGTCATCTTTATTGTGAGGCTGATTATAAGTCTTCAGCATCGCAGGGCTCGCAGAATCGCCAGTAAAGTTAATACCTATACAGCCGGCTTTTTTCATAGCTTTAGCAAGTTCAGCATCGAAAGGCACCACCGCCATATATGTGTACCAGCCTAAGCTTTTGCCAATCGAGCGCCGAATAAACTCTTCGCAGACCGCATAGGCGTGATTTCGAGGAATATTAAATTCAGCGTCGCACAAATGCAATACCTCGACTCCCTGGACTATGAGGGATTGTGCTTCATCAGCAACCTCAGAAGGCTCTCGGAGTCTGACTGTCTTACCTTTTGCCAAATGGTCGGCGCAATAAATACATCCACGGTTACAGCCGCGTTTTGTCTCAATACCACATTGGCCACCTTTTTTAAAATAAGTTAGATTATCAATTTGGTCGCGATTTGTCGGCAAAGAAAGTTGACCCGGCCAGGATGGCCGATTACTGTAAATTTCTCCGTTAGCTCGCCAAATTAATCCATCGACACGTTCAAAATGTTTTGATTTTTGTAACTCATTCACTAAGGATACTATTGCCTGCTCACCATCGCCGCGAATCCCAAAATCTACACCGGTATATTCGACAATACGACGGGCAAAAATGGAAAAACCAACTCCGCCGATTACGATTGGTGTATCAGTCATATCGCGTATTTTACTTATAGTCTCAGTTAAATCAGGTACAAACCACCGGGCGCTCGGCCAAAAACAATCATCCGTATTGCGAAATGAAATCCCCACAAGTTGTGGATTATGCACATCGAAATGGTTCTCAAGCATTCTCAACGGGTCATCAGACAGGCACAAATCTACTATCTCTACATCGATGCCGGATTTTCTGACATTCGATGCAATATAATCCAAAGCAATAGGGCCGATTGGAGGAATCATTCTGTTTGTGTTAATCAGCGTTAACATAGATTTAAAATAATATATGCATTATGGGAGTGAGCAGAGTTAATCCTGTTTATCTTTCGATTTTTTCCTGCGTTCTGCAAACCAACTTAGCACTATACCCATCTCAAACAGGGCAAAAAGAGGTATAGCCAGAGTTATTTGAGAGATAACGTCAGGCGGAGTGGCCATTGCCGCAACTACAAAGACACCAAGAAATACGTATTTTCTTGATCTGCGGAGAGCGGGAATTGAAACCAGTCCAGTCCTGTTCAGGATAAAAATTGCTATCGGCGTCTGAAAGCCGATACCAAAGACAAGCATAAGCAATGTAATAAAAGACACATATTTCTGTAGCGTCCATGAAGTCTCGACATTTATCCATTCGCCAAACTTTAAGAAGAATCTTAGAGAAATAGGGGCCACGACAAAAAGAAAAAACAGGGCCCCTGTTACAAATAATAACACTGAAAAAGGCACTGCTATCTGCACATATCGTCTTTCATTCGGATACAATCCAGCCGCAACAAACATCCATAAATGATAGAATACCCACGGTGATGTTAGTATC
The DNA here is from genome assembly GCA_964653075.1 of uncultured Pirellulales bacterium. Classification (GTDB taxonomy): domain Bacteria; phylum Planctomycetota; class Phycisphaerae; order Sedimentisphaerales; family Anaerobacaceae; genus NIOZ-UU13. The sequence continues at coordinate 4,002 of CAZZAX010000214.1, forward strand.
AAGCCCGAAATAAGTGATATTTTAAAGTATGCTACGAATGAGTCGGCCACACCAATAACAATGAGTTTATTATCAGGCTGGCAGTTATAGTACGGTCTTTGGATGAATGCAAGAATTCGAGGCCCGAAGATAAGGCAGATAATGGCCCCGAGAGCCAATCCCATTAAAGCCAATATTAATCGCGCGCGCAGTTCCTCAAGGTGGTCGCCCAGACTCATAGAACTATCGAGGGGGTCTTGTTTCTTCTTCTTTTCGGTCTTGCCCATATCAATCTATAAGGCGAGTCTGAAGAAACTCTCCGCTTAGATGTGTTAGCTCATAGTCTCGGATTCATCCAATCCGGCGGCGTCTTTGGCCTCGTTTACAACATCATCCTTGATTTCTCGCACATCACTCGCTAAATCGTCGGTGCTTTCCTTCGCTTCGTTAATGCCCTTCTTGAACTCGGTCAGACTCTTACCTACGCTTCGGGCTATCTCCGGTAATCGCCTGCCGAATATCAGCAGAGCCACGATGAGGATAACAATCCACTCCCACCCGCCGGGAATTCCTCCCCAGGACAGGATATATTGCATATATTCAGTCATTTATTAGTCTCCTAATTTATCTTCACAGTATTATATCATCATCTGAGCTGTTTTGTCAACAATAACGATAAACTAAATTTAATTGACACAAAATATAATAAAAAATATAATCCATCTTTGTTTCAAGGTCAAGTAAATAGTACTATTGGAGCCTTCTATAAGTTCGGTTTTAAGTCGAGATAGGCATCTCGAATCTGTATTATGTATCCTTACATTATCTACTCTTTTGCGTAAAGTGCTGAGGATTTTTATCCGGCAGTTTCATAGAGATAAAGGGGCAATATTGTGAATAACTCACGATTAATCACATGCATTTTTGTTTCAGCCTTGTTAAATGCAGCATCCTGTGTTCAGGTCCTGGCACAGGAAACGGTTATCGTCCGGCCAAAGGAAATTGACGATATCCTGATAAATCCCGGGATCGGCTTTATGACCTTTCAGAGATTCAACGGCGATTCCCTTAACGCAGCTAAAGGCTGGACTGAGGGTAAGCCCATCGTTTATCAGGAGTTTGATGGTAATTTGGAAAACAAAGACTATCCCATGACGACGATAGCATACTTCAGAATTTACTGGAAGTTCATCGAGCCTCAAATGGGTAAATATCGATGGGACCTTATAGACAAAGCCCTTACAACAGCCCGGCAGCGAGGTCAGACGTTAATGCTGCGTATCGCCCCTTATGGAACAGGTGCCGGAAATGATGTGCCGGACTGGTATCGTACAATGGTTGGAGAGAGGAAAGATTTGCCCGAGAGAAAGTGGCAGGTTGATCCCGAACATCCCTGGTACGTACAACATTTCACAAGTCTGATAAGAATTCTTGGCAAACGCTATGACGGACACCCTGATCTCGAAAGCGTCGATGTATCGATTGTCGGAGCATGGGGTGAGGGTGCAGGCTCTGACCTGCTCAGGCAGAAAACAAGGGAGGCGCTGGTCAACGCCTATACCGACTCCTTTAAGAAAACTCATCTTGTTATGCTTCTGACTGACAAGAAAACCAACAATTACGGGCTTTCCAGAGCGGATGTCGGCTGGAGGGTCGATTGCCTCGGGGACATGGGAGGATTCAGTCCAAAATGGTCGCATATGAACGATTATTACCCACAGGCAATCATCAACTTCGGTATGCAGGATGCCTGGAAAAAAGCCCCGGTTACCCTTGAGATATGCTGGGTCATGCAGCACTGGAAAGACATGGGATGGGACGTTGACCATATAATCGACGAATCCCTCAAGTGGCATATTTCTTCTTTCAACGCCAAATCCTCGCCGTTGCCGAATGAATGGCGGCCTTCAGTCAACAGGTGGCTTAAGAAAATGGGCTACAGGTTTGTACTCCGCAAGTTTACATACCCTGACAGGCTCAATCCAAACAGCAAACTTTCTTTCACTTCATGGTGGGAAAACAAAGGTGTTGCTCCGTGTTATAAGAAATTCCCTCTTGCTCTACGTCTCAAAAACGATGAAAAAGCTGAAATTTTAACCACCGATGCCGATATTCGAACCTGGCTGCCGGGCGATAATCTTTACGACAATAAAGTAATAGCACCATCTAATTTGCCCTCTGGAGAATATGACCTGCAAATCGGCATTCTCGATTCGCTCTCCAATAAGCCCAAAGTTAAACTCGCCATATCCGGCAAACAGCCGGATGGCTGGTATTATCTTGGAAAAATAAAGATTGGAAATTAGCTGCTCGGAGCTATACATTTATACCAAATCTGTTAAAATAGCAAACAAAAAATAACTTTTTTGTTTAACATATATGCTTTAATAACAAGCACTTACATTTATCGAAAGATATTTTTTCTTGCTTTTAATAGCCAAATCAAGTATAATACTTTCAAAATAAAAAAGCTAAGATTTGCAAATTTTTTCCGAGAGGGGCAATAATGAGCAAATTCTATTATGAAACCTGGCTTCCGTTCATATTTAATAAAAAGCGGATTTTGTTTCTGGCGATTGCAAGCTACATCGCTTTGTGTTAAATAATCAACTGTTTTTTTATAGGTTTTTTATTGGCCGTTCATTTTTGAATGGCTTTTTTTATGCCCCTCGAAAGCTTAAACATTTGACACATGCTTATTATCAGAATAAGCTTAAGATTGATTTTGTGTAATTTATAGGACCTTGCGATACGGAGCAATTTATGCGTGTATGCTCGGAATTTTCGATGTACTTTGAACATATAAAGCACGTGTTTTATTGGCCCATATTTCAAAAACACACTTAAAGGATTTACAGTATGATAATCGTAACCGGCGGAGCCGGTTTTATCGGCTCAGCGATAATCGCAGCCCTTAACAAAAGGAATATTTCGGACATTCTTGTCGTTGACGAGCTTGACAAAGATCAGAAGTGGAAGAATCTGTGCAATCTGTCCTTCACCGATTATGTAGAAAAAGACGATTTCCTTAATATGGTTATTGAAGATAAGCTCAATAGCCCTCTGGAGGCCGTTTTTCATCTTGGCGCCTGTTCTGATACTACCGAAACAAATGCCTCATATTTGATAAAAAACAACTATGAATACAGCAAGCTTTTGGCCCAGTGGGCAACGGCCGATAATGTCCGTTTCATTTATGCGTCCAGTGCTGCAACTTATGGCGATGGATCAGCCGGCTTCAGCGATGACCAGGAGAAAATTGATATCCTCAAACCATTAAATATATATGGCTATTCCAAGCATCTTTTTGACCTTTGGGCACATAGAGCCGGCCTTTTGAAAAATATCGCAGGCCTTAAATATTTCAACGTTTTTGGCCCGAACGAATACCACAAAGCGTATATGCGAAGCTTCGTATTAAAGGCCTTCGAACAAATTAAAGCCACCGGTAAGGTTCGCCTCTTCAAATCTTATAAACCCGATTACGCCGATGGAGAGCAGTTACGTGATTTTATTTATGTCAAGGATGCTGTGGAAATGACCCTGTTTTTCTATGACAATCCGCAGATAAGCGGTCTTTTTAATATAGGTACCGGCAAGGCCCGAAACTGGAATGATTTAGTTAAAGCCGTTTTTGCAGCTATGGATAAACAGCCAAATATACAATACATCGAAATGCCAGAATCAATCCGGGACCAGTATCAATATTACACCGAAGCCGATATAACCAGCCTTCGCAAATCCGGCTACGATATAAAAACAACCAGTCTTGAAAATGCCGTAAAAGACTATGTCCAAAATTATTTACAAAATAATCTATATTTGAATGGAGTCGTCAAATGAAAAGATTTATAAAATACTTCCTGAGAGGTCTTCTGGTTTTCGTACCTGTAGGGGTAACAATTTTTATTCTCTTTTACGTCTTTAACGGTCTATATTCTCTCTTTAGTACCTTGCTTCCATTTATAGATTACCCTGTCCTGAGGCTTCTGGCAGGGCTCTTATTTACGTTTGGGGGTATATTTCTTATCGGGTTGCTTGCTTCGAATTTCATTGGCAAAAAGCTTTTTGGTCTTCTGGACAGGATATTCGCAAACGTTCCACTGGTCAAGATGTTATACAGTGCCATTAAAGACCTCGTGGAGGCCTTTGCCGGCGAAAAGAAAAAATTCGACAAACCGGTGCTGGTAACGCTCGGAGCATCATCTTACGCAAAGATAGTCGGCTTTATGACAAGAGAAAACCTCGATAATCTCGGACTCAAGGACCATGTCGCTGTCTATTTACCTCAATCATACAACTTCGCAGGCAATGTCCTGATCTTTCCCAAAGAGGCCGTTACACCCCTGAATATCGAAAGCTCCGAGGTAATGACGTTTATTGTCTCCGGCGGCGTAGCAGGTAAACAGGCACAGATTCAACAATAAATGCAAAAATCTCACAAAATAATTTCGACTCTTTATGTTGCAAAACCGGCACTTGTCAATTTTATACAAACACCTTATAATCACCCCTTCAAAATAATTTCGTTTGCAGAGAAACATATATGACAAATGCAATCGCAGAACAAGTTGACCAGCTAAAACGCGGCACGGTTGAAATTTTCACCGAGGCAGAGCTGGCCGAAAAGCTCACTGATGCAGCAAAAGCGTCAAGACAATTACGAATCAAGCTCGGACTTGACCCCACCAGCCCTGATATACACCTCGGCCATACCGTAGTATTGCGAAAGATGCGTCAGTTCCAGGACCTTGGCCACAAAGCCATTCTGATTATCGGCGATTACACAGCACTAATCGGCGACCCCACGGGCCAAAATGCAACTCGTCCTATTTTGTCACCCGAGCAAATCCGGGAAAACGCAAAAACATATTTTGAGCAGGCTGGTAAAATCTTAAATACCTCCGAAGAGAAGCTTGAAATAAGGTATAACAGTGAGTGGCTTGAAAAGCTTACTTTGATAGAGTTAATCAAAATAGCCGCCAAAAAAACTGTCGCCCAGATGCTCCAGCGTGATACTTTCAAAAAGCGTCTGCAGGCGGATGTGGATGT
>CAZZAX010000215.1:0-8908 GCA_964653075.1 uncultured Pirellulales bacterium
AGGGAAAAAAGTAGTCCCTCTATAATTAGACGTACCTGCACGATTGATTCGAAAAATCGGGGATTTTCGGGAGGGTGAATTTCGCTAAGTGCTTATGTAGAAAGGAATAAAAAAAAATTTAGAAATTTTGAAATTTGTTAAAAATTACCAGCGTTTTTTGCGCGCGATAATCAAAGAATTAATAGCCACAGAGAGCACCGAGAAAAGAGAGGTTTTGGGGGAAAATGTGGTTGATTTTGTGTTGTTTTTAGTGTTTTTTGTCGAAAATCTGGCGAAGTTTGACTGTATTGCGTGATGCTGGTTAAGCGAGTTCCTTCTATCGCAGGAAGCGTTTTCTTTCGGCCCTCATTTTCTTGCGAAGGGCCGAAAGAAAACTTGTTCAGCACATAAACATTCTTATATCTGAATCGGTTAAGAATGCGTTTATTGCATTAGGAATTGTGTAGGTGCATTCGGTGTTTCGGACGACCGAGAAAAATCGTTCGTGGCCCCGGATGTCCAAATTCCCCCCATGGCCGGTCTAATTTGGCCCTCTGCCCAAACGATTTTTCTCTCGAAGCCACTGAAGGTAGTCGGCAAAAAGTAGTAGGAAATTAGCCTAAAATGGATAGAAATTGAGGGAAATTGAGCTATTTTGGTTCAGAATTATACGAAAATAAAAGAAATCAACACTTTTCATAAATCAAAATGTAAATTGCAAAATTACAAATCAAAATTCAAAAAAACAATAGTGCTGACGGAGGATGACAAGATTGAGAAAATCCGAAGAACGAATATCTAAATCCTCCACAGGACACCTACGGTGGAAACAAGCACGAATTACCAAAATTCAAAACTCAAAACGAAGATGGATTATATAGAATTTCTACCTGAGGCCAGCATGAGCATCATACAATCACGTAGGCGCGAAGCGGCGGAGTGATAAAAAACAGTGCGAACCGGAGGTAGAAATAATTTTTTACATCCACTTCGCACCTTAGGCAAAGGCTCATTAAAGTCAGCTCAGTGGCTGACGCCTGTCGTTTTTTGAACTGTTCCTATTTTAAATTGAAATGCCTATCTTGTCTTTTTCGAATTCAAGTATTTAGTGGATAATCCAATAGCAAATTTCCTCAATTTTTCAATCTCAAAGATTATTTCAAAGTCCTTCTTTTTAGCATTTTTCGGACCAAATGGCTTATTCCACAATTTTATAGCCTTAATTTTTTCATTGTCATTCTCCCACTCAATATTTAGATGAGCGATACCGTTGCGAATTTTGCTGAGTAACCAACTTTTCTTTTTTCTACTTAGTTCATCCCAATGACATACATGTATATTTAACTCAGCCACAGTCTTCTTATTAATCAAACCTAAATCCTCGTCCACCCCATCCTTCTCATTAACAAATCCAATTTTTTTAGGTATCAAAGCGAGAAACTTATCGTCGATTTCACCGTCAAGAACCTTATTTCCTTCCGCTTTTTCAATTTCAGAAACTGTAACTATTAGTCCGAGCAAACAATTCAACAAGAAGGTTACTTCTCTATCTTTGTGTACAAAATTATAAAATTCCTTTTTGAGTATTTCTTTTGTTCGTTTTACGAATTCTTTTCTGTCTCTCATTTCCGACATAATGTTCTCCCTTAACTATGACAAAAAACATCATATGAATATATTGTTTTTATCATTTCATTGTCCGCAAACTCATATATCGGGCATTTCCCCGCCTGATTTCATCGATTTGAGCCGTGCTTAGAGCGTTTTTTCGTGGTGGGAAAAGGCCTTGACTGATTCATGTAATTGTGTGAGAATTTACAATTATGCCATTCAGTGAAAAAATAAAACAAAAGGTAAAAGAACATGCTCATTTCAAGTGCTGCGTTTGCCGTAAGTATTCGGCTGTCCATGTCCATCATATCATTCCACAAGCAGATAGTGGTACAGATGAAGAAGACAATGCTGCTCCACTGTGTGCAAATTGCCACGACCTATTAGGTGGAAATCCAGAAAAGCGTAAATTCATAAAGGATAACCGAGATTTCTGGTATGCCATGTGCGAGAAGCAATACCCAGCGGACTATCGAATGATACATGAAATGCATGAACATTTATGCAAGGAAGTTGTTACTAAAACGGATTTAGACAATGCGTTAAAACCGTTATATGAAATAATAACGAATAAAAGTTTGTCACACTCAGAGCAGATACAGCATATTTCGGATGTGACCGCTGCAATTTCAGATGCAATTATTGAGCCTTCGATTAACATCTGCCCAGACTGTGGATTTCGTTACGATATAAATGAAAGCACTTGTCCCCGTTGTAGCTGGCCAGACAATCGCTACGATTAGCAACCCGGTCTAATAGGGGAATTTTATAATTTAATTTGAGAAGTATTCTTATTCGTCTTTCGTGGTAGCCTTATAAAAGCGCTTCCCTATAGCTACACCCATAACGCTCCATAAGGCTCAATTAGCTTCCACCATTCGTAAGGTGTGACGATTCTGATTGGCAAACATTTCAAATACTTACGTTTCTTTAGAATGGTCTTCCAATCTCTGGTACAAAAACAATCGCAATTGTAAACTATCGCATCACAAATGAGTATCCTGTCACTTATATCTGGTAACACGTCGAGAATAACTGAAGATAAAAGCTGGATTCTCATTTCCTCAGCCTCAATGAAAGAAGGTAAATCATTACTACTTCTGATAGTCTCGATCCAGTAGTTCCAAACTTCTAAGAACCAATTTTCAAGATAGCGTTTCTTTTTAGAATCCTGCGTCTCTATCACTTCTTTATATGTAAAGGGACATATTGCAAGCTGCCACATTGCTCTGTCCCCAGTCTGGAATATATTGTAGAATGCGCCTATGTCTTTAAGAACACGCTTGCTCAAAGTAGGAGACGGTTGCTCACCCGCAAAAATACACTCACCATGCTCTAAAATAAAATTGACGGAGCAAGTATCAAGGAATGCTCGACCTGGTATTTGTTTTGATTCCATATCTTGAATATATCTCACCTCTTGTTGCCTTGCTATAGAGAATGAAACTTAAAATCTAAAAACAACACACTTATTTTGCAAGGGAAAAAGCTTTAATTTAATAGGCTTTGATTGTTGCAATTATTGGCAGGCCCTTTTAAATGATTATTGATCCCCGGCAGAAAAGCAAGAAAGCTCTCACCGAGGACAAGTTATTTGGTGACTATTGATTATTGTGTTTGAGATTCTTCACTTCGTTCAGAATAACATATATTTTAAATAGACCCTTCGACTGCGCTCAGGGTGACGATTGTTTCAACTCGTAACCTGCTTATGTATTCGGTAATGACGGCATGTGCTAAAGGCAAGAAGGATTTTCAAATGATTATCACTTGGGCCCCCCCCCTTTGGGATAAATTGATTATTGAGGTTGAACCCCGCTGACGGCTTGAGGGGACAAGTTTCATTTGTAGCTTTTACTGCCTGAGGACGGCATGAGGTGCCTTATAGGCACATAGATAAGAGCAGGCAGTTGAATAGCATTTCTACCCCCCTGTTGCGAGTCATGGGGGTAGCACTCGGGGATAAACTCCGGCCAGCATGAGCATCAAACAATCACGTAAACACGAAGTGGTGAAGTGATTTAAACTGGTGCGAACCGGAGGTAGAAATAAGCTTATTAAAATGATTACTGATGATAGACGTGATCTCGTTTGTTTTTCGTGTGGGATATATGTGGATTATGTGGGCTGTTCCCTTAGGGATAAATTGATTCTTTTTATAGGCTTTTACTTATTGAAATCTTTCGTTATAATATTAGAGGCTCACACAACTTCTGGTGCGAACAGAAGTGTGCGTGGTAGTCTGGACTGAAAAAATGAAAAATAAAATTTACAACGAGAGTGGAGTACCCTTCTCTACCTCCACTGGCTCATCATTTCCAAGTTTGCTTCTTCCAGATGCAAACCTCTCAAAATCTCGTTCTCGCTGTTGTGGTGTTGAACGCCTTTTTTTGAGCCAGCACGTAGAACTACTCCGCTCTCACCCTTTGAAGTTCAAATAGCACATCAAGCCCCTGCGGATATCTCGCTTTTTCCTCTCCCTCCGCACCGCAGGGGCCCTTTTTTTACTTGTTAGCGATAGAACTCGTGCTTGATGCAAGGGAAAAAGCTTTATTTACTGGGCTTTGATTGTTGCAATTATTGGAAGGCCAATGGTATGATAGAGGAGCGAGTTGTTCTGTTTGGGATTTATATAGAAACATATAATCTGTAGTTTAGCTTTTTAGAAGAGGAAAGATATAGTGAGTAACAGGAACCATCATGTATGCCCGGTTGAAAGGGCAGGCGGCCTCGATAACAGGATTCGAAGATGGATACAAAACCCTCCGAAAATACTCGGGGCATATATCGAAGAAGGGATGACAGTTCTGGATATAGGGTGCGGGCCGGGATTTTTCTCCATTGATATGGCTGAAATGGCCGGTGAAACCGGCCGGGTTATTGCCGCTGATTTACAGGAAGGTATGCTTGAGAAACTAAGAGACAAGATTAAAGGAACAGAGCTTGAGGGACGTATCACACTGCATAAGTGCCAGGAGGACAAAACAGGCGTATCAGAGAATGTCGATTTTGTTCTATTATTTTATGTGGTCCATGAAGTGCCAAATAAGAAAAAGTTTTTTAATGAGATGGTAACAATACTAAAACCGAACGGACAAGTTCTCATAGTAGAACCACCATTTCGTGTTTCAAAGACGGCGTTCGAAGAAACTATCAGAAAAGCGAGGGAGGCCGGACTGACAGAAGTTGAAAGGCCTAAGGTTTTTCTTAGCAAGACGGCGATATTGAAAAAGGGCTAACATTTCGATTTACTATTGTCTATTTACTATTGATTATTGTTTTTTAGGCGGCTTTGATAGTATCACTTTTGGGATTGACTTGGGAACAAATCCTTATACAATGCTTTTTCCCTATATCTTAACGTATATAGTGAATTGTATCTCGGATGAGATACTTTTTTTTGATAAAGAGATAAAGTAAGGAGAAGACAGTTGGGCTATAACTGTGTCGTACTGATTAAGCAGGTTCCGGACACCAAGAAGATTACGGGCGATGTGATGAATGACGACGGGACGGTGAAGCGTTCGGCGCTTCCGGCCATTTACAATCCGGAAGACCTTAACGCGCTGGAACTTGCACTGAAGATAAAGGACCAGCACGGGGGGCATGTAACGGTCATTACGATGGGACTTCCGGCGGCAAGTGCGATTCTTCGCGATTCACTTTATCGCGGGGCGGACGAGGCGATTTTGATAACGGACCGGCGATGCGCGGCGAGCGATACATTAGCGACGAGCTATATCCTTAGCTGTGCAGTTAAGAAATTAGATTACGATATCGTTCTTTGCGGGCGGCAGGCGATTGACGGCGATACGGCGCAGGTTGGGCCTCAACTGGCGGAGAAATTAGGCGTTACGCAAATTACATACGTCGAGGAATTGATGGGGCTCGACGGCAGGACCATCACGGCGCAGCGGAATATCGGGAATGGCTGGCAGCAGGTCAAGACGGAACTGCCGGCGCTGGTTACGGTTATGGGCGATGCGAATTCGCCGAGGGTTGCGGCGGCAAAGAAGATGATGAAGTATAAAAAGGCACTTACGCCGATTGAGGTCGAGGGAAAAATCAAGGCGGAGAATCCGGATGCCTCAGAGGCGGACATCAAGGAGCTGGCGGAGCATAAATGCAGCAAGTTAGTAGAAAAGGGCCTGTTGATTAAGCAATGGGACCTGGATTTTCTCGAGGCGGATTTGGGCTGGTGCGGGCAAAGCGGCTCGCCGACAAAGGTGCACAGGATACAGAGCGTTGTTTTATCGGTGAAGGAAAGTAAGGAAGTCGAGCCGAACGATAAGGGAATATCGGATATGATACACGAATTGATCGAAGAGAAGACAATTGCGTGAATGAGAAGATGAGTAGATGAGTAAAAGCATCTGCGGATTATGAGAAATAAATTATGATAGAAGTGAACAGAAAAGGTGAAGTCTGGGTATTTGCCGAGCAGCATAACGGGCAGTTGGATGACACGCCGATAGAATTGATGAGTAAGGCGCGGCATTTAGCTGATATTTTAGGTGTGCAATTAGCGGCGGCGGTATTAGGGGACAACGTTAAAGAGCTTGCGGAAAAGATGATACACTATGGGGCGGACAAGGTTTATCTGGCCGAGGACCCTTTGTTAGGGGCGTACCAGACGAACAGCTATGCCAAGGTGATGTATGATTTAATCCATAAGTATGAGCCACAGATTGTGCTTTACGGGGCGACTACAGCCGGGCGGGATTTGGCGCCGAGGATTGCAAGCGCCGCGAAGGCGGGGCTAACAGCCGACTGTACTGATTTGCAAATCGGCGACCACGAGACTGTAAAGGACAAAAAGGTTCATAAGAACCTTTTGTTTCAGATACGGCCAGCCTTCGGGGGGAATATCGTTGCGACTATTATAAATCTAGACCGATGGCCACAGATGGCGACGGTCCGCGAAGGTGTGATGCCGGCGCCGGAGGCGGACACGACGCGCAGCGGTGAGATTATCGAAGCTGTGGTAGAATTGTCCCGGCAGGATTTGCCGCTGGAGATTCTCGACGAGCATAAACGGCCTAAGAAGGTTGATTTGAAGGCTTCGAGGATAATCGTGGCCGGAGGGGCAGGTGTCGGCAATAAGGACAATTTCAAACTGATATGGGACCTGGCAAATTGCCTGGGGGCGGCGCCGGCGGCGACAAGGGCGGCGGTCGATCTGGGCTTTATAGACCACGACCATCAGGTTGGGCAGACGGGGACGACGGTCCGGCCAAGTTTGTATATTGCAGTCGGTATCAGCGGGGCGATTCAGCACCAGGCGGGGATGTCGCAGAGCCGGAAGATTGTCGCTATTAACAACGACCCGGATGCGCCGATATTCGGTATTGCACATTATAAGATAGTCGGGGACTTGAATGAGGTTGTGCCGATTATGATAAAGGCAATTAAGGAAAAAGGAATCAAAGATTAATGGAAGTAAATGGTGGGGCAAACCCCACCCTGCGTAAATTTGAATGAAAAACGAGAAACGATAATGGCAAATTTTTTCAGGGACAATAACGATATACAATTTTTGTTCAGGCATATAGACCTCGGCAAACCGGCGGAGGTTTGTGAGGAGGGGTTTAAGTTTGCGGACGAATTCGAATCCGCACCGGCGGACGCCGAGGAGGCCGTATTGAATTATGACATGGTGCTGGATTCGCTGGGCCAGTTATGCGGTGATTTTATTGCGCCGCGGGCCGAGGACGTGGACAGGCAGGGTAACATCCTTAACGAAGACGGCTCGGTGACCCGTGCCGAGGGGATCAAGGGAGCCATTGAGAAGCTCGGCCAGGCGGAGGTTATGGGTTTTACGCTGCCCCACCGGTTCGGCGGATTGAACTTTCCGAATATCGTCTATTCGATGGCCATCGAGATACTCTCGCGGGCGGATGCGGCACTTATGAATATATTCGGCTTGCAGGGAATAGCCGAGACTATCAACGCTTTCGCATCGGAAGAGATAAAGCAGAAATATTTACCCGAATTTTCTGCAGGGAAGGTGACCGGCGCGATGGTGCTGACCGAGCCGGACGCGGGTTCGGATTTGCAGTCGGTGAAGCTGCGAGCGTTTGAGGATGAGGAGGGGAACTGGTTTCTGCATGGCGTGAAAAGGTTCATAACCAACGGCTGCGGGGACGTGCTGCTGGTTCTTGCCCGCAGTGAGCCGGACCGAAGCGGAGGACTGGGGCTCAGTTTGTTCGTATGCGGGCCGGGGCCGACGGTACATATTCGCCGGCTGGAGGACAAACTGGGTATTCACGGCTCGCCGACGTGCGAGATATTTTTCGACGATACGCCGTGTGAGATAATCGGCGAGCGTCAGCGGGGTCTGGTGACATACGTTATGAGCCTGATGAACGGGGCGCGTATCGGTATCGCGGCACAATCGATGGGTATAGCAGAAGCGGCTTTCCGAATTGCACGGGATTATGCTTCGACGAGGAAGCAGTTCGCGGTTGCCATCGAGAAGCTTCCGGCCGTGCGTGACATGCTGATTGATATGAAGGTATCAATAGAAGCAGGCCGGGCGCTTTTGTACGAGACCTCGCGAGTGGTGGATATGGAAATCGGATACACCAAACAGTTCGAAACCAGCCGGCCCGAAGATAAAGTAAAGGCCAAGCAGCTCAGGAACGAATCACGAAGGTATAAAAGATACGCAGGGATGCTGACACCGATGAGCAAATATTACTGCTCCGAGATGTGCAACAGCGTTACTTATGATTCGATTCAGGTGTTAGGGGGCAGCGGCTATATGCGTGATTATCCCTGCGAACGTTACGCACGCGACGCGAGAATTACAACTATTTACGAAGGGACAAGCCAGTTGCAGGTGGTCGCGGCGGTTCGGGGAGTTTGCAGCGGGACAGCGGAGAAATTCATCACCGAGCTGGCCGGAGAGGATTTCGATGAGAAGGTAAAAAATTTGCTCGAAACACTTGCAGCGGGGACCGAGCAAATGAAAGAGTCGATTGCCTATGTGAAAGAGCAAGGCAACGAATATATGGACCTTTACGGCCGGGCGCTGGTTGATATAGCAATAGATTTGATTAACGGTTATCTGTTCTGCGGGCAGGCCAGCACGAAAGTGGATATGCAGGTTCCTGTGGCAGAGAACGGGCAGACCGGCAACGGCCAAACAGTTTCTATGAAAGAACGCAAGGCGACGATTGCACACAGATACATCAACAAAAACGCACCGAAGATTGCAGCGTTGGCAGAGTTGATTCGCACCGGCGATAAATCAACATTCAACGAATACGAGACCCTCGTCGGACCGGTGCAGGAACTGGGATAAAATCATTGTAAA
>CAZZAX010000216.1:0-8856 GCA_964653075.1 uncultured Pirellulales bacterium
ACTTTGCTGCCTTGCGGCGGTATTGTCAGGTCAACACATTTGATGGATTTGCCTGCCTGCAATCGGACCGCTTGTCTCTGCTGTAGCCGAATCGAGCCTTGGGATTCTGCTCACAAAGACCTTCAAAGTAGGTGCTGGTCAGGTCATTCGGCAAAAAGAGATTTAGTAAGTGTCTTGCCGGTGTCCTGATCAAAAATCTGAAGAGTTTTACGCCAGGCATCTTCTTGTGAGCCGGTTATTTCACCAAGATATAACACGGTTCGCTGAAGGGTTTTGCCCTTGGCAAGCCTGCGATTCTCCACGACACTGAAATACTCATGCCATTTGCCGTTCTTCTTGCGTTTATAACTTCTCAGAAACATGCCGATAGTTTCGCAGCAAGAAAACAGCTTTGCAATAGGCAAGGTCTTCACCATGCAAGGTTTGAGAGTATTTTGGGGAATGAGGAAACATTATGCAGGAAAAAATTTTTTATAATCGTGTTTTCATCGCCTAACTGCGAAAGTTGGGTTAACATTGAATGGATAATATATCAGATTCATATAAATTTGGGGCCTATGTCAATTGATTCGGTATAGGCCCTTCTTAAACTAATGATTCAGCCATAAGCGGCTCAGTAACATTGATTATCTGGAAGTTTTTGGGTAATCACGGGGGGATTATTCTTGACGTCAAAGTGGCTGATTTGGTATAAATAATGTTAGTGAAGTTTGTGTCCGCACAGCCGGGTATCTGTGGATTTTGGTCATCCTGTGGGCGTAATTCCGGTAGTATTTCGAATAGAGGAGGAATTATTGTAAATTATGCAAAGCACAGAGTTGAAATAGATACCTTGTGCTTTGCGGTAAAGATATTTTTTACATTTCACTTAACAACCTACATTTTTTTATGGAGGAATATTATGCGTAAGAAATTAGTTTATTTATCTTCTTTTATTTTATTACTTGGCCTGATTACACCAAGTATGAGTGCCGATCCTGATCCGAGCCTTATGGGCTGGTGGACCTTTGACGACCACGCCCTCGATATCTCCGGCAACGATCGTCATGGTACACTTCACGGTAGTCCGCAGTATGTGCCCGGTGTCTTCGGGGAGGCCCTGGAATTCCAGGCAAATCCGGATTACGTAATTATCGATGGCTACAAGGGTGTTCTCGGCACGAGCGCTTTTAGCATAACCGCCTGGGTCAAAACATCGAATCCTGCAAATATCGAGCAAATTGTACACTGGGGCGCTGACGTCGACGGTCAAAGAGTGGAATTCCGGATCAACAGCAACAGGCTGCGGATCTCGCATGGAAGCGGCAATGTTCAGGGTAACACCGATTTGATCGATGGCGAATGGCACCACGTTGCGGCAACGGTAATAGAGAACGCAACAGCTTCAAGTGGAGATGTTACCTTCTACGTGGACGGCCAGGATGATACGATGGAATCAACAGACCCGGATGGGTGGGATATCGCCGCCAACGACACCCTGGATGTTACCATAGGTTATCGTCCCACCCGGGGCGATAGACCATTCGTTGGGTCCATGGATGATGTCCGTATATATAATAAGGTCCTCACACAGGAAGAGGTTCAGCAAATCATGCTATCAGGAGGCGAGCCATATCCATTTGCATCGAGCCCCAACCCGGCCGACGGAGCGGTCCTTGAAGCTACATGGGTGGATCTTACCTGGTCGCCGGGAGCTTTGGCTCTCTCGCATGACGTGTATCTCGGCGATAATTTTGACGATGTCAACAACGGCACAGGCGATACATTTATAGGCAATCAGGCCTCGGCGTCATTAATTTTGGGACTTCCCGGATTTCCTTATCCGGAAGGTCTTGTTACGGGCACAACTTATTATTGGCGGATTGACGAGGTCAATGATGCCGAGCCCAACAGTCCCTGGAAGGGCGACGTCTGGAGCTTCTCTATACCTCCACAGGCCGCCTACAATGCCAGCCCTGTTGACGGCGCCAAATATATAGACCCGGATGTCACGCTTAGCTGGACTGCCGGTTTCGGCGCGAAGCTGCACCATGTGTACTTCGGTGATAGTTTTGACGACGTGAACAGTGCCGTCACGGGTATGTCACAAGCATTAACAACTTATGACCCCGGAACGCTTGAGTTTGATAAGTCTTACTACTGGCGGGTCGATGAGTTTGACGGCACCTCTACCCATAAAGGCCAGGTCATGAGCTTCAGCACTATGCCTGTTATAGATATTACTGATCCGAATCTCATCGGCTGGTGGAAGCTCGATGCAGGGGTTGGTACTGTCGCCCCGGACTGGTCCGGCCATGTCAACCACGGTGAAATCGTTGGACCGCAATGGCTCACTCCCGGCTGGATCGGGCAAAGCGCACTGAACCTCGGTTCCGGAAGATACGTGGCCATTCGCAACCTTGTCTTAAACGATCCCAACAGCACAGAAGTCACCGTATCGGCCTGGATTCGAACCAGCGACAGTGCCATGCAGACGATAGCCTCTTTCGACCGCAGTGAATACTGGCGCTTAGAGGCCGGAGACAGTCAATACGCCGGTCCCGGCAAGGTAGGCTGGGAGGTAAGCACCAGTACGGGCATAGTGGATCTCGCCAGTCAGAAGCTTGTCGATGACGGCCAGTGGCACCATGTAACAGGCGTCTTTGACAACGGCCTGATGACCATCTACATCGACGGCGCGCCGGATGTTTCAGCTACCGGTGGTAATACCTTCGGAACGGGAACTGTACGCTACGGCTTCATTGCATCGCAGTCGGAGGCGACCGTCTTCGACGGCGACAGAAGCGGCTCCCCAGGTCATTTTAACGGTAGCCTGGACGATGTCCGAATCTACAACAAGGCGCTGAGCCAGGCCGATATCGCACAGGTAATGAGAGGCGATGTTCTGCTGGCCTGGGACTTGCAGCCTCCCAGCGGGATATATGACGTCGAGACTGTCCCCTCATCTGTTAGTTGGAGACCCGGTGACATGGCTGCCGAACATGATATTTACTTCGGTACGGACCAACAGGCTATCCGGAGTGCCGATGCATACGATACTACCGGAGTCTATCGCGGACGCCAAACCAGCACCACATATGTACCTCCGGAGGGTTTCGCCTGGGGCCGAACCTACTACTGGCGCATCGATGAATTCAATACAGATGGAACTATTACCAAAGGTGGAATCCGGGCGATTATCGTGGCAGACTTCATTGGAATAGATGACTTTGAGTCATACAATGACCTTAATCCCGATGAATCCGGGAGCAACAGGATATTTAATGCCTGGCTGGACGGATTCGACAATCCGGCGATAAATGGTTCTGTAATTGGTTATCCTGATCCGCCTTTCGCCGAACTGACCATCGTCCACGGAGGCTCTCAGTCTATGCCGATGAGCTACGACAATGCTGTTGGCAAATCCGAGGCGACTTTGACATTGACTGGCCTGCGTGACTGGACCAAACACGGTATCGGGCTGTTATCACTGTGGTTCATTGGCAGCTCAGGAAATGCTGCCGAACCGATGTATGTGGCTCTCAATGACAGTGCGGTGGTAACACATGATAATCCGAATGCAGCGTTAGTAGAGCAGTGGACCGAGTGGAAAATCGACCTGACGCGCTTTGCGGACCAGGGTGTGAACCTTGCCAATGTCGATACGATTACCCTTGGCTTCGGCAACAGGAATAATCCGGTGGCCGGCGGTGCAGGTATGATGTACTTCGATGATATTCGTCTATATCGATCGGCACCTTAAGCAGCATAAGCTGCAAGTGTTTATTCAAATGGTGTTTGATATAGCAGTTTCGAAGCAATTCAGGGCTTATACTGATTTAGTATAAGCCCTTTTTTATTGCTTTGCTTATGGAAGTTTCTCAATCGTACCAGAGTTAATCGAGAAGTAATAAAAACACTTGCATTTATCGCGGTCTTCGGTCAGACTTTCGTTTAGAATTTTGCAAGGAGGCTCAAATTATGGGCGAAAAATGTTTTTTCTTTGCAGGCGGCGGGACAGGGGGACATATATATCCAGCTGTCGCTGTGGCAGAGCAAATAGCAAAGCTCCGGCCGGGGGCGAAAATACATTTTTTCTGCAGCAGCCGCAGTATCGATGAGAAAATCCTTGCACAAACCGATTTCGAATTTACCAGGCTTACAGCTACAGGTTTTTCCGTTCAGCCCGGTAAACTAATCAGCTTTTGCAACTCGTTTTTTACCAGCTATAAGACAGCAAAAGAAGCAATTGCTAAAAATAAGGATGTGGTGGTAATTGGGGCAGGGGGTTTTGTATCGGCGCCGGTCTG
The DNA here is from genome assembly GCA_964653075.1 of uncultured Pirellulales bacterium. GTDB lineage: Bacteria > Planctomycetota > Phycisphaerae > Sedimentisphaerales > Anaerobacaceae > NIOZ-UU13. The sequence goes on from CAZZAX010000216.1 coordinate 4,290, forward strand.
TCTGGCGGCACGTAAGTGTAAGGTTCCTGTCGGACTTTTGAATGTCGATATTGTGCCGGGCCGTGCAAATAAGATAATAAGCCGCTGGGCGGATGAGATATTTTTACAGTTCGAGGAAACCGCGCAATACTTCGCACGCAGGGGTGGGAATGTCACCGTTGTCGGCTGTCCGCTGCGAAGCGGCTTTGACAATCCGGAGCCGAACAAGGCGATAGAGCAGTTGGGACTTGAGAAAGGTAAGAAAACGTTGCTTGTTACCGGAGCATCGAGCGGCTCGGAGAATATTAACAAAGCGGTATGTTCGCTGTCAGGAAAGCTGGATGCTTTTGCGGATGATTGGCAGATAGTACATCTGGCGGGGGTCAATAATTACGAAAAAGTTAAGAGCGAATATGACGATGCCAAAATCAGCCAAAAGGTTTTGGGATATTTCGATGATATGGCAAACCTTTTGGCTGCCGCGGATTTGGTTATTGGCAGAAGTGGTGCGGTCAGTGTTGCTGAATTCGCAGCGGCAGGGACGCCGAGTATCTGTATGCCCTATCCGTATCACAGGGACAGGCATCAGTATTTGAATGCGGGTAAGCTGGTTGAGGCCGGTGCAGCAATTATAGTGGATGATTTGCAGGACGAAAAAGACAGGGCGGAGTGGCTATGGGAGGAACTGGAAGAATTGATGAAAGATGAAGGGAAACGACAGGAAATGAAAAGGAGCTGCCGGGAAATTGCAAAGAAGCAGTCCAGCCTGAAAGTTGTAGAAAAGCTGATGAAAATCAGCGAATAAAAAATAACAAGCTGCGAATTACGGTTTGGAAAATTGGGGAAGGCTAAAGCGGCGGCCCTTTTTTTTGCAGAAATCGCTTGACAGAGGCGTCCTGTCCGGGGATAATAATTATTCTTGGTCGTCAGTGAGGATGGGCTAAGAGTTTAAGGTGAAAGCTCTTGAGAAAGTGACCGAGAGCAGAGTTGCAACATAGGTACAGAAAACAGAAAGAGGAGAACATGAGCACATTCAATAACGCACGTCGTGATTTTCTTAAGCAATCGATGTATTTTGGCGCTGCTACGGTTGCGGCCGGACCATTGGGTAAGGTGCTGGCACAGAGTTCAGCCCGGAGAGGGGCCAAAATGAAGTTCGGATTGGTTACCTATCTATGGGGTCAAGACTGGGACCTGCCGGTGCTGATAGCCAATTGTGAAAAGGCCGGAATCTCCGGCGTCGAGCTGCGAACACAGCACGCTCATGGAGTTGAATCGGACCTTAACGCCCGACAACGCCGGGACGTGAAGAGGCGGTTCGAGAACAGTACCGTTACGCTCGTCGGCCTTGGGACTAACTTTGCCTTCCACCATACCGACCCGGCGAAGCTTCGTAATGATATCGCTGGGGCGAAGAAGTATATCAAGCTTTCCTACGATGTGGGCGGCTCGGGTGTGAAGGTAAAACCGAATGACCTGCCGAAAAATGTCTCGCAGCAAAAGACAATAGAGCAAATTGGTAAATCACTGAATGAACTGGGTCTATATGGCGCCCGCTACGGCCAGAAAATTCGGCTGGAAGTGCACGGGAGCTGCTCGCCGCTGCCGGTGATAAAGGCGATTATGGATGTTGCCGACAATCCCAACGTTGGCGTCTGCTGGAACAGCAATTCTCAGGACCTCCAGGGCCAGGGGCTCCGAGTTAACTTCAACCTGGTCAAAGACAGATTTGCGGACACCGTGCACATTCGGGAGCTGAATATCGGCAGCTATCCTTACCAGGAGCTGATGAATCTGTTTGTGGCGATGGACTACGATGGCTGGATACTTCTCGAAGCCCGCACAAAACCCGATGACCGCGTCAAGGCATTGGCACAGCAGCGCCAGGTCTTCGAGGAAATGGTAGCGAAGGCGCGGAGAGCCGGGACGGGCCGAAAAGGTGCTTCAGGCGTTAAGATTACCGAAGGGCAAAAGAAGCTACGGGTCGATATCAACGGTAAACTTTTTACGGAGTACTGTTTTAACGATGTACCCCGTCCTTATTTCTATCCGGTGATTGGTCCTACGGGAGAGCCGATTATTCGACACTGGCCGATGAATGAGGGTAAAGACGAGGCGAAAGACCATGTTCATCACCGCAGCCTGTGGTACACGCACGGCGAGATAAACGGGCAGGATTTCTGGGGCGAGGGCTCCGGGAGCGGCAAGGTTGTTCACGATAAATTTCTCGATGTCGCTTCGGCGCCGGATGTGGGTATAATTCAGTCAAAAAATAAGTACGTGGCGCGCGACGGCAAGGTTGTCTGCACTGATACACGGACACACAGGTTCTACAACCGAAAAGGCCATCAAATTATGGACTTCGAGATTACCATACATGCATCCGAAGGCAAGGTGGTTATGGGTGATACTAAGGAAGGCTCGATGGCGATTCGATTAGCGCCAACGATGCGACTCAAAACAAAAGAAGGGAAAGCCGGAAAAGGGCATATTCTCAACAGCGAAGGTCAAAAGGACGGCCAGACATGGGGCAAGCGTGCTGCCTGGTGCGATTATTACGGGCCGGTGAAAGACCAAATCGTGGGCGTTGCCATTTTCGACCATCCGAAGAATCCGAAACATCCGACGTGGTGGCATGTTCGTGATTACGGACTGTTCACCGCCAATCCGTTCGGGGTGCATAACTTTGAAAGGAAGGAAAAAGGCGTAGGGGATATTAAGATACCGGCCGGTGAAAGTCTGACCTTTAAGTATCGGTTCTATTTCCATAAAGGTGATACGAATCAGGCCGACGTGGCTGAGCATTACCGCCAATATGCGGCGAGTCAATAAACAACAATCTATACCGGACAGAAAACTTTTGTAAGAAATATATAGGAGAAATATTATGAGTAAGTTAAGTCGTAGAGATTTTATGAAAGGTACAATGGCAGCCGGAGCGGCGATGGCGATGCTGAGTCCGACTTCGCGGGTGCGTGGTGCGAATGACCGTTTGCGAATTGCTGTGGTCGGCACAGGGGGCCAGGGCGGTGGTCACATCAGGTACTTCAATAAGGAAGAACAGGGTGTACATGTAGTAGCAATTTGCGATGCGGATAGGCATCAGGCGGAGACGAAGGCAGTTGCTTTTGAGAAGAAAAACGGACGAAAATTGAAAATATACATCGACGCTCGTGAGCTACTCGAGGACAAGAGTATTGATGCAATTACCTCTGCGACGCCTAACCACTGGCATTCGCTTATAACAATATGGGCTTGCCAGGCGGGCAAGGACGTCTATATCGAAAAGCCTGTATCGCACAACATCTGGGAAGGCCGCAAGATGGTCGAGGCCGCCCGCAAGTACAATCGAATCGTGCAGACAGGCACGCAGAGACGCTCCGCCGAGTCATACATAAAGGCGTATGACTTCATCAAAGCCGGGAACCTCGGCGCGGTTAAATGGGCACGGGGTTTCTGCTATAAGCCGCGGTTCCGTGGAAATGGAATTGTCAATGGGACGAACGGGCCGGTTCCGGTGCCGGAGACGGTTGATTATAATCTATGGTGCGGGCCGGCTGAGATGGAGCCGCTGCGACGGGAGCAATTGCATTATAAATGGCACTGGGTCTGGAATACGGGCTGTGGCGACCTTGGCAATCAGGGAATCCACGAGATGGACCTGTCTCGCTGGGCGCTGGGCGATCCGAAGCTGGCGCCGCGCGTGTGCAGCATCGGCGGCCGATTCGCTGTCAACGATGCCGGCGAAACGGCCAATACACAGATCGTTTTCCTCGACTACAAGCCCGCCCCGCTGATCTTTGAAGTTCAGGGCCTGCCGCGGAAGAAAGGCGATACGGCGATGGACAACTACCGCGGCACGCGCATCGGCGTAGTCGTCCAGTGCGAGGATGGCTACTTTGCTGCGGGCGAGGGCGGCGGCTGGGCCTATGACAACAACGGCAAGAGGATCAAGCAGTTCACTGGCAGCGGCGGCACACATCATCAGAACTTTATCGACGCCGTACGCAGCCACAAGGTCAGCGAGCTTAATGCGGATATTGAAAAAGGACATTACTCCAGTGCGCTCTGCCACATGGGCAATGTTTCCTATCGGCTGGGCAAGAAGATGTCGGTAAGCGAAATCCGGAACAGCATCGACAATGATGATATAGGGGATTCATTTGAGCGTATGGTCGAGCATCTCAAGGCCAACGAGGTCGATCTGGAGAAAGAGCCTATCACAATGGGCCCGATGCTAACGATGAATCCGCGGACGGAGAGATTCGTCGGTGAATACAGCGATATGGCGAACATGTACGTCAAGCGCAATTACCGTGAGCCGTTTGTTGTGCCGGACAAAGTCTGATGAAGTTTGCACTTTGTAATGAGATGTTCGAAGGCCGGCCGATGGCCGAGGTTTGTTCGACCGCGAAGCGGTTAGGGTATGATGGTATTGAGATAGCGCCCTTTACCCTGGCGGCCTCGGCAGAGGATATTGGTGCCGAGCAGCGGAAGGAAGTTCGGCAGATTATTGCTGATAACGGTCTTGAGACTGTGGGGCTGCACTGGCTTTTTGCCGGGCCTTCCGGTCTGCATATGACCACTA
>CAZZAX010000217.1:0-8804 GCA_964653075.1 uncultured Pirellulales bacterium
CCTATGACAACGCTGTTGGCAAATCCGAGGCGACTTCTGTCTTGACTTCCAATCGCGACTGGACAGTAAATGGTGTCAACACACTGGTAATTTGGTTCAGAGGCAGTTCGGATAACGCAGCCGAACCTATGTATGTTGTTCTTAATGACAGTGCTGTGGTCGATAATGATAATCCTGATGCGGCAACGTTAACGAGATGGGCGCAGTGGAACATCGACCTGACGCGCTTTGCTGACCAGGGTGTGAACCTTGCCAATGTCAATTCGATTACTCTCGGTCTTGGCAACAGAACCAACCCGGTTGTCGGCGGTGCAGGTATGATGTTCTTCGACGATATTCGCCTTTATCGACCAGCACCATAAACAGTAGGGTGCAATTTATTGTGTGATTGATATTGCAGATTTGTATTAACTCGGGGCTTATACTGATTGATTCGGAGTGTTTAGCCTTATTCTAAAGTGCCCTAACACACGATCCCTACGATTTCCTCTGTCCTTATCAGTTGTTTCTCGACACATGCCGGCTTTCTCAGGACGGCGGGCAGACCTGCATCACAATGCTTTATGGCCGCTATAGCAATCAAGCTTCTTTAGCAGGCCCCTGAAATAGCGGTGTGCGTCTATGTAGCGCTGGTCAATTGTCTCAAGGGTACCGAGCTTATGACCTTTCACGATGATCGGCGAGCACTGTTCGTGGGACAGGTAACCGTTGTAGCCAATCTCCTTACAGGCTTTTAGGAAGACCTCCCATGGCAGTGTGTCCTTAGGGCTGCCCGGAGTTATCTCCTCCCAACTATAGGGAGCACCACCCACGGTCGCCGATTTTGCCAGGGATATGGTATGTGAGTAGACCATAAGTCCTTTCATGCTATGGACGGTATTCCTTATAAACTCATGGTCAAATGACTCGAACAACGGCAGGTCAAGGCCCACCTTCAAGCTCCCGACACCCACTTCTTCAATCATTGCCAGTGTCTCTTCATTGTTACCAGTGATTTCGGGATGGGTCTGCAGTGCCAGGTCTATTCCCTTGTCCTGAGCGTACAAAGCCACTTCAGTGAGGCCTTTTCTGACCTGATGCCAGGCTTCCAGAAAGTCCTCGTTTCTTGAAACTCTCCTGGAGCGTGATTCGAAAGCCGGTGACCCGTACCCCTGGTTTGCATACGGGTTCTGGAAATAACCGTAGAATGCCGCAAGGATGCGAACCACTTTGGCTCTTATATCCGTCGCCAAATCTATGGCGGATCTTACGTACATTATTTCCTTTTCCTGCGAATACAAAAGCACGTGGTTGGCTTCCTGGAAGTTTGTACAACATACCACACCACCGAAATCAAGGTCAAGGTCATGGGCGAGGCATAGAAGTTTCTTGCGCCGATCGGCATCTATATCCATGGGAAAACCTATAGGGCGGTGTGCATAAATGCAGACTGCATCATAACCGAATCCGGCTGCTTTTTTCATAGCCTCTTCGAGAGTAGCCTGCTCTCCGGGGGCGGTAAAATAACCTCCGTATCCGATCGAGTCGAGACTCAATTTCATGGTTAGAATACCTCCTTTCTCGTGCTCTATCTGAATTAACTTGGGTAAAATCTCTTCTATTCAAACAAGTCCATCACTATCTGTTCGGTTCTGCATCAACGCTCGGCTTGACGACTGAGTATAATCGTCGCTGGTATTGTCTTTGCCAAGGGCAGAAAAAGCATGGGCTCGAATCGTCTCGTTTACCAAAACACAGGTATCATCCGGACCCACGGTGACACCATTGGCAAACATCAGGCTGTCAAGTCGAACCTTAGTCTCACCTGTTTTAGGATCAAAGCTTAGAAGCCTGCCCGTCGGCCGAGTCTCCAAGAAGTCAAGAGTCCAATTATGCTGATTGAATCTTTGCGAAGCTTCTGTAAACCAGACCGTTCCGTCTGATGCTATATCAAGATCACCAGGAAACAGCAAGTATGCTACTAATACGCCAAGCAAGATAAGAATGATTAAAAGTACACGTCGAAATATTCTGTTGCCTCCAGTTAAGGATCTGTCCTGTGTTGACATACTACACCAGCTCCGTAACGAACGTTCAGAATGCATCATATCCAAGGCTTCCCCAAATGCCCCTCTGCACCCATTGCACATCCTCCTTGCCTTCTTCTGTCACAGGAGTAAAGAGCCCCACCCAAGTCCTTACGTTATCACGTCCCTGCTTTATCGTTTCAATACCCTTCCACTTGTGATATTCGGCGCGTCCATCCGCATAGGCAAAATTAGTACCGTCACCGTGTCTTGTGACTGGTTGATCCCACCACTTAGGCTCACTGTACCTCGTTGAGTAAGCGTCAGGGCTCGATAGACCCTCGTCGATAAAGATTAACCTCCGGGCCGGCTGGGGAACAAGAATCCGTTTTTTGAAAACAGGACTGCCTTCTACGGACCTGCCATTGCTGCCTATCATCATGGCATATGTCATCAGTTCTCCCCTATACCCCGTAGGGCATTTGTAGAGCTTTACCTCTCTGACATAGGGCCATAATGCGCCAGCTTTAATTCCTTTCACCTGGTCATTCTCAGGTAATTGTCCACCCTGGGCCCATCCAGACGCCCAGGTCACGCCCACCCAGGGCTCACCAAACTGGTTCCTCCACTGACCGCCTGCCTCGCTGCTGACTAGTTTATCGTCATTGTCGTCCGCGTACAGAATCCATGCCAAGCCTAATTGCTTTAGATTGCTCAGACAAACCGCCCGCTGGCCCTGCTCTCTGGCTCTCTGGAGGGTTGGCATCAATATCGCCATCAATAAAGCTATGATAGCAATCACTACCAAAAGCTCTATTAGTGTGAAGCCATTTCTTTTGTGCATGACCTTTTCCCATCTCTTCTAAAGAGAGATAATGTGTCTCAATGGTATGCTTGACTACCATGATTATAACAGAACCAGTCATGGTGATACAAGCTATAAATACTGTACCAGGCACCCCCGAAATATGGGCCTATTTTTGTTTGTAGACCACTACAACCTTCATACAACTCTACAACCCTTTATCTACTGATTCAAAAAAATCGCTCCTTTCATAAGTAAATTGAAAAGGCGGTTCTCACTCATGACATTGGTAAAGAAAAACTATAAAAATGGGCATTTGGGGCGTATTTGGCCGATATATTATCGGACAACTTCTCATTTTTTGCAGGGAGGCCCAATATGCCCAAGCAAAAACAAAGAAAAAGACAGGATAACAATAAACCCGCCAATCTGCCGCTGGCTTTCTTCGCGTGCCCAAACAGCAACTGTGCCGACTTTAATAAGTTCGATGCAGGTGACCTTTCAATCGCCGAACGGATGGGAAAAGACAAAGCTATCAGACGTTTATACTGCAAAACCTGTGGGACTCGTTTCAGTTGAAGGTATCGAGCAAGGCGTTGTTTGGCAAGAAGAAGGAAATAGAAAAGCGTATTCAAAAACTGGGTATCGGCCGCAAGATCAATACCTCTCATATGGAGCGGCTCAACGGCACGATAAGAGGACAACAGGCTCGTCTGATAAGACGTACCCACGCGGGCTCCCATCGGGAAGAGATGTTGCAATATTCGATTTGGCTGTGGCGGGATTTGTACAACTGGACAAGGATACATTATTCTTTGCCGGACGAAACACCCGCGATGGCTTTGTGTCTGGCCGGCGAGGTTTGGACTGTTTTGAAGTATATTCTGTATCCGGTTCATGTCAGCGACCTTCAACGTCGGGACTGGGCCGAGCAGCGTAACAACGTGCTGGAATCAGCCATTGATGTTTATAAACGTAATAAAGCTTTACCAATATCATGAGGCAGGACTATATTTTTTATTTTTAGCTTTACATAGACCGTCTCCACTTCGGTCGGGATGACCCCCGGCCCCCTGCTGTAGGCCAAGTGAGAAGCTCCCGGGGGTAAACTCCAAATCAGGTAAGCACACACCGGGGGTAAACCTCATTTAAATGATTATTCCTTGGGGATAAATTGATAAATGATCTTGTATAAAAAGGAAATTTATCCTCATAGTGCATTGAATTCGGCCTGAGTTTGGCCTTTTTAGAATCCTAAAACGCCCCTCACAGCCGTTCTATAGAAGACCCTCAGAAGGCCGGTCCACAGATGTATTTTGGTGCTCGAAATCATCACAGAACTTGTCGGCCCAGGTAAAAGCACCAGGTATTTTCCTGCCGTGTGTATCCCAATGGAACTTTCCCGGCTTCATGCAATCACCCCAGACGTGCCCGGCATTCATCGCACTTGCCCTTCTGAAATGCTCACAATTGTTGCACTTTTTCGTCATAAGCTTATCTTAATAGAAGGCGTCTGCTGACCTGCGGATGTTGATGAAAAAATCTTTAAAAAATAAAACTTTCAGACAAAAAATGCCAACCACAACCCTCCAACTTACCTAACGCCTCTTTTACAGCACGTAACTGTCCCAAAATCTGTGGTTGGGGTGTAAAAAATAAGGTCTCCTTGCCGATGTTAACTAAAACAACAGTAAGGAGACCAAAAATAATTCGATATATAGTTTTTTCGGTCGATTCTCAGCTAAAACTTGAGAGGTATTGCCCGCATTGCAATCGTTCGGGTGGAAATATTCACAGCGGCATACGACATCGAGCCATAAGTGATATAAAAGTAACAGCAATAGCTCAAAGACGAATGAAATGTCCATTCTGCGGTACAAGTTGGACTATTCGTACCAAAGTTATCGGTCCTGGCAGACAACGAAGTGACCGGCTTCTGGCAATCGGTGTGATTTTGTACATGTTCGGGCCAAGTTACCATTGTGTAGAAAAGTTTTTGCCTTTGCTGGATTGCAGAGGCAGCAAAAGCACCTTTGAAAGAGATGTTGCTCAAGCCGGCCCAAAAACTAAATCTCTGCATTTTGATGCCCCTGCAATGCGTGTGCGGATTTTAGGTGTTGACGGTACGGGAGCCAAGATGGCCGGCAGGAAGGCAGGATTGTTGTTTTTCGTTGATATGCGGCTCTGTTGCCGCGAGGTAATAATCCGCGATTGCTGGTGGCAACGTACCACCGTCTCGCATAGGCTTTATCAACTTATGGCGACGTTTACAATCAGGGGCCTGTACCGAATGAATCGGTATAAGCCCCAAATTGCAGCAAATATACTGTATCAACAACACAGTTAATTTCAGCTTGCTACTTACGGTGCCGGGGGATAGAGGCGAATATCATCGAAGAATACCATACCTGAGCCGCCTGCAACAGGGTTGCTCCTGTTACCGAAGCCAATAGTAATCGAATTGACATTGGCGAGGTTCACGCCCTGGTCGGCAAAGCGCGTCAGGTCGATATTCCATTCGGTCCAGTCGGCCGCCTGTGCGGCATTGGGATTATCGTTATCGACACCAGCGCTGCCATTGAGGACGACATACATCGTCTCAGGAGCGTTAGACGCATTACCTCTGTACCAAATTACCAGTTTGTTAACACCTTTGACTGTCCAGTCACGATTGGAAGTCAAGACAGAAGTAGCCTCTGATTTGCCAACAGCGTTATCGTATTCAAGCGGCATTGATTGATTACCACTATGAACGATAGTCTGCTCGGTAAAAGGAGGATCAGCATAGCCGACGACAGAACCGTTTATAGCCGGATTGTTGAATCCGTCCACCCAGGCCAGATATATCCTGTTGCTCCCGGGTTCATCTTCATTTAGGTCATTGTAAGACTCAAAATCGTCAATAATAAGGAAGTTGGCCGTGGTAAAGCTCCAAATGCTGCCCAACAATGGACTGTCGGGATTAGCATCATTAACCTCATCAACGCGCCAGTAGTAGGTAGTATTCCACTGGAGTTGTCCCGGGTCATAGCTCTCCGAACCAAGGTCTTTGCTGCCTTTGTACTCGGGTGAGCTGGTATCGGTATTTTTCACGGCTTCGGCATCGGTGCCGAAATAGACATCGTGCGAAGCGGCTGATTCTCCGGCACTCCAGCTAAGAATCGGAGTCTGTCTGACATCGACAGCACCATTAGCTGGATTTGGGCTCCTGGCTTTTATAGGCGGCCATAATAAGGACGTTGGAATAACCTGCTTTGCTGTGTGGGGGCTTTCCCAAATCAGGCGTGCCGTAGCACCGCTGGTGTTTTCGAAATATTCCAGTACAATGCTGTAATACCGGCCTGCAACGAGGTCGATAGCCCCTTTGTCCTCGGTGTCTCCGTGGAGTGTCCAGTTGTCAATAATCAGTTTGCCATCCACCCAAAGACGCAATCCGTCGTCTGTGACGGTGTAGAAGGTGTAGGTCTCGGTAAACTGAGCCGAGACATCACCGGTCCATCTGACCGAAAAGTTATTGGCGCCGACCGCTTCATCCGGTGCAGTGTCGCCCCATCCAAAGTCAATCTGCGGGTCTATTCGGGTCAGCACGAAATCACTATAGTTCTCGCCTGTGTAATAGTCACCTCGCAAGCCAATGCCGCTTGCGCCGATAGTCGTAAAGCTCAAGACATCGCCTTTATACGTCTCGATACCATCATTTTCATCAACACGCCAGTAGTAAGTTTTATCTGATTCAAGCGGGCCGGGATCATAAGTTGAGCCTGCCTGGGGCAAGCCTTCAACAGCATTGTTTACATCGTCATAATTGTCGCCGAAGAAGACGGTGTGTATTTTTGCGCCGGAACCAGGCGTCCAGCTCAGGTCCGTATGTGGGTCTATAAATCTGGCACCGTCAGACAGGTTGTGGTTATAAGACTTCTTGGATGGAACTGTAAAGCTCCAGATATCACCTTTGTTTATCGTAGTACCATCGGCCTCAATCTCATCAATGCGCCAGTAGTAAGTTGTGCCCGGAACGAGACCGTCGGGAACAGGAGAACCGGCAATGCCAACAGTGAAAAAGGCATCAGTTTGGTTGCCCTGGAATGTGTCGGGAGTGCCATCGTTCACGTTAGCGAAATTTTCACCGAAATAGACATCGTGTGAAACCGAATTTAATCCGGGTAACCAGTTAAGAATTACTGTTGTATCCTCATAGAGCGTTCCGTCAGCGGGGATGGGGTCCACAGCATATTTGCCCCTAAATTCTATGTGCAGCAGCGGCGCGCCGGATGGGTCACTGGCAGATTCGGCACATCGAACTCCCGAGGAGGGATTATCCGGGTCGTCTCTGAGGATTAGCACCAGGGCATTACCCATGGCCCAACCACCCTGGTCGATTATCTCCTGGATGATGGAGGTAATGTCCGAGCTCCGAGCCGTTTGACCTTCTTCGGTCCAATTCACAGGAACCCACACCACATTGGCCGTTGTTGTGGGCCGATTGGTGATATCGTTAGTGGCGTTGGAAAATGTCACAGTGTCGGGACTTAGCTCACCGGCAATGAGAATACTGACAGGTTGTGTGCCGCCTTGTGTCTCATCACAAGTGAGCTCAATAAATGCGTTATCCACGATGGCGCCCTTCGGAATGGGTATATCTATGAAGCGCAGACCTATTACCTGCAAACCGCCATCATCAAAAACTTCCAGGTCGCTGCTGGTTAAATCCATACCTCCGCCGCTGACATCCTGTTCGGCGTCATCGTTGCCGCTGCTGACTCTGGTCTCCCATACCTTGCCGCCGAACGCAACCTCCGTACCGACCAGGCTTAATAATAAAACAAAAGAAACCAGACAGATCAATTTCTTACACATAATAATCCTCCTAAAAAAAAGTTCAAAGTGACCGTGCTTAATCAACACACCAAAATCCCAACCTCTCGGGATTGTTTTTAACACGTCTTAAAAAAACCCTTGTGTCTTATAGTAATTGAACAATTTAGCTTGTTTTTGCCGATATCCTGAATGAGGGACAAGTGCTTGTTCCATAAACAGTTAAATTTCAGGAGGCAAGACAATGCAGGCTCTTTCAAAATTTTGTTGTCAGAATAAAAAGTGCCAAAGACTGGGATATACATAATGCTATGACCTTTTTTACGATGTATAGCTATAATTTTTGTTGGCCGGTGCGAACGCTTCGTATACAAGACCCAAATGACCGATGGCACTCAAGAACACCTGCAATGGTTGCCGGTTTAACCGATCATGTTTGGTCTCTGCATGAATGGCTGACCTATCCGGCTGTTCAATTACTATAAGACACAAGGAAAAAAACCTGATCTCCCAAAATTAGTTATTTGCCGCTTACGGTGTTTGCGGCTACGGTGTATACAAACGAATATCATCGAAGAACACCATACCTGTTCCGCCGGCCACAGGATTGTTCCTATTGCCAAGGCCAAGAGTAATCGTATTGATATTGGCAAGGTTTACGCCCTGGTCGGCAAAGCGCGTCAGGTCGATATTCCATTCGGTCCAGGTAGATGCCTGCGGGGCATCAAAATTATCATTATCGACACCAGCGCTGCCGTTTAGAACAACATACATCGTCTCGGCGGCGTTGCCCGAACTGCCTCTGAACCAAATCGTGAGCGTGTTGACACCTTTGACTGTCCAGTCACGATTTGAAGTCAAGACAGAAGTCGCCTCGGACTTGCCGACAGCATTATCGTAGGACATCGGCATCGACTGCAAACCTCCGTGAACAATGGTCTGCTCGGCAAATGGAGGATTGGCGTAGCCAACGACAGAGCCGTTTACGGCCGGGTTGTCGAATCCATCTATCCAGGCATTAAATATCCTGTTGCTATCGGGCTCGGCTGGGTCGAGGTCATTGTAAGACTCAAAATCGTCAATGATAAGGAAGTTAGCGGTGGTGAAGCTCCAGAGCGGGCCAGTCCACGGGCTGTCGGCGTTGACATTATTAGCTTCATCAATCCGCCAGTAGTAAG
>CAZZAX010000218.1:0-8798 GCA_964653075.1 uncultured Pirellulales bacterium
GACTTAAATGGTAATTTTGCCAACGGAGATGAAACAAATCAAGATGAGATTATAGGATCCCAGAATGTATCTAAAAATGTTCTACAGGAAAGGGGTGCACATTTAATTATTTTGTGCATTATTATTTTTGCAGTTGGTATAGTTTTTATGATTTTAAAAAGAGGCAAATCGAGTTAGTGAGTAATAAAGTGAGAAATGTAATTAGTTTAAGCATAGTATGTGTTATTCAGTTATTAATACTGCCGGCTTATAGTAAAATGTTGCCAGAAAAAGACGAGCCGAAAAGTGAGAATGTGTCTTCATTATTTCCAAATCCTATGTGCGGCCCTAACTGCTTATGGATGGTTGCCAGGTTGTTTGGAAAAGATATATCCCTGCTTAGGATCACCCAGTTGTGCGGGGTCTACGATAAAAAACAAGCATCACTGAAAGATGTGTTTATTATCAGGAAGAAATAAAACATGTGCGTCAAAAAGGACAATTGTTGTTCTCTTTTATGTATGAGAACTAAAGTTAAGTATTACATATATTTAATTTTTGAAGTGAGCCAAATCACCTGCATGGGATTATTATTATTCGTGAGGGCGGTTCGCGAACCGCCCCTACGTCGAACAACGCATCGGGACAATTTTATTAAATATGGTTTGCGTCGAAGACGAGGACCTGGAATGGTTTTAGGTTGAATGTGTGGTTTTGGCCGGCGGTTAGTTTGATGGAAGGTCTGCCAATGTATTCTTTCCAGGGACTTTTAAGGTAATATCTTGATGGTGCACCTTTCGGCAGCTCGAAGGCTTTGGCGATGTCTAATGTGATAGAGCCCTGCTTGTCGTGAGGATTGCGCAGCGATAAAATTCCTTTTCGTTTTGACCATGAAGCCCAGCCGTAGATTTGGCCTTTGGCCGGGTCGCCACCTATCCAATGGGTATCCACCAGAACATCCGCATTGCTGCGTGACCATTTGGCGGCTTCGGCCAGGGCATCCCAGTTCTGCTTTGTCATTAGAGATGGGGTGACGTACAATTCCTGGCAATCGGTGCCGCTTGCAAAGAATGCCCGTATATCGTCCGCCAGATTCTCGTTGTCTTTAGGGAGGCCGTGATTGGCGAACATAAAGCCCTGGGTCATAAGTGAATTGAGCGGATGAAGGGGCGAGCGAAGGACGACGTTATGGTAAGTTTCCTTGTCGCGGTAGGTGATTTGCTGCTGTCGTTTTGAGCCCCAGCCGTGTGTGCCCCAGTCCCTTCCTGATCTCCAGATCGAATCGCCATACCACAGCCAGAAGGGAGATGACCATGTGCCCGTTGTAATATTGATGAAGACGTTTGGTTTGACGCGGCGAAGGTCGCTGATAAGCCGGAGCAGGGCGTTCATGTCCGGGGCAAATTCACTGTTGGTTCCGGCCGGTCTTCCGCCGACGCCGATGCCGTCGAATTTAAAGTAGCTCAAATCATATTCGCGGAGCATATTCACACATACATCGCGAAACCTCTTATAGTAGGTAGGGCCCTGGAGTGAGAATCCGCTCTTGTTTGTCTCGAAGCCCTGCTGGCGGCCGTATTTGAGCCTTTCTTCTTTGGCTTTGCCGTACCCGCCAAAAGGGGACAGCCAGGCCCCGATTTTGGAATCATATTTTTCAGCGGCCTTCTGAAGGTTCGAAAGGCCGTTCGGGAAGCCGTTGTGAAAACGCCACAGTGAGGCGGGGTCGTCCCAGCCGTCATCCAAGACAAAAGAGTCCATTACAACGTTTCGCTGGGTAATTAACTTATCTGCGAACAGTTCGATGACGTCCAGAAAATCGCTTTCCAGTATTTTTTCCGGGCCGTAACCGATGTCATACCAGCTATTGTAGTGCAGAAATGGTCTGTATGGGTGCGCCCGCTCACGCTCGATATAATAGAGAAAGCCTCTGCGCAACTGGCCCTCCGGGACAACACCTATGACCGAACTGTGCACAATCGGCTCGTGCGGGGTGAGCAAGATATTGTAAGGCAGAGTGCACTGCAAAACATTCCGGCTGGTCTGTGATTTCTGGGTTTTGGAAAGGGGGTGCTCATAAGCGAAAAACATGTTGCCCACTGTCACGGGCGAGCCATCCACAGTGCCAATTACCTTCGCGTTAGATTCATCCAACTCCATCAACACTATTTTCTCAATCTTAATTGGTTTGCTTGCTGCGGTAAGGGTAATCTCCTGCCGCACATAGTTCGAGCCATTGCGCAGGATCGCTCGCCATTTAACATGGAGCTTTTTGTTTGGAGAGAAAAGTGTAACAGAGATTTGCATGCCGCCAAGCCGTTCGGCCAGCCGGGAGGACTTGCTGTTTGGCCGCAATTTATTTAATTTTGGGCCACTAACAATCTTCAAATCAGAAGCATTTATCAACTGCCCGTCTTCTAAAATTAATAGAAAGCATTCGGTATCCTGCATTTGTATTGTTCTTTTGGTGAGCTTATTCGTGATGCGTTGGGGCTTGAGTCGTCTTTCGTGTATAGTCCATGTGCATGATATCAGCCTGTTTTGTAAGGCGAGTTGTTTATCAAGAAATATACCTTGAGCATCACCGGGTGCTGGGCCGGGGAAGGCAAGTCTTGGTTGGGCATGTAAGCCGGTGGTAAGAAGCAATGCTGTAAGTGCAGCTACAATCAACCGGAGTGTATTTTTGGCCATTTTTCTGCTCCTTAATAATTTTTTAGGTATGCTGCTAAATAAATAGAATTATAAAACCTTTATCGTTAAAAAGCTATGCTTATGTCAGGCCTTTTACGAAATCAGTCAGGGCGTAGATAGTATCGATATTGTAAATGGCCTCGAGATGATAAATAAATTCGAGGTTGCCGCCGTTATTTTCTTCGATAATTTTTTTGGCCCATTTCAAAATCGGCTCTGTGTTTTCTGAGGACAAATCGTTCGGCAGAGGTGAGATACTTATCAGCATTTCTATACCAAAAATTTGTCTTGCCTTTTGTATAGAGGTATCTCCGCCGAGGTCGATTGATTTTAAGTTTTTTATTTTGGAGAAAGCTTGCAGATGATTAGTGCTGGGCCCGCAGGAATGCAGACGGATGGGGCCGAGTTTTTCGCCGATCTTCGATGTTGTTGGTACCACAAATTGTTCAATCAGCCCCGGGCCGACCATACAGGATGAACATTCACCTATGTGTACTTCGGTTATGGGCAAATTGGCATTTTTAGAAAAATGCTTGCAGAGAAGAATATAAGCATCGGCAATCCAATGCATAATTTCCATACAGTGCTGTGGTTTGGTCATCATATCGATGAAGATGGTTTCGCCGAGAAATTTCTGGGCTGAGGTCATAGTTCCGTGTATAGCGGCCCGGCCGGACAGGTCCCAGAAGAAGGGCGGTATAGGGCATAGCTGTTTGCCGGTATTAGTTTGCATTTGGCGAATCTGCTCGTTGAACAGGTGAATTAGGTGGTGTTCAAGCAAACTTTCCGGCCGGGGCAGGTCGTTTGGGTCTATTCCTGTCAGGCATCCAGGTGTAATGTCGGCGTCTTTATCATCCTGGGGGACGAATTCGGCGCCGAGCAAGATTCCCAGAATCATATTCGGCTGGATACCGCCGATTTGAATTTGTTCGTCGTCCCAGTAATCTATCTGGCCCAGATTGGATTCCGAGAAAAACAGGCGCATGTCTTCGAAGTGTTCCAAGGCATATTCATTGCACAGAGAATCGACAAGGTAGCGTATGTCGGGATTGAAGTAATATTCCCGGTCGAATTTTACTCCTAATTCATTGGCCATCCATGCTTTCGAAATTGTGCCTGAAATTGTAATCATTTATGCTTTCTCAGATGTTTGAGCAATTAATGTTTACGAGTACGGCTAAATATTTTTATCGATAGCAAAGTAGGGTTTTCTTGTCTTCCATTTTCCGCGGGTAAAATCGGGGACCTTGACCGGGACAGAACCTTTGGCAATCGACAGCTCGGAGAGCGGTCCGTGGACGCACATAATGACGGAGTCATAGACATCGATAGGTGTTTGAGTTCTATTCTTTACGGCCTCAACGAAGAGCCTTAATTCGCGTATGTCGGTGCCGCCGTGGCCGCCCAGAGATGGTTCTTTGGTCCAGGTGTGCCGGTATTTCTCGTGATAGGGTGGGAAAGGCTCCCACTGGTGATATGCCGGACTTTTGTCCTTAAAGTAAACAGCGTTTCTTTGTTCGTTGTAGATGCCGCGGGTGCCCTGAATAAGCCAGCGGTTATCGTAAGGCCTTGGGAGCTGCATATCGTAATTGATAATTATGGATTTTCCTTTTTTGGTACGAACGGTGGTTGTCACGATGTCACCCTGTGCGAATTTTCGTTTGGCGTTCGGGTGGTCCGGTCCGAATTTCCCGGCGAAATGTTCATTGATACCGACTGAGTCCGTCGAGGTAGAGGTGACGTAGTCAAAGTAGTCACCGCAGTTTATGTCCATCCAGCTTATTACGGGGCCTAACTGGTGGGAGGGGTATTGGTCGCGGTTGTGTTTGACGAGAAACTGAGCCGGCCAGCGGTCTTTGCCTGTGCGGCTGTCGAAGAACCAGTGGTCGATACAGTCGTGGGAGTGGGCACAGTGACAATGCATGATTTCGCCGAACAAGCCTTTACGAATCATATTAAGCACGGCCAGATTGTCACTTCTGAAACTCCAGTTTTCCAGCATCATGCAGGGGATGCCCGTCTGTTCGTATGTATTGACCAGCTCCCAGCATTCTTCGAGGGTGTAGGCGGCAGGGACTTCCGTTGCGGCGTATTTGCCTGCTTTCATGGCGTAGGCAGCCATCGGAGTATGCCACTGCCAATACGTGGTAATGATTACTGCGTCTATATCATCGCGGTCAACGAGGTTTTTCCAGACGTATTCGTGGCCGGAGTAGGTTTCGGGTTTAGAGAAGCCGGCCTTGATAGCGCGCTGGGCGGCGGCTTTGGCTCGTTGGGGGTAAAGATCGCATACGGCACGGATTTCAACGTCGTCTTTTATATTAAGAAGGTTGCCCATGAGGCTGTTGCCTCGCCCGCCCATTCCAATTATTCCGATACGGACTTTCTCGATAGGGGGCAGGTCAATCTCATATGTTACGGCCGATTTTGGCTGTGAAGCAGAAACATTAGGCCACATGCCACTAAGAGCGAGGCCAAGGCCAAGTGAGGTACCGGATTTCAGGAATTGCCTGCGGCTGCTTTTATTAGAAGCAGTTTTGAAAAAGCTTCTAGTCATGGTCATTCCTCCAAATATGATTTTATGATTTGTCCATTAATTCACTTACTTTAACCGGCCTGCCAGATTGAGCCGACAGGTCCGCGGCGAAGCACACTGCATGAGTTTGTGCGGCGTCTTCCAGGTCCGGGTATGGCCGTTTATCGTTAATAATGCAATCGAGGAAATGTGAGACTTCACCCTCAAAGGGATGATGGGCGACGTCGGCGCTATCCGGCAGGATGCAGGGGATTTTAAGAAAGTTATTCTGTCCGGGAAAAAGCCTGGGTGCAAAAAGCTCGTCGTTGCGCAGGCTGCCTTCTGTTCCATAGATTCCGATGTTGAACCTGTAAGGCATTTGTGCGTCGAAGGTCGTTGTACTGTGGCCTATTTTGCCGTCTTTGAATTTAACATTGACCGAGATTGTGCCGGGATATTCTATTGGATTTTCGGTTTTTACCTGATAGGCACAAACCTGCTCGGCATCGCTGCGGGCGAACCAGCGCAGCGCATCTATCGCGTGGCAGCCTCCGGTCAGGATTGCCGTTCCGCTTTGCTCTTTGCTGCCGTACCATTTTTCTTCAGGGGTCATCCATATCCGGTGCATATAGTCGACCTCGACCATAAAGATGTCTCCGAAAACACCTTGGGCGATTAGGCGGTCAATGGTCATCAGCAAAGGGTTCCAATGCAGCACGAAACTTACTATTGTTTTGACCTTATTTTTTTTGACTGCCCGGCGTTGTTTGTTCACGTCTTCCGGAATCAAAGCAACCGGTTTTTCGATTATAATATGTTTGTGAGCATCTGCGGCGGCGACCACATATTGTGTGTGTACATTATGGGGCGTGCATACCACCACGATATCCACGTCGTTTTGCTCAATCATTTTGTAAGCGTCGGTTTCAATAGTGCACTTTAAGCGATAGCGGTCGCGGTATTTTTCTGCATTCGCAGGATTTGGATCAACCAGCGTCCTGACCTCAGAACGCGCATCTTTCTGAAAGGCCTTAATATGTTCCCGGGCTACCGAGCCGCAACCGATAATCCCTACACCAAGTTTATTCATGTTCTGTTTCCTTATCCTTTTTGAGCAGCCCGAACACACAAAGCATGTACCTGTACTGTAGAATGGGTGCCAAGTAGTGTACTGGCCGCAGCAGTGCTAATAAACTCTCGTCGTTTAAGTTTGTGATTCATAGTGAATCATCCTTTCTTTGGTGCCTTTAGACTATCCAGGGGCGTTTGCGGTGTTTTGATTCTTTTATAGCCTTTAGTGTAAATTCCACATCCTGCTTTATCTGGAAGTCGAACATGCCGAGACAAATGAAGTCGGCGCCGCTTTCGAATGCGAACTTGATTCCCTCATAGGGTGGAATTGCTCCGGCAGCCAAAACCTTGAAGGCGATCCATGGGACTTTTACATCCTGCATAAATCCTATAGTCTCCTGATAATTATGGCAGAACATATTATCGTGGTATTCCGCGTGCCGGGGTGACTCCTTCTCGTACATCTCCATGAATCTTCTGTTCTCTTTCGGGTGAGCCGACCAGTATCTGTCGTGGTGCAGTGTTTTTATATAAAAATCAGGCTTAAGCCCTTCTTTTTCGCAAAACATGACAGGCTCCAGGCGATGTGCACATATTCCGACGGGGACATCGTATTTTTTCATAATTTCGAAGGCCTTGATGATATTGTCCTGTTTCTTCTGATAATACCAGATGTCACTGGCACCTCCCCACAGATAGGCCGCAGATGCTCCCAGCTCCAGATGTTCGACCAGCAGTTGTTCGTACTTGTCGATGTCCGTGGTGATAACATCGGCAATCCATTTCATTTTGCCGCCCCACCGGCTCCAATAATTTGACAATCTGTACTGCTTGAAATTGTGGTTTTTGAGCACAATCGAATTGATACCATATTCCTCGCATCTCTTTAGAGTCATGAAGATTCTTTCTTCGGTGTTGTAATTGGCCGCAAGGTCGCGGACGTAATACAAATCCCTTGCGTGCATATTCATACTGATTAGATTGCTGCCGCATACGAGACGGCCTATGGTAAGATTGCCGATTTTGCCAACGGACATTTTCTTTTGCTTAGCGAGGATTTTCGGGTCGTTCATATCCAGGGTCCTGAGCCTGGCATATTCCAGTTTGTCAGACCTTGTAATGAAAGTGGGGGCGGTTAAGGCATCGATTTTATCCTTTGGTTTTTCTTTTGAAAGTGAAGAAGAGGAAATTCCAAGTACTGGAACGATACCCAGGGTACTGAGTACTTCTCTGCGGTTCGGATTTTTTTTATGTTTCATATAACATCTCTCGGATAAGTTTGTTCAGCTTTCCCGACACTTAGGGGTTAAGCTAATTCTCTACAATATACTAAATTCATCTTGTTTATGCAATTTATGATACCTCGGAATGTAGGGACAGGAAAATGCAGAAAATAAGTAAATAACAGCCTTAGATTACTTGACTTAAAAATCGGTGTCCTCTTACACGAAACACAGACGGCAAAATGCTGTAATCCGCCCTGTTTGGGTTGGTTGCAATGAAAGGTTTTTACTGCTGTTTAGCCCAATTTAGAAACATCTGTATTTCTTTGCCAAGTACACCGGCTGAGCCACGAGAAGTGCCCGAGCCGCTGGCTGATTGTCAATCGTGTACCATTCGAAAAAGCCTTCATCTGTTTTTACTCTTTGAATGATCGGAAGGCATTACACGGTACGGCTGCTTACCGAATTCCACTGAGGGTCCTTCTGGCTCTCTGCTTAGTGCGATTGTTCCTTGATTTCTCAGCCACCGTTTTGAGCACCTGCCTGCGCTGGTCCTTTGAAACTCCACGGACTTCCTGGCCGGCAATACGTACCATGGCCGAAAAGGCTTCCTCGGCAACCGCAGAGTCCTCAGCGAGTGTCGTCAACAGCTCCAAGGCATGAGGGCTCGGCGCATCGGCCAAAACAGCGATAGCCAGGCGTTTCTCTTCGGGCCGCTTGATGTGGGACCACACGTCCGTGACCCTGGACACCTTTTGTTCGTTG
The DNA here is from genome assembly GCA_964653075.1 of uncultured Pirellulales bacterium. GTDB lineage: Bacteria > Planctomycetota > Phycisphaerae > Sedimentisphaerales > Anaerobacaceae > NIOZ-UU13. The sequence goes on from CAZZAX010000218.1 coordinate 8,242, forward strand.
CTGAGCTTCTTATCACCGCGTATATACTGGAGGTAACCGCGCAGACCCAGCACCTGGTGGGACATCTTCTGAGCCGATGTAGCCAGTACCAGCAGTGCTTGCCCCGCCTCGCTGTCCTGAGGCCAATTGTTCGGCCAGTTCGATAAGATACGGACGGCCTCGTCCTGGACGGGAGGCTCAGCGTTCTTAATAGCGGATTTGACAGCCGCCAGCGCTTCGGGCCCGCTGATTATGGCCAATGCGCGCAGAGCGATCATGTGAAGCTCGTTGTCACGGCTCTGCATCAGAGGTCGCAGGTGGGGGATGCACTTCACACCGCAACGGCCGCTGATTGCCAGCAGTGCCTTTCTGAGGTCCGCTCGTTCTGTGGGATTGTATGTTTTTTGAAGCAACTTGACGATGTCGGCCGTCTGCTGTTCCTGGCCGATGATACCGATTGTTTCTATGGCCGCGCCGCGAATCCCGGCATCAGTATCCTGAAGGCCCGGCACAACCACAGGGAGGGCCTCGCTGATTTGCCTCTGGCCAGCCAGCTCGATGAGAACCTGCTGCAGCTT
>CAZZAX010000219.1:0-8707 GCA_964653075.1 uncultured Pirellulales bacterium
CGTCGAGCTTCCACCAGGCCACCAGGTTGTCCATTCCCGGATCCGTGCCCTCAGCGGCGGTTGCCGCGGCCGCGGTCAGATACAGGCACAGCCAGGAAAAACACAAAAGAGCACATTTCCTACACATAGTTTTACCTCCTTCTTTAAACATTTTAGACCTTATTTTTTATACATTGACATTAGCCATACGTACAGGCCCTCCAACCATAAAATTCTGCTGCGGGGGCTGGGTTGCATCAAAGCCGAAATCAGGCAGCCAGCGAATAATTATACACCACTACTACCGATAAGACAAGTGTTTTTCCCGCGTCCGAAATATCGCCTCCTCCAGCAGGGTTGGCCCAAAAGGGTCCCGTGCTGATGTCCTGGTTCTTTTTTGGGTAGTATTAGTCCAGGTCAAGCCGCTGTACTCGGCAGAAACGCGTTGCAATTACGATGCGGCCTTCATGGCCTTCGGCAGATGGCGATGCGGTTCCGGGCAATGGCATGCGCACCTCCAGTTGCTCCAGGTAAACCTCGACTCGACCCGCATCCAAGTTGAATTCTCCGCCTCCTACATATGAACACGACAAAAACGGGACCTCCGCCAGGCGGCCGTCCGGGGTCATCCTGGGTGTGGGTGAGCCTACGAAGACAACCACAGCCACGGCGCCCACCGGCCGCTGCTCCACGCTCTCCAGGCGGTAGATCTTTTCGAACCTGTGAGTTCCCAGCCGATCCATGTCCGTCCCGGGTGCCTTGAGGGTGAGCTGCTGCACGCCTCGCCACCGGCCGCCTACGGACAAAGATCCGACGTCCGGCCCGGGCAGGCTGAAGGATCCGTGACGCGGGAAGATGGCTGACGGGCTTACCAGGTCCAGGGCGGCGGCATGGGCCGGGGTAGGGCCCCGCACGGCCAGTCGCGCCGGACGGAGATTGAATACCCCGGGCACGTAGCCCAAGGGATTGATTTCGATGGTGTAGGTATGGCCAATCAGCCTGGCAAAGGGACTATTCTGGTCCATGGGTTCCTGGCTGTCGAACGTCAGATCGGGCTGCCCGGGGGACGTGCGAACATACCTGACCTGTTCGATCGTAACCAGAGCTGCAACCGTGCTCGTGTCTTCAGGCACCGGGGCCAAGATCTCCTGGGTGAAGACCACTTCGCTCGATTCGGACACCTTCGGAAAGTGGGCTGTCGAGGCGTTGTCCCGGACCTCGGTCTCCGGGCCTTCCATGGCCGTAACGGCCTCGGTGGTCACCCGGTAACGGGTCTTTGTCCCGGGTTCGAACTTTAGGGAAAAGGTGAGCTTCTCCGACTGGGCTGCAGCTTCTTTCGGTTCGGCCACGATCACCGTTGGCCCGGGACCCGCGCCTTGCCTGGGCGGCGGCGAACACCCGAACAGCCCTATTCCCAGAATCATTCCAACCAGTACATGCCGCCGGTTCCGGTGATCTCTGAGATATGTCATGTTTGCACCTCTACTTAGATTTCTTCGGCTGCTTGAGTTTGTACACAAGAAAATCGTTTAGGCCTGGATATTTCTCGCACTTTACCTGGTAAAAATCGATAACTTGTCGCCAATGTGGGCCATAGGGGATGTTTCGAGAGGTAATAAGTTTGAGTTTTTCGATTGGGTTGCTCTCGATAATGTCGAAACTGCAAAGGACGTCTTCGCCAACGAAAGGAAGCGTAATCAGTATTTTCTTGCCATCGTCTTCAATCTTAACGATGCGACCATTGAGTGATAGCTGCCTGTCTCCAACAGTATCCTTCAATTCTGTGAATCTCATTTCCATATTCCGCAGGCGATGAGACGGATATTTCGGCCTATCGATACTATTAGGTTTAGTATTCAATCTGGTTACTTTGAATATATACGTTCCCCAAACGGTATTCGGCACGTACATAAAGGAGTCATCTGTAACGTCGCTGATGCTTTTGCCGGAGAAACTTACCGTTCCCGGGTACAGGTCCTGCGGAGCCAGGTGCCAGAAATTCCGGCCTTCGACCGGCTTCGAGCGGTACTTCGCAAAAAGCTCGTTTAGTCCCGGAGTTTCTTTGTGGCTGCCGGTACGGGCTTGGACCTCTGCCGCACCCAAGGATAGATGAATGATTATTATCAGCAATAGTGTTGTGTATGCAGTGTTTTTCATCTGTGCTCGATCGCCTTAACTGTAATTGTCTGAGCGTTCTTTACAAACGCAATAGGCTGCGCGGAATCCTGTGAACATTCGATCAGGTTTTACATCTTAAACGAAACGCCCCTTTTCGGGATGCCATTCAAACCGATATTTCCGAGACGACGTCATAAACAATATTCCTGCACATCAAGACCTCCATAATAGCACAACATGCGGTTCGACTTCAACTCCTATGACCCTCTACCGGGTCAACACTTCAGCCAGTAAGGCACAAGAATGCGCCAATTCTCTGCACACTTCACTTACCATTCGATAACATCCATTCGATTGGGAATCATCGCCAGCGGGATAAATTTTTGTAACACCTCACCGAAGTGCCACAAGATAATTTGCCATTTTCCTGAATGTTAAAATAGGCAACTTGTGCTTTACAAGGGAGTGCATATAATGCTGCTATGAAGGTAAATACAATGCTGTCTGCTGCGCTGACCGTCAGATGTGCCTGGTGCATTTGCTCGGCGAGCTGAAGATTGTGATGTATAAAGATTCAAGCGGAGATTGGGCGGCGTTTTCAAAAAAGCTCAAACGGCTGGTGCAGGATGCTGTCAGACTGTGGAAACGTCGGGAAGAATTTGACAAGGTGATATATGCTTCACGACGAAAACGAATTGAGCTTCGCCTTAAGATAAAAGAATCGAGTTATTTCTTCAAGTGCCTGTTGAAGAGCTCCCTGACCATACGGTCAACCTGGACATCTCGAAAGCCGTGACCGCCGCCTTTGACTGTGTGAAACTTAACGTCCACGTCCGCCTTCTTTAAGGCCTCATACAGAAGCTCACTCTGATTGTGCGGCACAAGCGGGTCTTTGTCACCGTGCACAATCAGGATCGGCGGGTCATTTCTGCTGACGTATGTAATTGGATTGGCCCGCTTACAAGCCTCTTTGTTTTTCTGAACAGGGCCTCCAACGAGTATCGATTCAGGCGAGTCGGCGGCGTCATGGTCCATCCTGCTCTCAAAGTCGCTCATCCGGGTGAAGTCCGTAGGCCCGAAGAAATCGCACACGGCCTGGACCTTGCTGGACAGGTGAAGATTGAGTCCCTTATCGAAATCCTTGACATCGCTGGTTGTTCCAAGAAGAGCCGCCAGATGTCCTCCCGCCGACGAGCCCCAAACACCGATTCGGTCCGGATTGATATTGTACTTTTTTGCATTGGCCCGAAGATAGCGAATTGCAGCCTTGCAATCTTCAATTTGCGCCGGGAACGTTGCGTGCTGGCTGAGACGATAGTTGATACTTGCGGCCGCATAGCCGTCTTCGAGGAATACTCTCGAACGGCAATTATCTTTGCTGCCGGCGCGCCATGCCCCGCCGTGTATCCAGACAACCACGGGCAAAGGCCCCGTATATGTTCCCTGTTCGGGCAGGTAAATATCCAGTTTCTGTCGTTCGTGTCCGCCCGGCACATATTCCACATTGAGATATGTTCGCTTTCCCCCGGATTCTATACCGTGTTTGGCCAGCAATGTGGCCAGCTCTTCTCTGCTGCGGGGTGGAATTCTCCTGCCGTCGTGTCTGAGCAGGCTTTCGAACCACTGCTGTGCCATAATCTCGGCCCCGATTTCATTCGGATGGAGCTTGTCTTTTGCAAAGGCCTGCGGATACATCTTTTTGGTCGGCGTCCAGACATCCGGACCGGGGTACACACCATCGACCTGCCGTTTCATTAATGCATCAAGTGCAAGCCGCTCGTTACCGATCTGCGGCTCCATTGGTTTTTTATATATATGCATTGCAACAAAAACAGCATCGGCCCCGTCTTCTCTGAGCAAACGTACATATTTCTCCAGCATATCCGCACCCTGCTCGATGTGCTGCTTGTCATCGGGCCCGTTTATTCCAATCCCGCGTTCGCCAAATGCCCACTGCAGCGACTGTTGACAAAGCACTATCACCTCACCCTTATCGGATGCCTCTCTTATCTTCGGCCGCAGTCTCTCCAGCCAGACCTTTCGAGGTTTGCCGGTCTCGACATCCATCCACCTTGCAATGGGCGTTCCTCCCCTGGTCGCGCTTTTTACTTCAATAATCCTTTTGCCGCGGTGGTATAAGTCCAGCTTTTTCTGCAGTACCTTCGGCCAGTTGAATGATGTCGAGTAACCGTTGACTATTATTGTCTTTTTCCTGCGGTCGAATATTCGATAGACGCTCCTGTCGGTTTGCTCCTTGCCGGTTGAGGTGGCAGCGGCAAAAGAAGTCATACCGGCTATGAACAAAAGAAGCATTAAAACTGTGGATTTTATTTTGTGAAATGAGCTTACCTTATTTATTCCTGATATCATTATCAGTCCTCCTGAAAGAGTTAATTATTGTCGAATGCTTTTTTTATTATTGGCTTGAGCGCTCCGGTCCATGCCTCGTAGCCTTTGCTGTTCAGATGCAGGTTGTCTTTTAGAAACAATCGTACCTTAGGCTTGCCGTCACTTCCAAGTAATGGACTTGCAGAATCAAAAACAAACAGGCGGTCATCTTTGTCGGAAAAATCCTTTATCATCGAATTAACTTCATTCATCAGCGGCCACAGCGACCAGCGGCTCAGGCTCGGCTTGATACCTACGAAAATAATCCTTGTTGCTGCAAGCTCTTTGTGGACAAGATTGACAAATTTCCGGTAATCATCGAATACTCGCTGTGGAGTTTTTTTGCCTGCGATGTCGTTGTCCCCGGCATAAAACACAATCACCCCTGGCCTATAAGGCAATACAATTCGGTTCGCAAAGTAATTTACATCTGAAATATGGCAGCCTCCGAAGCCCCGATTTATAACTGGAAATTCCGGAAAGTGTTCCCGTGTAGGCCAGAGTCTAATGCTTGAGCTGCCGACGAACAATACCGCATCGAGCGGAAATGAATTCTTGCTGTCCCAATCCTCAAAAGTCCTGATTGTTTGTTCCCAGCGATTACTCTCGGGTTTGGTTCTCTGTGAATCCTTATTTCCGGAATCGCTGCCTGTTGGCATTACCTGGCGTCGAATTTTCGGTTTGTTCTCCTGAGAGCTGACACCACAGCTTTCGCTCAAAATCGCCATCGACATAAAGAGAAGTACAAACAGCTTAATCGTCTTTCCTGGTTGCATAATTTTGTCTTTCGTCACAATTCTTTTTACGTTTCTTATCTTGAACACTATATAGAACTGCTGAAGCTCTTTTATAGTATTAAGATACACAATATGCTGAATAAACGCAATTGCAATGGATGGAATGTTTAACTGCGTTTTTCATCACCTTCACTGCACAAAAACAAAGTATAGTGAGCCACACCCAGTTTTTTTGGACCTTGTCAGGGTATGCAGGCTGCAAAATATTTTCCTTGACGGGAAGGTCGATAATTTGGTATAAATAATGTGAGTGAAGTTTGTGCCTGCACAGCCGGGCATCTTTGGCTTTGAGATCATCCAGCGGGTGTAGTTCCTGTAGTTTTCAAAAATAGAGGAGGAGTTACGGTGTATTATGCGAGGCACGGACTTAAAGTGGCAACTTTGTGCTTGGTCGTGGGTGTTTTTACGTTTCAACTAACAACCAATATTTATTGAAGGAGGATTATTATGTACAGGAATATGGCTTATTTAGTCTCTTTTGTTTTAGGGCTCGGCCTGGTTCTGACGAGTGTAGCAGATGCTGATGATCCCAACCTTGTAGGCTGGTGGAGGCTTGACGAAACTTCCGGCTTAACCGTAGCAGATAGCAGTGTCTTCGGTAACGACGGCATTTTAACCGGCAGTGAGTGGACTAATGGGATAGTGGGCGGTGCTTTGGAGTTCGACGGGACGGACGGTTATGTTTCGGTCCCAAGCTCTTCGAGTTTGCAACTTACCAGCGCGTTAACCATTGCCGGATGGATTAAAGCTAATAGCTGGGACTCCGGCAACGAAGTTGATCCCATTGCTCGTAAAGGAGAGGGCAACCCAAACAACTATCAATTGGCAGTAGTGGACGGCAGGGCCACTTTTTACCTCGACGGGGGCGAAGCCGATGATGATGGGTTTGTGGGCAATACACCCCTGAATACAGACCAATGGTATCATATTGCAGCTACGTGGGACGGCGTGGCAGTGAGAATCTATGTTGACGGTGTTGTTGATAACGACCCCTCTGACTCGCGTGGGGATGTTATAGGTACGGACACGAGACCTTTCTACTTAGGCGGCAGATCTGGAACTGATTTGCTCGATGGTACCCTCGATGACATCCGCCTATACAACCGGGCGCTCTCGGAAGCGGAGATAAAAAGCCTGGCGGCCCGTCCCAAGGCCTGGGATCCGAGCCCACCTGACGGTGTCCTATATGAGGATACATGGGCGAGCCTTAGCTGGTCGCCGGGGGATTTTGCTCTCTCGCACGATGTGTATTTTAGTGACAATTATGATGATGTGAACGATGGTGCCGAGAGCGCATTCCAGGGCAATCAACTTGCGGTTAATTTTGTTGTAGGCTTTCCCGGCATGCCTTTTCCGGATGGTCTTGTTCCAGGCACGACTTACTATTGGCGGGTCGATGACGTTGAAGCCGATGGCACTTCAATACACAAAGGCTATGTCTGGACCTTTTCGATTCCACCGAAGACAGCCTATGCACCCGATCCGGCTGATGGTGCCGAGCTTGTAGATCCGGGTGTGGAACTGAGTTGGACAGCAGGTTTCGGTTCGAAATTGCACTATGTGTACTTTGGCGACAATTTTGACGAAGTGAACGATGCAGCCGGGGGTCTTCCTCAAGGACCTGCGACCTATTCTCCCGGCACACTTAAAATGGCCAGGACTTACTACTGGCGGGTCGATGAGTTCGATGTAGTCGAAACGCATAAAGGTAACGTCTGGAGCTTCACAACCGAAGGTGCTGTTGCGGCACTTGACCCGGCTAACGGTGCTGTGGATGTTACCCAGATACCAACTCTCACCTGGACACCGGGATTAGGTACTTCACATGAAGTCTATTTTGGCACCGATGCAAGTTCACTTGAGAAAAAAGCCAGCGGGAACCTTGGCTCCGAAAGCTTTGAGCCCGGCCAGCTTGAGTGGAACACCACATACTACTGGCGTGTTGATGAGGCCGATAGCGCCAACACCGACAGTCCGTGGACAGGGCCCCTCTGGAGTTTTGCTACCGCTAACTTCCTTATCATTGACGATATGGAGGCATACAATGACATTGAGGAAGGCCAGCCCGGTAGTAACAAGATATATCTGGCCTGGGTGGACGGTTTCGACGATCCGGCAAATGGTTCTCAGGTTGGTTATTTAGATGTTCCATCTTACGAAGATACTATCGTTCACAACGGTAATAAGTCGATGCCGCTCATTTGCGACAACGCTGTAGGTAAATCCGAGGCCACTTTAACACTGACTTCCAATCGTGACTGGACAGTCAAAGGCGTCAACACACTGACAATCTGGTACAGAGGTACTGCAGGCAATGCTGCTGAGACTTTGTTTGTCGCTCTCAACGGTAATGCAAGGGTCGATAATGATGATCCTGAAGCAGCAACGAAAATTTCCTGGACCGAATGGAATATTGATCTGACGCGCTTTGCTGACCAGGGCGTGAACCTCGCCAGTGTAAATTCGATTACTCTTGGCCTTAGCTCGGTTACCGGAGGCACAGGTACGATGTACTTCGATGATATTCGCTTGTATCCGCCAGAGACGGAAAAACCATGAGTGGAAAATTATTAATTCTTAGGAGATAAGGTTTTTAAGGCGAGTTAAAAACAATGAGTGTTTTGGTGTGTGGCCGGAACGCGGTTATTTTATTTCTCTTTGAAGGAGGATTAGTATGTTTAGAAAACTGAGCTATTTGGCATCTTATGTTTTAGTGCTCGGATTGGTTGGAAGTGCGAGTGCTTTACAGGTCATCGATGATTTCGAGAGCGGCAACTTAGCTGATTGGGAAATCCCGGTTGGGCCGGATTTAGTGGCGGTGGAACCTGATCCTACGGATCCGAGCAATCAATGCCTGGTGATTTCTGACGCAGAAACAAGGTTGCGGATCCCCTGGGGTTTGCCGGAAGGTGAGACGGAAACCCTGTACTACAGGTTTATGTACGAGACGGCGCCGGAGGGCGGTACGGTCAATCTTCACGTGGGTGCGACCGACCCTGTCGATACGGAGTGGGGCGACTACTACGGCCTTTCCCGCTTTAGCAGCAACCACGACGCCACCAACGTGCCGGATATGGACGTGCGCGACGGTGGCGCCTATAGCGCCCTCGTCTATGAGGATTTCGAGCCGCTGCGGTGGTACCAAATCGTGCTGGAATATGACACCGCCGCCAGGACATACGATCTCTACGTGGACGCCGAGCTCGTCTTCAAGGGAGCGGCGTTCCGTTCCGGATACAGTCCCACCAATCTTGAGTACATCCTCATCCGGACAACCACGTGGCAGGGCAACTTCGCGAACGGTACGGTGTACGTCGACGACATCACAGTTGGGGCCACGCCGGGCTTTGCGCAGGCAGCGGCGCCGGAACCGAAGAACGGCGCCACGCTGGATGACACCTGGGTCAGCTTGAACTGGAGGCCCG
>CAZZAX010000220.1:0-8701 GCA_964653075.1 uncultured Pirellulales bacterium
TAAATTATGAGATTTTTCATCTTTTTTATGAAAAAAGCCGTATTTTTCGCTTTTTTTCAGAATTCCTGTCACCTTTTTTTATCTCTCGTTCCTATTATATCGAAATATTAATATAAACTATTCAATGGGAAATAGGAAATGACGGAAATATCACCTAATGAGATTGAATTGCTAAAATCAAGCCTGAAAGGTGACAACGCATCCTTTGAAGCTATCGTTAAAAAATATCAGTCTTTTATCTGCGCAATCACCTTCAGTGCCACAGGTGATGTCGGAAAGAGTGAAGTACTGGCTCAGGAAACATTTATCAGTGCGTGGAAGGACTTGGCACAACTCAAAGACCTGAATAAATTTCAGAGCTGGCTAAGCAGTATCGCCAGAAACGTAATCAAAAACTCGTTTAGAAGCCAAAAACAGGATCTTATAAGTAAAACTACTTCCATAGATCAGCTAAAAGATGCTGGAACCGATGATTCCGGGCCGGTGGAAACCGTAATAACGAAAGAACAACAAGATGTCGTCCGTCAGGCACTGACACAAATTCCTGAACAATACCGTGAGCCGCTTGTGCTTTTCTATCGACAAGAGCAATCTGTAAAAAAGGTTTCCCAACAACTGAATTTATCTGAAGAAGCCATAAAACAGCGTCTTTCACGGGTGCGGAAGTTACTAAAAAAACAATTCGCAGCAATGGTCGAAACAACTATCGCTCGCACAGGTCCGGGCAAAGCATTTACCGCTGCTGTCAGTGCATCTATTGCAGGTATAGTTGTAAAAGGTTCCGGAATTGCCTCAGCGACTCTGATGAGCGGGATAACAGCTAAAATAATTACAGCAGCGGCTATTGTTACTATTGGTGTTGGAACTCTATTAACTTACAAACACCTCATTAAGTCGGATAAGAAACCGGACTCATTTCAAACAGTAAACACATTAGAACAGCAAAAAGAACTTGCAGAAAAAGACATCCAAAGACGACAAAACGATGAGGCGAATACTGTAAAAGAAATTCAGCAAACCCAATTGGAACAAGATCAGCCTGAGTTTACTGAAGGTTCCCGGCGCACATCCGAAGTACAACATAAAGAGAAGGAAACTCCTGCCACATTTGAGAAGATGAGCAGATATCGTGGGATTGTCAAAGATACAGCAGCCAGGCCGATTGAAGGGGTAGTGGTTCGAAGATACTGGTATTCTTTTAATTTACCTGAAGGATGGATGGATGATTTAGAGGCAATAACCAATGTGCAGGGCGAATTTGAGCTTGGCCCATTACCTGATATTTACCGGGGTCAAAACATATATAGTGTTCTATTGTTTGAACATGCCGATTACGGGATTGGTTGGATGTCGGCATTTCAGAAATATTCGTCGGTTACACTTTTAGGATCGAGTGTCACTGCCGGGAGGGTGGTTGATGAACAGGGAAATGGGATAGAAGAAGCTGTAGTTATAGCTAAATTACCAATGAACTATGATGAGAACAATCGTCCTAAAGGTGACTTTGAAATAAGTGCTGCCACTACTGATGCCCGGGGAGAATTTGTTTGTACGGATCTTCCTGCAGGTTCAAGGTTTCATATTGGTGTCCTGAAAAAGGGCTATGAAATTTATGACACGAGCGAAATTTACGAACAGAATAAATATCCATTTCATGCCGGAACAAAAGATATATTAATTACGCTTAAACCCGGTGGGGCTGTTAAAGGGCAATTAGTACGAGGCGGAAAGCCATATCAAAAGGCAGGAATCATTGTTGAAGCTTATACGACGGGCAGCCGTATAAGGGGCCGTGCACTAACTGATGAGAACGGACAGTTTGAAATTCTTGGCTTGGTAACAACGCAGAAGTTTACTTTGACTGTAAATAATGAATTTTTTACAGAAACGGGTTTAATTTGTAAGCCAACTGAGAACATAAGCTTAAGGGCCGATTCAGAGCCGATAGTTAAACTTGAGCTGCAGAAAGGCCTTCCGGTTACAATAAAGATTGTCGACAAAGCAACAGGTAAGGGTATTTCCAATCTCCCGGTTTCAATAGCATTATATGATCCTAATTACCGCCAATTAGAAAAACCCGTGAACATTCGCGTCGCATCTGGAAGTACAAATGTTGCCGGAGAGTATGAGGTTTACATGACACCGAATTACTATCGGTTAAGAACTCGTAGCTGGGCGGATGTCAGAGAAAAAGATTTTGAACAACATTTCAAAATTACGGATGAGCAAAGCAGCTTTAATTTAACAGTAGCTGTGATACCTAAACCAAAAGTACGAGGCAGGCTTGTTAATTCTGATGGTGAACCAACCCGTGGTTATGTGTGGTTTGGAGACCGAAGAGCTATAACTGATGAACACGGCGAGTTTGAAGATGATGAACCACAAGGTAAAGCAACAGGTATTTATGCCTGCTATGCATTTGATATTGAAAAACAAGTAGGACGTGCGTTCTTCTGGCAGAAAAGCGATGATGCTAATGACCTTGAGATTGTACTCGAACCGCTTGCCGGCATTGTCGGCAGATTGATTGACCGGAACGGTGAAGCTGTAATGAGTATTATACCGGAAATTTCAATTGTAAATCCACACGGCAAGGCATACAGGGATAGATCATGGATTCGGGATACAACCGTGGAAGATGATGGCAGTTTTAGTATTGAGAGGATTCCAGTGGGTTTGGAAATGGTGATTAAAACTGCAATATGCTCAAATTTGAAGATTGTACAAATCGGATCGTTAGAGGAAGGAAAGATAAGGACTCTAAAAATTGGGCGGTTGCAGCCGTCAGAGGTGCTGGATGTCGGTGAGGTCTTTGTTAAACGAGAGACGATACCGGGATTTGAAGATGATGACATAGATTGGGATGCAACGTTGGCCGGGCAGGTATCAAATGAGAGCGGCGATGTGATGGTAGGCTTCGATCTGGAGATTCTCTATGGAAATAAGCCGTTTCACGACGTGACGGATATCAACGGCAGGTATAAGTTTGTTGGGCTGCCAAGGGATAGAAAAGTTAAGTTGACGGTTTTTGGTATAACCAACAGGCAGAGTAAGACCAACAGAAAACTTTACCACCGGGAATCATTTGAAGTTATTTGTGACGGTAATGACTTTGATATACAGCTTTCGCTAGAATAATCAGGATAGCTGGTAAGAGGAATTTTAGCTCGTGCGTCCTTCTTTGTCTTCTGGCTTCCGTCTATTTCCCGGCTATCGCATCATCAACGGCTTTCTTAACCGCGACAACAGCAGCCGACCGGGGCATCTTTGCATAAGCCGCGTCAATGGCCTGCTGTGCCGGGCCGAGCCTGCCCATACGGTAATAGACATAGCCTAAGAGAAAATCCAGTTTGCCAGAGCCGCTCCGAAGCAGCCATTCTCTAATATCGGCAATCCTGCTCTCGAGAATATGTTGCCCGCCCAACATAGCTGCTAGGTCAATCTTGGTCTTTACGTATTCCGCATCAGCCTCAATGGCCCTGGAAAGAAACAATGCACTGCTGATATATTCGCCCGCTCCTAATAACGCATGCCCTCTGCCTGCAAGGCAAAGCGGCTCATCCGGCTTATAAATAGACGACATTGCGAAAGAATCCGCGGCCGCATAGTACCTGCCGCCTCTTAAATGGTCTTGCGCTTCTTGAAAATGACTATTGAAACGTGACATTGAAAAGGTATCGGCGTTGCTATGTGGGCCCCTGATGTTCCTGGCCTTGGCGGATAAGTCGGCCTGCGAAAGCCCTTTCAATTCATCCAGTCCGCCTATAACGGATTCCGAAGGAATCAAAGAACTTTCTCTCCGGTTAAGTAACCCGGAGCTTAAACCGGTATTTATCCTTATGTCCTCACTCGTGCTTCCCGACTCCCGGCCCTCTGTCGGCCCGACAGACTTTATTAAATCTTCGAGCTGCTTTCTTACCTGCTCGACAATGTCCGAATCGAGTCTGTCGTCTTGACCCTGAATGTCTATGTCACTCTCGGTGGATAAAGCCTCATCTTGAAACGTCATTGCATTCGCCTGTGCGTATGCCTGCGCAAGCGTCAGGCTGGATTCAAGCTTGCCCCTGCCGGTCTCCGGCACTGCTGTCCGAGTTCTTTCAGTCGTCCGGCTTTGGTCAAACAGCTCAAAAGAACTATACTTTTCTATCGAACTTTGTTTATGTTCCAGTCCCTCTACCGCAGGCCCCGGCTCAAACGTTATACCTGTCTCCTGATTCTGTTTCACATACCTCTCGAACATCAACTGTTGGTCTTTGGCCGATACATTTGCCTCGGCCTGTTGCGTAAGAAGCTGAAGTTCCCGTATGCTTTGTACTATAGTTAAAGGCTTGGTCGGCGTATCATATTGCGTTTGCGTCCCCCGCAATCCCGGTTCAGTGACGGAAGTGTCACCGCCGGGAAAAGTCTGTGTCTCCGAATCGGAAACATACGTTCCTGTTGTAAAGCCGCTCTGCAGCCTGCGGTTATTAAACCTTGCCCCCGCCTGCCCGAACACCCCTGAATAGCCGGGCCTTGTAGTAGCTACTGTCCGGCTGCGTAAATAATATGGCTGAACGCTGTATCTGTTGGCTGAATTGCCAAGGTCTTCCGTCCCTGCCGAATCCCTCAAAAAAGAGCTGAGCGATGACGAACCAAGATCCCCCCTGAAGCTCGTTGTTGAACCATACGGCACAGTATCCCGAAAATGCATCCCCCGCCGGACATTGCCCGTAATCACCAGGTTACCGTTAATATCGACGGCTATGGGATTGCTGATCGGATTGCTTTGATAACTGCTGGCTACAACCGTGCTGTAATCCGCGGGATTAAATATCGCAGGATTTTCTATCGGCCGGCTTACCGCCGAACCAAGTGCAACGAGCACACCTGTTGCGATAAGCGTTCGCGTCCTCATAAATAACCGGCTCTTCATAATATTAAATGCCTTTTTGTCCGCAATTATATTTACAATCGAATAATCAGCCGTGTTAGGCGGTTTAATTCTTTTTGTATCTCGGCTTCTCGGCCCAGCTAAGTTTAGTTGCTAATGTGTCCCATCGGCTCCGAAGCGGATTATTGACAATCAGGAAATCGCAGCTTTGCCTCTCGACCCTCACAACATCATCGATTGACAGCTTCAGAGAGACCTGGCCGTCGATGGAAATAGTCGTCCCTTCGTTGACCCGTATTCCCACGACCTCGACCTTGCTCTCGGCGTTGATAACGATCGGCCGAAAGCTCAGCGAATGGGGACATATCGGAGTAATAACCATCGCCTCCATTTTAGACGAAACTATTGGTCCTCCTGCCGATAAATTGTAGGCCGTTGAGCCTGTCGGTGTGGAAATTATCAATCCGTCACTGACGCAGCTTGCTAATGGCTGGCCGTCAACTAACATCTTAAGCTCGATCATCCTGTAAGGTGGGCCCGCTGTGATAAAAACATCGTTGATGGCTGATGAGCGGAATTGCTCGACTTTGTCCCCGCCTTCATTACTGAAAACTTTGCAGCTCAGCATCATTTGCCTGTCTATCGGGGCCTCACCTTTTGCTAAACGGGGAAAAAAGTCTTTGAGCTCCTCAACGCTGAATTCAGCTAAGAAGCCGAGCTTGCCGACGTTAACGCCTATTACCGGCACGCCCGCCTCGCTTACGCCCCTTGCTGTTGAAATGATGCTGCCGTCGCCACCGAAGACCACCGCGTAATCACATTCTTTTAGAATCTCCGAACTACAGTCGGCAACGCTGCAATTGGCAACTATCTCGGCATTGTACTTTGCGAAGCTGGCAAATGCCTCAATCGCCTTACTGACTCCTTCTTTCCTCGGGTCGCCGAAAATTACTAATTTTGGCAGAGATTTCATGTCCGGTAATCTCGTTATCCATACATCGAAAATCCGAATATCGAACTAAATTCGACATTCAAATATTCACAATCTTGGATTTTGACTTTTGTGCTTTCGCCGATTTCGTATGCTTTATACTTTTGATTTCGATCTTCGGCCTTCGCACAGTAAGCATTTCCTTAACGGTCTCTACTATTTTATCGGCATTTATTCCCGCCTCCATAAGCTGATGCATCCTGGAATTGTGTCCTATAAACCTCCCCGGAGTGCCAAGCACCCGTATGTTCTTTATCGAGCTGCTTTTGGCCGCCGCTAATTCGAGCACGGCCGAGCCGAACCCGCAGGCCCCCGCATGGTCCTCTACTGTTATTATGGCCTTCCCCTTCTCCAGCAGAGCGATAATCTTATCATCGACAGGTACTGCGAAACGTCCGTTAATCACATCCGCCGCAATGCTCTCTTCGGCTAACATCTCAGCCGCCTTTAGCGCCTCTGTCAAAATACTGCCGTAACTTACTATCGCCACGGTGGATTTTTTTGCCCTTTTAACGAGTATGCTTTTGCCCGGACTGAACGGCCTGGCACATGCCGCTCTGACAAACTTTTGCTCCGGCACAACATCTTTCGGATACCTGATAACTACCGGTTTATCCTGACCCAGTGCAAATTCCAGCGCACCCTTCATCTCGATATCATTCGCAGGCGCCGTTAGGACCATATTCGGCATCAGCCTTAAAAATCCGATGTCCATAAGACCGTGATGCGTCGGTCCGTCCGGCCCGACCAGCCCGGCCCTGTCGATACAAAAAACGACCGGCAGGTTCTGCAAGGCAACCTCTTGGAATATCTGGTCGAAGCTGCGCTGCAGAAAGGTCGAGTAGATACATACAACCGGCCGCAAGCCGCTCCTCGCCAGACCGGCCGCAATATCAACCGCCACACTTTCGGCGATACCAACATCGTAAAATCTGTCCGGGAACTTCTTGCTGAATTCGACCAGTCCCGTCCCGTCGCACATCGCTGAGGTAATAGCCACAATCCTGTCGTCCTTTTGCGCCATCGCTGTCAGATGCTCACCGAGCACGCTGGTAAAGCTCCGTCTTGTGTCCGGGGCCGGCTCGACGGAATCTCCGTTCATCTTGAACGGTCCGGTTGAATGAAATTTACTCGGCCCCTGGTCGGCCGGCTCGAAGCCTTTGCCTTTCTTCGTATAGGCATGAAGAATTACCGGGTGATTGATTTCCGCCAGCGCCTCGAACAACTGTATAAGCGAGCCTATATCGTGCCCGTCAACAGGCCCGAAGTACGGAATATTCAGACTCTCGAACATCTGGCTGGCCGGCAGCGCCATCCTGATACCTTTCTTGACTCTCTCAATCGCCTCCTCGACACTCTTGCCTATAACGGGCATGTGCTCTAAGATATTTTTGGTCGTCCTGCGCAAATCATCGTATTTATGACTGAGGCGCACCTTTGAAAAGTACTTTGCCATCGCCCCTACGGTGACATCTATCGCCATTGAATTGTCGTTGAGTACGATAAGCAGTTGCCGTTTGACCAGGCCGAGATTATTGAGCGCCTCGAAGGATGCACCGTTAACGATACTCGCGTCACCGACCACCGCCACGACCCTGTCGTCTTTGTCCTGCTGTTTCTGCGCCAGCGCCATCCCGATTGCCGTTGCTATCGAGGTCCCGGCGTGTCCGACCGCGAACTGGTCATATTCGCTTTCTGCTGGATTCGGAAAGCCGCTTATACCTTCGGCCCGTCGAAGGTCCTTGAACTTCTCTTTCCTGCCCGTGATGATTTTATGCGCATAGCATTGGTGCCCGACGTCCCACAGCAGCTTGTCCTTCTTGAAATCGAATACGTAATGCAGCGCTAATGTCAGTTCCACCACGCCGAGATTGCTCGCCAGATGCCCGCCCGTCTTGCTCACCGAGCCGAGAATAAACCGACGTATCTCCTCGGCCAACGTCTTAAGCTCGGGCACCGACAGATTCTTTATGTCCGTCGGGCCGTTGACCCCGTTTAGAAACTCCTGCTTTTTGTCCCATTGAGGCATAATATCATCCCACTCTTTTCAATCAGGTTTCCAGCGGCGTAATAATTGACCTGTTACGTATTCTCTTATGGCTCGATACTTGATTTTCGATACTCGTCGAGGATAATTGCAATCACTTCTGCTGGTAACGACGATGAAAACTCGGTATTTTTCAAGAATATTTTAAGCCTTTTTAGTCTAACACCTTAACCCGCAAATTACCATTAAAAAAACACTTTTAATCCCAGATACGTTCAACCCCTGAAATAGTGCGGTTTTATCTCACAAGGGCTTACTCTGCATTTATTGCAAAACTTTGTTAGAAAGATAATATTGTCCGCGTTATTCGATAAAGTCGGTGCAGCTGGAAGCACTGCTGCTTACGACATAACTATCAGAAAAACTACGAATGTCACCGCTCCTACACCGCCCAGCGATAAATTCCGCCGACCGAATAAATCCGATTTAGGACCATTAAAGACCGTATAAAAAAGGTTCGCTCTCCCAATTTTTTTTCACATTTTATTAATAATATTTATTCGCTCATGTCCTGGTTTAAGCATGATAACTGTGATATCACTGCCGGTTTCTTTGGGATTATCGGCCTGACAATTGAAAAATCGCCGCGAGAAAAATTTTTTTCATAGTTATTCAGTCCGGTTTAATTTTGGTCGATAATAATGCCTGCGGAATCCAATTAAGCAGCTTTGCTGGAGATACGCATAAATTGTTTTCAGGAGATTTTTTGAGGGTGCTAAAAAAATATTGTTTTGGTACTTTTAAGGAGTCAAAGAAATGTTAGCAATCAAGAACAACCTTATGGCAGTCAACG
>CAZZAX010000221.1:0-8541 GCA_964653075.1 uncultured Pirellulales bacterium
CCGGATAGCAAACCCCGGGCCGAACAGGATTGAGAGGGACTACTTTTTTCCCTCCCGAAAAAACTCAATACAATTCTTCATCCTGAGCGAAACAGTTTACCCTGAGCGTAGTCTAATGGTAAGGATTTGAATATGAGATCTGAAATATGAAATCTAAAATCCACACAATACGCATCACACAATCCTGTCCTGAGCGAAGTCGAAGGGACGCGATACGAACTTTTAGCCCTTTAAATAATAAAAAAGGCAGTAAAATCAAAGGAAAAATCACCAAAAGTTACACAACTTTTAGTGAAAACAAACCCAATTTGGTAAATTCCGAAATTGGCGTAAGCCCTTTCGAGACAAGTAAATACGAAATTTCACCCGCTTGCCGGGGCGAAAAACAAACCCAATTCAAAGCCAATTCAAACCCAATCAAAGCCAATTTTGGGCCAATTTCAAGGGTGAACAAAGCCAAACAAAGCCAATTCAAACCCAATTTTTTACCACCCTTAAGGGTGCCAATTTGCGCTGCTCTATTGACGGCCTTGAAAATTTCGGTTACTGTACTGAACGAACATCGAAAAAAACTGTATTTCAGTTTCTTTAAAGGAGAATTTGAAGATGAACAGACGAGAGTTTCTAACAGCGGGAAGTTTCGCCGGCATAACAGGTTTAAGTTCGTTGTCGGCAGCCGCAATGGGTGGTGAGAGCAATCAGCAATATTTGGAATTCAGAAAATATCGCCTTCACGTTGGTACGAAGAAAAACCTTCTCGGTAATTTTCTGCGTAAGGTTGGGATACCTGCGATGAACCGAATCGGAATCGGGCCTGTCGGCGTCTTCAGTGCAATTTATGGTCCTAACGACCCGACGCTTTACGTTCTGCTCGTGCACAAATCTTTGGACACCGTGATGAACTCCGCCTCTCTGCTGATGCAGGACGAAGAGTATCTAAAGGCAGGGGCCGATTTTATCAATGCACCCTTGTCCGAGCCGGCATTCGTACGAATGGAAAGCTCGCTGATGATAACTTTTAAGGACATGCCGAAGCTGGAAGTGCCGGAAAAGAAAAGCAGAATTTTCGAGCTTCGGACCTATGAAAGCCACAGTATCAAGGCGGCCAAGAAGAAAATTGAGATGTTTAACGAAGGCGGCGAGATAGCAATTTTCAAAAAGACAGGCTTACGGCCGGTATTTTTCGGCGAGACATTAATCGGCCCGCTAATGCCGAACCTGACCTACATGCTGGTCTTCGAGAACATGGCCGACCGCGACAAGAAATGGAAGGTATTCGGCGGCGACCCGGACTGGAGGAAACTCAGGTCTGATCCTGCCTATAGGGATACTGTTTCCAATATAACCGACATAATCCTCCGGCCGGCTTCGTATTCGCAAATATGACAGCCGCTGGTAAGTACGCAACCGAATAAGCTAATCAAGCTTCGTTGCTGAAAATTCGGAACCTGGTTGAGTTAAATTAACGTGTATCCGGCTTTGTTCCGAGCATTTTGAGAGTTTCTCCGATGACAGGTAATGCCTCGGTTTGAACATCCGGGTCGTAAAAATCACCGGTCACCTTCATTTTAACAACGGCCCTGCCAAGGCCTTCGGTAAGCGATTGAAAAATCGAAGGATCGTCGGTGGCAAGCCGACGCCCCCGGGCAGTAAGTTCTAAATCCACATTTCTTGTTTTCAAATCCATCAGGCCTGAGCCATAAAAAGCGACGGCCTGGCCGGAAAGGTCGAGCTTCTTCACGAGCAGGTCATTGCGCCTGATATACGAATCAACGAACATCCGGTCAAAAGCAAAGGCCTTAGGCTCGTTCAGTTTCAATACCTGCAGAAGCTTACCCAGAGGCGAAAGCCGTCCGACCTGCATATCCCTCATTGTGAGCCTGCACATACCAATACGTGAGGAACTACCACCAATACGGGCATTAATGCTCAACGAACCGTCCATTATCCCGCTGGTATATCGGCTCTCGGTAATCTCCTTGTCCTTTGTGTCCGAGAGAAACTGCTGCAAATCAATATTATCGAAAACCACCTGCAGCAGATACTCGGAGGCTTTTCCTGCCGGTTGTTTCAGCTCAAATTTTCCTATCGACTTTCCGCCGTAATAATCTGCGATTAAATCTTCGGTGGACCAAAGTCGCAGGTCAGGGTCATAAAAGATATCTGTCTTTAGATTGGTAAAAGATTTGCCCTGTATCCTGAGTGTACCGCCATCGAAAGCCGCCCGACAATTACCAAGGCCGTCGCCGGTATTATACAAGCCTTTTATTGTGAGTACCGCACCCAATTCGGTTTCGGCATCGGACAATTCGAAGCTACAGTTTTTGAACCTGATATCACCAGCAAAATCAACGGACTTTTGCCCGTCATCTGTTGGCAAAATCCGGACATTCCTGAAATCCAAATCAAATCGACCGGCAGGTGATAGTTCGTTGTATAACGGGAGAATATGCTGCGGCAAGGACGCCGCGAGGCACTCGTCGAGTACAATATCGTTAACCGAGAGATTCAAAAGGGCACTACTGAAAGAATTGTCGGCAAAAGCTATTTGGCCATTCAGTTTTACGATTGAAGTTTCTGCTGTAGTCGAAACAGTATCATGCAAAGCTGCTGTAATATCTTTAAAAGCTATGCTGTCTTTTGTTATCGACATTGTGCCTGTGATGTCTTTGAGGGGATATGGAAACTGCGGGAAATCGGCACTGCCGCCAAGACAATCCATAGTTATCCTGTAATCGGGCCGGGCCGCAGGGGTTTCTTTGTTCAAATCGACAACGAGATTCAGTTTGCCCTGTGGTTTCAATTCGGCGACAATTTCTTTAAGTGACTCAGGAACGAAAGTAAGCAAATCATCGTTGAATTTCACCTGGTTAAAATTCAGTGACAACTGATAGCGGGATTGCCAGCTATTGCTGTCCGGCCAAATTCGACCGGCCAATGAAACCAAACCGTCACCATATTTACCGGAGAACTTCCTGACAGTTATCAACGACGGTGTAAAAACGGCATTGGCAGATATATCGGAGACAGGCAACGAAAATCGGTCCGATTTCAAAGAAGCATTTTTAAAAGACAAGTCGGCCGTAAAAGTCGCCGGCCCGGCCCCCTTACCTGAAACCTTTATCCGGCCATCAGCCAGACCGGCGGGATGGACTTGATTGTACAAATTCCTTTGCACCCGGGGCAGTGACTGCTCAAGGACTGAATCGAGCGGGACATTGTTTACTTCAACCGATATATCATATTCTGAGTTATTGGCGCTGTCGGTTACAACTTCGCCATTCAAAGCGATTTTGCATTCGTTTACCTGTGAAACTACATTCGAAAAAGTTACATTACCATGTTCGAAAAAGAGCCGGCCCGTAAGATTTTTTAACGGATAAGGAAAACGCCGGCATACAGCTTCTGCGCCCCGCAGCTCGACAGTCAGTTTTCTTTCCCTGTCCGTTTGCGAGCGCCGGATGAGCCGGTAATCTACTGCTGCAAACCCGGCCGGAGAAAAAGCCGACCAGGATTCCTTCTGCTTTGCGTTCAGCACGCTATACAAGTCATTATCTAAAGCCATATTTTCACTGGTAATATGGATTTTGTACTTCCAATCGGGTGGCACGGCCATCTTGGCCGTGTTTTCACGGGCTGGAAGCCCATGCCACATCCGGCTGAAGCCATTAAAGAAAAGCTCAACGTTGCCGTGCTTAGCGCTCAGATTGTTAAGCGCGACGCTGTTTTTGGTAAAATCTATCCGGCCGGCCAGATGCTCTACCGTGTAGGGGAACTTGTAGCAGCAAAAAGCAATATCCTTACAATAAACCTCACCAGACAACGTACTTTCACTTAGCCGGTTTAAATTACCTGACGCATCAAGAGTAATATCTATTTGCCCATAAGGTTGATAATGATTGAAAAATTTTTGCAAAGCGGCAAATGGGCTGGATTTGCCTAAAAATGCCGGCCCGACCAAAGCCAATTTGCCCAGCGCCGGACTGCGTTTTGAATGCAAGTCCTTTATCCTGAGCTTCAGGGAGAAGTCGTTGTCCTTGTCATACTTAAGCTCGGCAGCCAGTACTTCTATGATCCACGCCATCTCAAGCTCAGGAACATCCACAGAGGAAATCCCCCCGGCAATGGTAACAGAACCCGGCTTCCAAAATCCTGTCAGCCGGCTTTGACCATAACCGTGGAACATCGTGGCTGTGGTTATTTCAAAGCTGTAGCCGTTCTGCGTTTCCTCATCGAACCCAAATTTCGCATTAACAGGTACTGAAAGAGCAACTTCCACCTTTCCATTTGAAATCTTGCTGTATCGCAATGTTCCGGCTTTGAGACGGACACGCGGCATTTTGCCGGAGGTTCCTTTAGGCGGCTTGATTGTAAGTGCCGACAAATTCCACCAGCCCGTATCCAAATCATATTGGGCGTTGAAGGCAAAATCATTAACATCAATAACTTTGAGGCGGGGACGCAGTAAAAATAAGCTGCTTAGACTAAAGCGTGCATATACCGTTTCCGCCTCAAGTATCGTATCATCATCACTTAGTTTTTCGTCCGGGCTGATTACAAGCTCTTTGATGAGGACCGAACCATCGGTGCGGAAATTAACAGATTCGGTTTTTATCTTTGTGTTGGTCAGCTCGGCAATCTGCGCCAAGGCAATATGGCACAAAGCCCGGCCCGCAAGGATGAAAAAAAGCCAAAGAAGAACGGCCAGAATCAAGACTTCCACAAGCCAGCGAATTATACCTTTGGAAAGCAGATTTTTAATTTCGAGTCGGTCCATAGAGGACACACATCATTCAGGTTCTATAGTTGTTAATTTATCGTTCGCAAACTATAAACTCTATTCGGTAATCAATCATCACCTCATTTAATCGCCTTGTCCGCGATATCACGACGGCAATAAGCCCCGTCGAATTTTATTTTTTCCACCGCTCTATACGCCCTTTGCTTTGCCTGCTTGATTGTATCGCCCAGGGCGGTCACACCCAGGACCCTTCCGCCGTTCGTAATAATATCTCCATTCACATCTTTGGTGCCGGCGTGGAATACGACAACATCCTCGATTTGTAGGGCTTCTTCCAAACCGATTATTTTTTTGCCCTTTTCATATTCGCCTGGATACCCCCCGGAAACCATCACTACACAAACCGCCGGCCGCCTGTCCCATTCGAGGGTAATCCGGTCTAAGGTACCGTCACAGACAGCCAAAAGAACTTCCAGCAAATCACTCTTGAGCCGTGCAAGAATCGGCTGTGTTTCAGGGTCGCCAAAGCGCACGTTAAATTCCAGGACTCTCGGCCCGCCGCCGGTAATCATAACTCCTGCGTATAGCACACCCTTATATGGCGTACCGTTTCGATTCATACCATCAACCACGGGCACAAGAATTTCTCGCGTTATATGATTCATCAAATCCTCAGTAACTATAGGTGCAGGACTGTAAGCCCCCATACCTCCCGTATTCGGTCCGGTATCCCCTTCGCCGATGGCCTTGTGGTCCTGCGAGGACTCCATCACATAGATATTTCGCCCATCCACAAAAGCAAGTATCGACGCCTCTTCGCCGAGCAGCTTATCTTCGACGATGATTTTTTTACCTGCAGCACCGAACATTTCGTCACACATTATCTTCTCAGCAGCCAGGATTCCATCTGCAGGTTCGTCACAGACAAAAACCCCTTTGCCCTTAGCAAGGCCGGCGGCCTTCACCACAACCGCTTCGTCCCTGCTTGCGATATATGCCTTGGCATCGCTGAATCTGTCGAAGGTTCTGCCTTCAGCCGTAGAGACGGAACTGGAGCGCATCAGTTGCTTGGCAAAAGCTTTATCCGCTTCGAGCTGTGCCGCACCACCGCTTGGTCCGAACGCCTTTATACCGGCAGCTTCAAACTTGTCAACCAGACCTGCAGCAAGAGGGTCCTCCGGTCCAACGACCACAAGACCAATATCATTCTTACGTGCAAAGTCCAAAAGCTCGTCGGTATTATCAGCACCGATTGGTATATTTTTTCCACACTGTGCGGTGCCGGAATTGCCCGGTGCTATGTAAAGCCTGGTTAAGTCTTTCGATTGAGCCAATTTCCAGGCAATCGCATGCTCACGTCCACCGTTACCAATTAACAGTACATTCATCTGTTACCCCAAATTAATTTATTATTGATTATTTGATTTTCTTTTTCTTTGTCCGGTAAAAACATTATGTGAGCAATAGTCTAACAGAGACAACGATTTTGCTCAAGCTGATATCTTACCACTTTACCTGAGAGCAAGTGGACATTACTTCTCAATGCCCCACAGTCGAATGTCATCAAATTGGCCGGTGTCGTCAAACGAGCCAACACCGATACCGCCCCAGTCAAAACGATCGTTCACAGCGGTCATTATCGGCTCCGGCCTGTCGTCGAAGAAGACCTCAATTGTGCCCTTTTCAGCGTCGCGCACCAATCGCACGGTATGCCAGCCGTCATCCCACTTTGTTCCTTCGGTTCGTGTTTCTGCAATAGATACTCGAGGTTCGGCATTAACAATAAATATAGAGTTCGCGTGTGCATCGGACTCGTTGGCAATATGGACATAATAAAAATGCGTCGGGTCCTGGTGTCCGAAAATCAGGCACATATCCCTATGGCCGTAATCCTCTGTGGTAGAACGCATCTTTAACTCCAGTATAAAGCTGCCAACAACCACATTTCGAACAAGGTTTATATTGAAAGGCGAACGGACTTGCGGTACATATTCACTTTGTTTGTGCAGGGCCAGCACCTTGCCGCCATTTCCCGGTTCGATTCTCCATGCGGTCGGGTCGGTAGCCTTCCAGTCACCAATTTCATTGTTCTCAAAATCAGCTTCAAACAACAACGGTACTTTTTTACCGCCGACCACCTCGCTTAAACCGTTACATCCGGTTGTCGCAGCGAGCAACATCATTAATACAATAGCTGCTTTCAAAAATATTCCTGTTCTCATCTTCGAGTCTCCTTTTTAATAAAGATGTACTTTATTTCCTTTGAGTTTCATTCCAGTGTATTGAAATGTCACCATTGAGCTTCAATATAAGGGCCAATGGGACCTTTGGGCATAAGCTTGGGCCGGGACTTGAGAATGGCTTCGGCTATTGCAATATCACTTTGCCGGGTAATTTTAATATTAGAAGAATCCGCTTCTACAATCGTTACCTTATCGCCCAGCGCTTCGACCAATTGTGCGTCATCGCTGATCCTGCTTTGGTCAAGATCTTTTAGATTTTCATATGCCTTTTTGAGCAGCTCCACCGCAACGACCTGTGGGGTTTGAGCTTCATAGAGATTCTCCCTATCAACGGTCCTGATTATCGTGTTATCCCGTACCTCTTTTATAGTTGCGGTTACCGGGCAGGCCGGTATGGCAGCACCTTTTTCAGCGGCAGCAGCAATAACTTTGTGAATCAATTCCGCCGTCACACAACATCGACAGGCATCGTGAACGGCAATAAGGCCGATATCATCTTTGACAAGCTCGAGACCCTTATTAACGGTATCAAAACGCTCTTCACCACCTAAAAAGATTGTTGTGTTGAAAAACTTCAGATTAGGACCCCACTTGATATTTACCAGCTCTTCATCCTCCGGAGAGATGCCCAATAGAATCTGTTTTACATCATCCCGGTCGGCGAAAATCTCAACGCTCCTCATAAAGACCGCCCTGCCGGCTACATCGACAAAGGCCTTCTTTCTTTTTCCACCGAATCGGATGCCGGCCCCGGCGGCACAAATAATTGCAGCAACACTTTTACTCATACTCAAAGCTCCCGTTTATGCTTTTGTTATTTTTTAATCCTCAAATCCATGCTTAAAATTCGATGCCGCGTCTGGCAGGCAGGCCTTTATCAAATGGATGCTTGATTTTTTTCATTTCCGTTACTAAATCCGCCATTTCAATCAATTCCCTGGTTGCTCCGCTACCGGTCAAAATTAATTCAACGGCAGGGTCTTTTCTGTCAATGATACTTTTAATATCTTCCAGCCTGGCCAGGCCCCTTGAAAGACAAAACACAATCTCATCCAGTATAAGGACATCGTAAAATCTTTTTTCCGCAGTTTGAGCAATTCTTTCAAGGGCTTCGCTGATTGCGGTCTGCATCCGAGCAACAGTTTTTTCGTCTTTGAGAGATTCGGTCATATTCCAGGGCACGCCAATCGCTTCAGTCCTGATTCTGACAGCACCCAGTTCCAGTGCAAACCGCTCGCCAATATCAAGAGAGGGCGGTTTCAAAAACTGATATATCAGCACCTTGTTTCCCTGCCCGGCTGCACGCAGTGCCAATCCGAATGCAGCGGTGGTTTTACCCTTGCCATCTCCGGTATAAATCTGTACAAGTCCTTGTTCCAGCATAATAGTATATTAAAAGAATAAGAGACAAATTAAAATAAAAAAAGAAACTCTGAAAAGTGCTGTTTTTTAATCCCACGAAGCGTTTATTTCTTTATAAACATTACTGGTCATTTTTTATTTACCGGAATTGGATACCTGGTCTTCGGAAGCTGTCTGGCCGGGAAGCTCGCCTGC
>CAZZAX010000222.1:0-8476 GCA_964653075.1 uncultured Pirellulales bacterium
AACATTTGTAGTGACAAAATGGTGTCATAATGTCACCTGGAAATCAGGGTGTTTTGCTACATCACCAACTGCTGTTGCAGCGTGTAAGAGGACTGTTGATTCGACCGAGAAAGGACAATCCCATTGGTCGAATTGTTCACTTGGCTAGATATCTCATAGTGCCTAATTCCTTTTCCACGTTGTTTTACCTCTTAAGGAAGTTTTAAGATTTGGTATTGTTTTGATAAATACGACTTTGTAGAATCGGATTTAGAGAATGTGTAAATCATTCTACTCAAGTGAAAGGATTTAATGATGTGGTATACGAAACTCATTTCTATTCTGCTGATCGTTCTTAGTGGCTGCGTAATGTTTGCACCGCCTCAAACTGCTCATGTACCTGTTACAAACGTTTATCATAGTGTGAAGGTTATCGACCCGTATCAGTGGCTGGAAGATTGGGATGATGACCGCGTTCAATCCTGGAGCAATAAGCAGAATGCTTACGCCCGGAATATATTAGACAATCTGCCCTATCTTGAAGAGCTTCGCGAACGGATCACAGAGATACTGACTGCGGAGACAGTAAACTATTACTCGGTTTGCTTGCGAAAGGAAAAACTTTTTGCTATGAAGCGGCAGCCACCAGTGGAGCAGCCGTTTCTTGTAGTTATGCCTTCGGCGGAAGAGCCAGAGTCTGAGCGGGTCATAGTTGATCCAACGAAGATAGATCCAGGCGGTTCAACATCGATCGACTGGTACGTGCCATCTCCAGATGGTAGCCTTGTCGCCGTCTCGCTCTCGGTCGGCGGCTCAGAGAGCGGTGATTTGCATATTTATGAAACAGATAGCGGCAGAGAAATTGGGGAGGCTATTCTCCGCGTCAACGGTGGCACTGCCGGAGGTGATGTTGCTTGGATCCCAGATGGATCGGGTTTCTACTACACACGGTATCCACGTGAGAGTGAACGTCCAAGGGAAGATATGGACTTCTATCAGCAGGTCTGGTTCCATAGAATGGGAACATCACCTGATAATGATAATTACGAGATCGGCAGGGATTTTCCTCGGATAGCGGAAATTATTTTTGAAACGGATGCCGATTCCGGGAACGTATTGGCCACCGTTCAATATGGCGACAGTGGACGTTTCACTCACTATATTCGTGTGCCGGCAGGACAATGGAAGCGGATAGCGGATTATGATGACCAGGTCGTACAGGCGATGTTTGGCGCTAATGACACACTGATTTTGATATCTCGATCCGATTCGCCTCGGGGAAAAATAATGAAGGTATCCTTAGATGATTTTTCTTTAGAGAAAGCGGAAGTCATTGTTCCTGAAGGTAAGGATACTATTGTTTCCGATTTCTATGGCAATCCTCCGATTGTGGCTGCCCCAAAACGCATATACGTTACCTATCAGCTTGGCGGTCCCTCTGAGATTCGTGTCTTCGACTACCAGGGTCAACAGCAGACAGGACCAGACATTCTTCTGGTGTCTAATGTAGGGCAAATTGTTGCTATGGAGAATGATAATATTCTCTATCAAAACTCTTCATACCTTAATCCTTCAGCGTGGTATCTGTTTAATCCTGACAAAGAGATAACCAGCAAGACGGCCCTTATTAGCAAGTCGCCCGTTGACTTTTCTGACTGTGAGGTTGTACGTGAATACGCAACTTCTAAAGACGGAACTCGAGTGCCCGTTAATATCATTCGCCGCAAGGGAATAAGGATGGACGGTTCGAATCCGGTTTTACTTACCGGATATGGTGGGTATGGAATAAGTATCGAACCCAAGTTCAGTTCTCTGCGCCGTGTGTGGATTGACCAAGGAGGTGTTTATGCACAAGCCAACCTTCGCGGCGGCGGTGAGTTTGGTGAGCAATGGCACAAGGAAGGTATGCTCACCAAGAAGCAGAACGTTTTTGATGATTTTGCAGCCGTAATGCAACATATGATTGATGCCGGTTATACATCGCCTGAGAAACTGGCAATTGTCGGTGGCAGTAATGGCGGATTATTAATGGGTGCTATGATTACCCAACACCCGGAACTTTTTAAGACTGTGGTTTCGTTTGTTGGGATATATGACATGCTACGAGTGGAGCTAGCGCCCAACGGAGAGTTTAACATCCCGGAATTCGGCACTGTTAAGAATCCCAAACAATTTCGAGCACTTTACGCATATTCGCCATACCATAACGTCAAAGAGGCAACAGCCTATCCATCTGTATTATTTATCACAGGTGCCAATGACCCTCGCGTTGATCCTATGCACTCTCGCAAGATGACTGCCTGGCTGCAGGAAGCAACTTCATCGGGAAAGCATATTCTTCTGCGAACCAGTTCAAAAACCGGTCATGGTTTGGCTACTCCGCTAAGTGAGCAGATTGAGGAAAGTGTCCATTACCATGCTTTTCTGCTGAATGAGCTTGGACTAAAGTACAGTCCGCCAAAATCTCAATCAGAGTGATCTGGATGGTAATGCCTGGCTTTTTACTATAGATACAGAACTCTCACTACTCTATAAAAGAGCCAGACGCTTGACATTTAGTCTCCTAAGTTGTAGACTTGGCCTCGGTTCTTTATCCCTGTTCTACAGGGTATCTATGGCCTTCTATTATAGGAGAGTTCTTATGACAAACGAGTCCAAGCACAAAACAGGTTTCCCGTTCGATCGTCGTAGTTTCCTTGCTCTTGGGGCTGGCTCTGTTGCGGCTAACGTGAGTGGCATACGCACAGCCAGTGCAGTCAAGATGGGCACGGCGCGCATCGTCACCCCGCCAAAGGGTAAGCGGATACTGCTTTCCTGCAAGCTGGGGATGCTACCAAAGGAATTGGACGGCCAGAAGTTATCGATCGTGGAGCGCTTGCAGATGACACGTGAGGCCGGATTTGACGGTGTGGATTTCGACCAGGCCGCGGAGTACACACCAGAAGAGGCAAGGCTGGCCGTGCAGGAATCAGGCGTGTTCGTTCACAATGCGATCAACCATGCGCACTGGTCGCAACGTCTCACGAGCGCCAAGGAGCAGGAGCGGGCGCAGGGCCGGGCGAACATCGAACACTGCATCAGGATCTCACATGCGGCCGGAGGCAGCGGGGTGCTGATCGTTGTCGGCCGCGGCAGCGACGGGCCGGCTGACGTGATAGAGGAGCGGGCCCGACAGGAAATCCGCAAGCTTCTGCCTATGGCGGCGGCAATGGGGCAAATGATTTTGATAGAGAACGTCTGGAATCAGATGATGTACGACCACGATGCCCCACCGGACCAAGGCCCCGATCGGTTCATCGAATTCGTCGACGGCTTCCGGAGCCCGTGGGTCGGCATGTACTACGATATCGGCAACCACTGGAAGTATGCCCAGCCGGGCGAGTGGATCCGCGCGTTCGGCCACCGTTGCGTGAAGCTCGATGTCAAAGGTTTCAGCCGGGCTAAAAACAAATTCGTCGATATCACCAGCGCCGATGATGACATCCCGTGGGAGCAAGTCCGCAGAGCCCTCGACGATATCCATTTCACTGGCTGGGCGACAGCCGAGGTCGGCGGCGGCAACGTTGAACACCTGACACAGGTCCACAAGCAGATGCAGAAAGCCTTCGGTATTTGATCAGGAGAGTGCACTTCGTTAACAGGGACCTGATTTTCAGAGAAGGATTCATAAAGCTGTAAAAACGGCTAGGGAAATTGTCTGACGAAGCACAATTACATCCTGAAGGATTACCTGTCCCTACCGAAAATTCCATCCTTTTTTGTTTACAAACACTTACACCAAAACCAACAATTGACATTTTATCTCAATTTACGGTTTTCTGATAAGTAAATATCTACTTCTGAAAATCAACATTAAATTAGTATCGACGAACATTTGCAACAACTGACTAAAAAATCAGGGAAGTGCCGAAAACAGCTCACGACTTTTGCAACGTGGAGAAGATTATGGTATAATGCTCGAATTGGAACGCTTGGTTGCGTGACCAAGTTATTGATATAGACAATATCGACGATAAAAACCTCAACAGGAGTATTTTGTCATGATGCGAAGCAGCAAGTATGATGGGTCGGCAAGAACCTCACGATGTGATCGTCCGGTTATGGTTTTAGTGGCACTCTTACTATCCTCTGTGCTTTGGGCAAGCGCGCAAGCCGGTCAATGGTCGACTTATCGGGCGAATCCAATGCGCAGTGGCCATATTGGGGAAACCGTTGGGCCGGCTTTGTCTTTGCGCTGGAAGTACCTGCCCGTTCACCCACCGAAGCCGGCCTGGCCAATGCCCTCCGAAGAAATGCCGCGAATGCATAGCGACAACGCCTATCACACGGTAGTGGCTGACGGGGTGGTCTATTGGGGATTGTCGGTGACCAACAAGGTGTATGCAGTGGAC
The DNA here is from genome assembly GCA_964653075.1 of uncultured Pirellulales bacterium. Classification (GTDB taxonomy): domain Bacteria; phylum Planctomycetota; class Phycisphaerae; order Sedimentisphaerales; family Anaerobacaceae; genus NIOZ-UU13. Next base: position 4,371 of record CAZZAX010000222.1, read on the forward strand.
GCAGCAAGAGGGAAAATACTGTGGTCGTTCGCAACCGAAGGGCCGATCCGTTTCGCCCCGACCGTTAGCAATAGGCGGTTATATGTAGGTTCCGACGACGGGCATGTCTATTGTCTCGATGCCCGCACCGGAGTTCTTAAATGGAAGTTCCGGCCGGGACCGAGTGATGAAAAAGTGATTGGAAACGGGCGGCTGATTTCCCTGTGGCCCGTCAGGACTGGCGTACTGGTGGATGGCAACGTAGCTTACTGCGGGGCTGGTGTGTTTCCCTACGAGGGGGTCTATTTGTGCGCTATTGATGCCACGGACGGCAGCGTGATATGGAAGAACGACACCATCGGTGATCAGGCCCATGAACTCGATTACGGCGGCATTTCACCGCAAGGGTATCTGGTAGCCTCAAAAGATGTGTTGTACTTCCCATCAGGCAGGGCTATGCCCGCCGGATTCGATCGCCGCACCGGGAAATTCTTGTTCTTTGCTGCAACCAGCGGTAAGCGGGGCGGGTCCTGGACTCTGCTCGATCAGAATCACCTCATCGCTGGCGTGGACTACTCAGGTACACCTCACAAGGTTGCTTACGATCCTCAAACCGGCCGTCGCCAAGGAGACGCCTTCGCCTGGTTTCCGGGTATCGATATGGTCATGAACAAGCACCATTCATACCTTGTAACCGAGCAGGGAGTTTACGCAATCAACCGAGTCGTCTTCTCCGAGGCAGAAAGAAAAGTCAAAACTCTGTCGAATCGGCGAAACGCCCTGGGAAAGGAACTCGATAGACTAAAAGGCAGACTCAAAACCGCACAAGCCGCAGACAAAACCAAAATCGAAGAACAAATCAAAGCGACCTCCCGCACAATCAGTGAGTTAGTCTTGTCCGAAAATAAAGAAAAGAAATCGAGCTTTGAATGGTTTTATGCCGGCCGGGGCTTTCGATCAGTGATATTGACTGGAGATATTCTGTATGTTGGAGGTATCGAACAAGTCGTTGGAATTGAGGCTAAAACCGGCAAAAAAGTGTGGCAGGGAAGTATTGACGGCACGGCCGTGAGCATGGCGGCAGCACCGGATAATCTCATCGTAAGTTCCAACAAAGGGCCGATTTATTGCTTTGCCCGGCGTAAAACGAAAAAAGTAAAGGTCATAGAATCCAAGGTTAATCCCCATCCTTATCCGGATGATGAGAGAGCCGAGTTCTACCGAAAGGCAGCGGAAAGGATTATCGCTGACAGCAAAATCACCAATGGCTATGCGCTGATACTCGAATGTGATACTGGCCGACTTGCGTATGAACTAGCCCAACGAACCGAATTGAAGATCATCGGCTTGGAAAAGGATCCACGTGAACGTGAAAAAGCACGGCAGAAACTTGAGCAAGCCGGACTGTGGGGTGCGCGCGTGGTCGTTGAACCGTGGGATGTTGAAGATCTGCCACCCTATTTCGCCAATTTGGTAACCTCCGAAGGGTTGTTGACCTCCGGCCAAGTCAGTATATCTCGCGAACAACTCGGGCACATTCTCAGACCCTACGGTGGTATGATTATCGCAGGCTTTCCCGATGGTGAAACGGGGGAACAGAAATGGTTTAATTTTAAACGGCCCGGCTTGGATGGCGCTTCCGGGTGGACACAGCAATATGGCAATCCCCAAAACACAGCCTGTTCCAATGATGAAACAGTTGAAGGACCGTTGGGATTACTTTGGTATGGCGAACCGGGCTCACAGCAGATGGTTGAACGTCACGCCAAGGCTCAAAGTCCCCTGGCTCTGGACGGACGACTTTTCGTGCAGGGCGAAGAAGTGGTCATGGCGTACGATGCGTTTAATGGTACCCCCCTGTGGCAGCGAGAGATTCCCGGAGCTGTGCGAGCCCGCGTGGATATAGACGGGGGGAATCTGGCCCTTACGAAAGAAGCGCTATATGTGGCAGCGAATGATGTTTGCTATCGGCTCGACCCCGCAACCGGTAAAACCATTCGCCGATACAGTATTCCAGAAGCCGAAGACGGCAGCCCGCGTCGTTGGGGCTACATCTCCTTTGCCGACAATATGCTGATCGGTATTAGAGCCGTGCCGCTCAAGCAGGGATATGCTGCGGAGTTTCGGGCCAAATACCCTCAGCCGAACGATGCCATAAGCTGGGCTTACAAACGTTCTAATGCCAAATGGTCTCCGATGACAACGTATCCGAAATGGGAGAATTACAATAGTGACATTGATTCAATAACAGACAATATGATGGTCGGTGACATGGTTTTCGCAATGAATCCGGAAACCGGCGAAATCATTTGGCAGCATGACGGCAAGCGCATTGCCAATATTACCGTCTCAATTGGGGATGGGAAGGTGTTCTTTGCCGAAAACGCAGTTATCGATATGCAACAGGAATTCGCTATCAAAGAACGTATCGACCTTATCGCAAATGGTACATATGTTGAATCTGTGAAGATGAAAAAGCTCGGTAACGAATATGAACCTGTCGATGTTCGCATGGCGCTGGCATTGGAATTGGCGACCGGTAAGAAACTATGGGAACATGCTGTGGATTTCACCGGTTGTAGCGGCGATGCCATGGGCTCAGCCGTTCAGGATGATGTATTGCTTTTCTTCGGTTGCGTTGGTAATCATGATGCCTACCGATTCCGCGAAGATCAACTAACCTTTCGCCGAATTGTTGCCCTCTCAGCAGTGGATGGCAAAATGCTCTGGTCCAGGCCATGTAACTATCGTACTCGGCCGGTAGTCGTTAACAAAACGATCATTCTGGAACCTCAGGCATGCGATCTGCATACCGGTGAAATTAAGTTGCGTACAGATCCGGTGACCGGCAAGGAACATCCGTGGGAATTTCTCCGGCCCGGCCATACATGTGCTATTTCCAGCGCCTCGGCCAACACGTTATTCTATCGCTCCTCTTGCTCGGCAATGTATGATATTGAGCGGGATTCGGGAGTGGTTCTTTTCGGAGGCATTCGTCCAGGTTGCTGGATTAGCATGATACCGGCCAGCGGCGTGTTGCTGGTACCGGAGGCGAGTTCGGGGTGTACCTGCTCTTATCCGTTGCGATGTTCATTTGCTCTTGTGCGCAAACCTCAGAAGGAGCAGCCCTGGAGTGTCTTCATCAATCAGACCTTACTCGATGAGAAGGGAAGAGTTATCCCATTCACCTATGACAAACCTGTAAGACATCTGGCCATTAACTTCGGGGCCCCAGCGGACAAGAAAGATAAACACGGGACCCTATGGTTCGGATATCCCAATCCCAGAACCATTTATACCAAGAACCACTTCAGCAATTATGGGGTGAAATTCGATCTTCAGGAAACAATCCTTGAAGGGATGGGTTATTTCCGTGCCAATTCCACAGGTAAAAATATCGAAGGTACCAATGAGTCCTGGCTCTTCACATCCGGCTGCTTGGGCTTGACGAGTTGTACAATTCCTTTGATAGGGCCTAAGCAACAAGCACGAACATATACTGTTCGTTTAGGATTCCGTGCTCCAGCCGGAGATAAAGGAGGCCAGCGTATCTTCGACGTTAAACTACAAGATAAGGTTGTGCTCAAAAACCTCGATGTCACCCAGGATGCTGGCCAGTCTGATAAGGCTCTGGTGAAGGAGTTGTCTGTCATCCAGGTAATCAGCGATCTTAAACTGGAACTAGTCCCACAAAACGGCAACCCCCAGAAGCAACAGGCCCCGATCATCAATTCTGTAGAAATCATTGAAGAATTCGACAGCTAATTCAGTTACCAGATTTGTCCTGATGCTCTGCCTTCTTCGCCAGCCTTGGTTGTCAGAAGGCTTGTCTGTCAACGATCTGTTTTCATATAGTGTGGATGGCACCAAGAAAGGACGTTGAATCCGTGCGCAAAAAATCTTCATTTTCTGATTAACATCAAAGCAACATATAATTACCATTGGAGTAGATTGCTTTATCTTGCCGGTATGTTCCATGGGGTTGCGAACATCCTACTTAACACTTTGCCTTTTGATGGATCCGACACTGCAGGTTTGATCGTGCACGCCCTAGCGTGAGTTTACCACAAATCGGAGCGTTACGAACATAAGTCCTTCTTGTGCAAAGTGTTATATTCTAAGGTGAT
>CAZZAX010000223.1:0-8257 GCA_964653075.1 uncultured Pirellulales bacterium
GGGTTCTGATCGAGATAGCTATTCTGATAGGGTAAATGCATGCACTTCCGGCCGTCCTTTTATATTTTTTTAAATCGAGGTAACACCCATCCGTAAATCACTATTATTTAAGAAGTTATGAAAAGGCCAAACGAGCTAATGATCCTGAAAAGTATCGAGCACAGTCAAAGGCATACTATGACAAAAATCATGAAAAGCTTAACGCACAGAAAAATGCGCGCCGAGCCAAGGACCCTGAAAAGCGTCGGGCATATGATAGGGCGCGCCGAGCCAAAGATCCAGCCAAGTATTTAAAAGTCCCGGCGGCGATAGACAACCGTGTCGGCGATGTCTGCGAGAAGTTTTCTGAGGATAAAAATCGTTCCTTGGATGCCGCCGAGGATGAAAGTGCGAAAGTTAGTAAAAAGGGCTTTTTATTAACAGTCGACGATCCATATGGGATTGCTGTCCTTCGAGTATACGCGAAGGAGAAAAAAACCTCAGGGGAATTGGAGTTGCCTTTCCTTTTGCCCTACGAAGATCCGGCAACAAAGGCTGCACTTGAGAATTACCTCGTCCGGGCGGGCGGTGACACAGAGAGAACTTTCAATATAAAAGTCGCGATGTGGCGCTGCAAGTAAATTTTGTTTTTTGAATATGGAAACAGAGAAATCTCAAGTTGATGGCTTTCCGGAGCTCATGACTCAAAGCGAGCTAATCGAATATCTGCGCATTCCCGAGGTCAGCAAGGCAGACAACTACGACAATGTGATCAGTAATCTCAAGCGGATGCATGATTTGCCTTGTATTCACATCTGTAAACAGCCGCTTTATCCCATCGATGCTGTCCGCCGGTGGATCGAGAAAAAGCTTATAAAAGAGCAAGAATGTTGATTTTCGACTGGAAATTGGTGTAAGGAAGAGTTACATTTATGGATGGACCGATTTTTGCCAGTCAAATAGAAAGGAGGTCAATTTATGAGAGAACTGGCAAGATTAAGGACAAAGCCATCGCGTGATGGCAGGACATTCACATATTTCTTGGACTACATGGATGAGCAGGGTAAGCGAAAGAGGATTTCCTTGAAGCATGCTGACAGGCGTAAAGCTGAGCGGCAAAAGGCGCAGAAGGAACGTGAACTGCGAATGGGCATAGTGGCACCAGAATCAATGAAGCTTAGTGAGTTTGTAAAAGACAGCTTGATCAGAACTGGCGGACAAATAAGAGAAAGCAAGCGTGAGGAGTATGAATCGGCCATGAAGGACTTCATTAGTGTCATTGGGAATATTGATTACCGGCGGGTAACTCTCAGGCATGGTGAATCGTATAGGCAGCAGTGTTTGGACCGGGGGAACACTCCGGGAACCGTTGGTAAGAAATTACGGCACCTAAAGAGGTTTTTTCAATTGGCAGTCAATAGGAAACAACTGGATGAGAACGTGCTCAGGCAAGTCGAGCTGCCGAGATGTCCTAAGAAGAAAATCGAGGTATACACTGGTGAGGAGTGTCAGCGTGTTCTAAGGTCTGCGAGAAATTGCCGCACCGAGAATTCTGTTGGCTGGGAGTTACTTATCCTTGTTGCCATAGCAACTGGAATGAGGCGAGCCGAACTGCTAAATTTGACGTGGAGAGATGTGAACTTCGATGCTATGACTATCGTGGTCAATCCCAAGGAAGATGCAAAAGAGACCTGGTTATGGTATGTCAAGGATGTTGATCGCCGGACTCTGCCCTTGATCAATGAAATCACGTTGATGCTGGCAGATCATCAGAGTCGACAACCTGAAGGTTATCCGTACGTATTTATTCCGCCACATCGCTACGACCATATTCAGCAGCTCCGCGGGCATGGCAAATGGACGCTGTCTGATTCTCGGCTGAAGGTCATCAGCAATTTCGGTCGTCAGTTCGGGAAGATTCTTCGAAGGGCAAAAGTCCGGAAACTGAAGTTCCACGATTTTCGGAACACGGCGCTGAGTAACTGGTTTGCCGGCGGGATGAAAGAATTTGATGTGATGAACCTTGCTGGCCATTCAAGTTTTTCTACGACTCACAAGTTTTACCTTGCTGTAGCGGACGATTTGGTGGACCGTGCACGGCGAGTCGCGGCCGAAGTCCTCGGTAAGGATTTGGCACGCACTTGGCACGCACCCGCTTTAGTCGGTGACATGCAAAAAAGGCAACCAAGCGTAAGTACTTGACTGCCAAAAACTTAAAGAAATGGGCAGGGGCGGATTTGAACCGCCGACACACGGATTTTCAGTCCGTATTAATAATAGATTGTTATATGAGCGGCAGTAGTGACGCCGCCGAGGGTGAAGTGGAACAGGATCGAGCGATAGATTAGGAGGGGATGACAACGTCTGAGTTCAGCGATTTAACATTAGATTTGCAGGCATTGATCTTCGCAGATTTCGAACCTCCCATGATTCTGGGAATACAAATAGCGGCCAGTGCACCAAGTATAATGACCACTATTAACAATTCAACTAATGTGAACGCTTTCTTGTCTACGTGAATCATCTTTTACTATGCCGAATATAGTTCCTGATTCAGCTTTTCGCCTACTTTTGTGCCGTTAAATTAGCCTATCGTCCAGAAATTATGGTTACTTTATCAACAAGCGCTTAGTTATGAATTGAGTTCCCATAATAGCTGCGATTTCCCATAGATAAGCTCCTGCGGTGCGGAGGAAGAGGTAAAAGCGAGATTCCCACAGGGGCTTGAAGACGATATTTTTATAAGAACTAATCTACGCCATGCTGAATTTTGTTGTTTTAGAACTCCTCGCTGCTTACGTGATTATATACACCCGGAGGCTGTTAAATCAAGGGTAAATATTGTCAATTTACCTGAAATCCTGTAGAATTCTATCTATGGAAAAGGCAGACATAAAGCAGGTTGTCGTTTGTCTGAAAAATCTTAAGGAGAGTCTTGTCTGTTATCAAGCATCCTTTTTAGCAGACCTGACTAAATAATATGAATGCGGCTTAAAACGATGAAGAGAAAAGGGCCGAGATTAGAAGATTTAAAAGATGTATTAAAAAGGTTTGAGCCAAGAGAAGACTTCCACAAATTTAGGAATAAAGCAATTTATAATTCTAATAAACACAATTATGATCTGCGTTTGCAAAAATCGGAAAAACAACCTTCTTCAAAGGTATCTTAGATGAAGCAGTGTACCAAATGCAAAAAGCTCAAAAGACAAGAGTGAGTTTAGCAAAGTCTATTATCACAAAGACGGATTGAGCAATTGGTGCAAAAAGTGCAAGAATAAATATGACCAGGAGTATTATAAGAAAGACGGGAAGCCTGTGAAAAAATACCTCCGATATGACGAACGACATCGGTTTGCTAAGGAAGTAAAACAAAAGCGATGTGGCAAGTGCAGAAAGTGGAAGGTCGAGAGTGACTTCTACAAAAAACATAGACACAAAGATGGTTTGGCGGCGTGGTGCAAGGAATGTGCAAATATAGGCGCTGCTGCCAGTGCCATAAAGCACAAAGATAATGCTTTCAAAAATTATTACGAAAGGATGCTTTCAAATGGAATAAACCCTGCCAATGACAAACATTCTGTGGCCAGGAAGATGGTCTCGACAATGTCAGCCATGCGGAAAACAGACAGTAAATTCGATGAGAAGATTCTTTAGCATTTAATACTGAACAGGCAATTTCCGGCTTTTGGCAGGATGCAATATATATGATATCCAGTAGACTTTTAACGCTCTGAGTTCCAGTCGGCCAACGAACCTAAGGTAACAAGGAGTTCCAGTTCAATGAATGAACCGGAGTGGATATTTTGCTATGTCTCATTAATCTGCATGAACTGCCTTGATACTCGACAAGTTCCAGATAGGTGTTTGGAAACGTTTTACTGCGATTGACCATGACATAGGTAGATTAATGATGTCCATTATGATTGTATCGTGAAGCCGAAAAGCTGTTCAGATAAACTATGAACGTTGGCTGATATGTCGTAACAGGATGCCTCAAAGAAAATTTCAGTGGCAACAGGGACTTTAGTATTTGACTTTGAGCTCTTCATGGGTGACCGATTTTAAAAGAGGCCTATACCGAATCAATCGGTATAAGCCCCGAGTTAATACAAATCTGCAATATCAATCACACAATAAATTGCACCCTACTGTTTATGGTGCTGGTCGATAAAGGCGAATATCGTCGAAGAAAATCATACCTGCACCGCCTACAACAGGATTGGTCCTGTTACCAAGGCCAAGAGTAATCGTATTGACATTGGTAAGGTTCACACCCTGATCTGCAAAGCGCGTCAGGTCGATATTCCATGCTGTCCAACTCGTTGTCTGTGCTGCATCAGGATTATCATTAGTGACAACAGCACTGTCATTGAGAGCAACATACATAGGTTCGGCCGCATTACCCGCTTCGCCTCTGAACCATATTACCAGTGTGTTAACGCCATTGACTGTCCAGTCATGCGTAGAAGTCAAGACAGAAGTCGCCTCGGATTTCCCGACAGCATTGTCGTAGGCAAACGGCATCGACTGATTGCCTCCGTGAACGATAGTCTGCTCGGCAAAAGGAGGGTTGGCATAACCAACGATAGAACCGTTTGTGGCCGGGTTGTCGAATCCGTCTATCCATGCATTAAATATCCTGTTGCTCAAAGGATCACTGGGGTCGAGGTCATTGTAGCTCTCAAAATCATCCAAAACGAGGAAGTTGGCCGTCGTAAAGCTCCAGACGGGACCTGTCCACGGACTGTCGGTGTTGGTATTATTAACTTCGTCAATCCGCCAGTAGTAAGTAGTATCCCATTCAAGATTGCCTGCATCATAGTTCTCGGAACCGAGATTTCTTGTACCTTTATACTCAGGTGAGCTTGTATCGGCGTTTTTCACGGCTTCTTTGTCTGTGCCGAAATATACCTGATGTGAAGCGGTATAGACACCCGGCACCCAGGTAAGAGTCGGTGCCTGCGTGACATCCACTGCGCCATTAACCGGATCCAGGCTCTCAACCGCTCCCTCGGTAGTGAAGCTCCAGACGTCGCCTTTATGCGTTTCGACAACATCAAATTCATCGACACGCCAGTAGTATGTCTTGGCCATTTCAAGTGTGCCGGGGGTATAAGTCGTTGCTCCCTGAGTCTGGCCGTCGGCTGCATTGTTTACATCGTCAAAATTGTCGTCGAAATACACGGTGTGCAGTTTTGCACCGAAACCTGCCGTCCAGCTAAGCTCTGCGTTCGGATCTACAGATTCGGCGTTATCAGCCGGGTCAGGATTGTATGCGGTCTTGGGGGGAATACTAAAGCTCCAGACATCGCCTTTCCATGGACTGTTCGGCTCGGTGTCATTGACCTCATCGATTCGCCAGTAGTAAGTTGTGCCCGGAACAAGACCGTCCGGATAGGCAAAGCCGGGGAAGCCGGCAACAAAAAAGGTTGCAGTTTGATTACCTATGAATGTACCTTCGGCTCCGACGTTCACGTTGTCAAAATTCTCACCCATATACACATCATGCGAGACCGCGTAAGCTCCCGGACTCCAGGAAAGGTTTACCCATGTGTCGGAATGCATAGCGCCGTCAGCAGGCTTGGGGCGTGAGGCATTTGGATTTGCTCCTCCCATATGGCCTTGCATTACTGCCAGAATTTCGTCCTCGGTCAGTACGTGGTTCCACACAGCAACCTCATCCAACATGCCCGAAAACGGCTCACCGGTCCCCACGTGGCCCATACGCAGATCGTTCGTGTTGGGGTATATGGAACGGCCCTCTTCGCAAATCTTGGATACTTTCAACTCGCCGTTGAGATACCCTTTTAGTTCACGGGTAGCACCATCGAAGGTGAACGTCAGATGATACCATTCCGTACTCGGCAGAATGTCGGAGATAATAATATCGCCCCCATTCCACGCGTCATCGGCGCCGTGGACGCGAAACCACACAGTCCCTTCGCCCTCGTTTCGCGAATAAACGCACCAACCGGGATCGGCCGTGTAGTTACCGCTGTGCTGACCGATTGACCTTTCAAACGCCTTCTCTGGATTAAAACACCAGTAGGCCAGGGTCAGGTCGGGGCCTATATCCACGTTGCCACAATCCACATAGTTCTGCCCTCCTGGAAATTCCAGGGCCATACCCTCTTTGCCATCAACCCAACCGACGTCGCCCGTAATCGTTCCATCCCATGAGCCCGTTACGTCACCGACCGTTGTTCCTGTGCCTTCATCCATAGGCCAATATGTCACGAGGTGCGCGTTTGCAAGGCCTGCTGCCATGCTCAGCACTGAAATAAGAGTAACTAAACAAATGAATTTTCTACACATAATAATCCTCCTTCAAAAACGAGTAATAAATATAGGTTGTCAGTTGAAATGCAAAATATTTTCACTGCGAAGCACAAAGCTTCTGCTATAATTCCTCCTCTATTTGGAATACTGCAATAATTTTGTCTGCTGTATGACCTCGAAGCCACAGATGCCCGGCTGAGCAGGAACAAACTTCACTAACTTTATCTATAACAAATTACCCAACTTGCCGTCAAGGAAAATTTCTTGATAATATACCGGTAATACCAATTCAAGTTATTAATTGCCGATAGTTGATCAGTATTCCAGAGAAAATTCATTAAGGAGCTCCCGAATGTCAAGACCGTTAACAGTACAAACCAGCCTTGCACCAGACGACCCGGCAAAAATCACCAAGAAAGAACCTGATCCCCGAGTGCGACAAAGACTATTGGCAGTGTGGCCGGTAGTTATTCGTAATATCTGGTGAAGAATGTTCTAATAGTTTGCTAACGGCAGTGGATATTCCGTTCTGAGCAAGCACAGAGCCGAAGGTCTTGCATAGATCATGGCATTTAAAGTTCTTCCAAACCAACCTTTCAAGCTCATGTGCCGGAATAAACGACAGACAACCACTGGTCAATAATTGTAAAAGCTTCTTCTTTTTTGTATCGGTGGACTTCGCCTTCGATGACTACGAAGGTGGCTTTTTTGAAACCGTGTAGCTTCAGGTCCTTGTAAGTTCTTTCAGCCAGGACCATTGGCATAGCGCCGTCGTTTTGGCCGATGCATATCAAGATGGGGACATTGGATGCGAGCAGATTTGGAACAGGGTCATAATGATGATATTCCATAAGGCAGTTATATGTCTCCCAGGGGGCGAAATCGACGGGATAGGCGTTCTTTTTCCACTTGTTTTCGAAGGTCTCTTCATCGATTGTCGGCAGTTCCTTATCGATTTTCTTGAACAGGTTGAATACCTGCTGAATCTGTTCGTCAGACATGCCGGAGACTCTTCGCATATGATCTACAAAATACCAGTCCTCCCACGATTGTTTTTCAAAGTCAAAGGCCAGTGAGCCGGAGCCGAGGAGGACACAGGCGGATGGTTGCTTTTTCAGGAGCAGCAGCACCTTTGTTGCAACGATACTGCCTTCGCTGTGCCCGACGAGGACGAGGTCATCTTCGCTGCGAAGCAGCTTTCTGTCTTTCAACTCTGCTATTAGCGAATCAATGTCACGCGCGAAATCATCGAGGCAGGGGCGGGGGATATTGCAGGGATATACGAAATTTCTCTTTGCCATGGTTGCGACGGAGTAGCCCCTTGCGGGCATGGTTTTGAGGAACCGAACGTACAAATCATATGGCTCGGATTCGCTGACACAGTTGGCATCCCAACTACCGCCCATATTACCCTTCTGGTCACTGGGTGTGCCTCCCATTATAAACACCACCACCTTCCCTGGTGGGTGCGAAGACCGGACCACCTGCGCAGGCAGCTCCAAGCCGTCATATGTCTTGATGGTAAAGGCGGCTATGGATGGTAAAGGGGGATTGGTATTGGCCAGCGTCTTATTTTGAGCACAAGTCATCATCATCGAGACGATGAGCCACTTGAGCACTTTTGTGTGAGTTGAGATATAGCATTTCATTTTTTTCCCTTTCAAATCTGATTATCGGAAGCAATGTTAATATTTCAATGTTACGCATTTGTTACTGATTTGTCCTTTTTTTATGAAATTTTGAATCTTTGAAAAAACAGTTGATATAGAAGCTGTGATTTAAGCTTCTAATTGATAATGATATTATTGCGTTGTACTTGGTAATCGGCATGCAAAACAGCCATGGGTAAGTTAAAGAAATCGGCAATCAATAACTAAAATTGGTATGAGTTGGGGATTAGTACGATTTCGTGATTCTACTGATTAGGGTATACTCTCAACTAAAATATCATCGAAGCAACTGCCCCTGTTACCCCAGCAGTACAACGCTATAGTCCCGG
>CAZZAX010000224.1:0-8243 GCA_964653075.1 uncultured Pirellulales bacterium
AACATGTGGCGGGGCCAGCCCCCTGAGAGCGCACCGGGCCGTCCGCTGGAATTGAGTGCCGGCGATATCGTAACCATCGAAATGTGGTACTTCCAGGCCCCCGGTTTTGGGGGTGACTGGACCGTACGCCTGGACTGGGAGAGTGATCGCTTTCCGCGGCACACCATCCCTGCAGCGGCATGCTCGCCGCCGCTCCGCGCCAGCAGGCCCAAGCCCTCGAACGGCGCCTTGGACGTAGGGCACACACCGCAGCTCATATGGAACGTTGGCCAGAACGCCGGCCAACATGACGTGTACCTCGGTACCGATGCCGATGCCGTTGCCGCTGCGGATACGAGCACGGCAGACATTTACCGGGGCAGGCAGCTTGAGACGAGCTTGTCGCCGGCAAAACTTGAGTGGGACACGACCTATTACTGGCGTATAGACGAAGTTAACGATCTGAATCCGGACAGCCCCTGGAAGGGCCCGGTCTGGAGCTTCACTACGGCCAACTTCCTTATTGTGGACGATATGGAGAGCTACAATGACCTTAACCCTGATGAGCCCGGCAGCAACAGGATATTCCTTGCATGGATAGATGGATTCGACAACCCGACCATAAATGGTTCTATCGTGGGTTATGAAAATCCGCCATTTGCCGAGCAGACTATTGTTCACAGTGGTTCTCAGTCGATGCCGATGTCCTACGACAATGCTGTCGGTAAGTCCGAGGCGACTTCTGTCTTGACTTCCAATCGTGACTGGACAGTCAAAGGTGTCAACAGATTGGCGATTTGGTTCAGGGGTGATTCGGCTAACGCTGCCGAACCGATGTATGTCGTTCTTAACGGCAGTGCTGTGGTCACTAATGACAATCCTGATGCAGCGCTGATTGGTGAATGGACCGAATGGAATATCGACCTGACGCGCTTTGCAGACCAGGGTGTGAACCTGGCCAATGTAAATTCGATTACTCTTGGTCTTGGTAACAGGGCTAATCCGGTTGCCGGCGGTTCAGGTATGATGTACTTCGACGATATTCGTCTACATCCACCAGAACCCTAAGCCGGAATCAGCGGTTAAGACTGCATAGTTGATATTACAAATTTGCAAATTCGGGGCCTATGCTGATTGATTCGGTATAGGCTCCGTTTGTATTAAATCAAGTGCCGAAGGCAATTGGCAAATTATGGTGTTCGACTATTTTGTAGTTTTTTCTTTTGCGTTTTATCTGTCTAAGAAAGCCCGGCTTTAACCAATCCCCAGCGCCTCTATTTGTTCTGTCAATTGAAGGTATGTATTCATGGTGAGATAACAAAGGAGAATACTAACGCCGACTACGATGACCGTCACTACGAATTTTGAAATAATTTTATAACGTGGGTTCAGCCATACAAGCGGCAGAGCAAGCGGACCCAGACATAAAAGAGCAATTACGATAGTTGATGTGGTATAATACCATTTCGTTTTTGCACCGTAAGGTGTCCCCGAGGCAGTGTCAACCGGCTTATCGAGGAACTCACCGCAAAAACGACACTTTACAGCTTCGTTCTTGATTTGCTCGGCGCAAAAAGGACATTTCTTGGTAACTTCTGTCTGCTCATCTGCTTCCATTAACATGGTTTCCATAAAAACATCTCCTATTGAAGAATATCGTCAAAGAATTCTCAGACGCCTCAGCCGCACAGTAGGATTATTTACAATAATCAATATGCTGTTTCCGCTATATTGTCATAAACGTATTAGCTTCGCTTTTATCCCTATATCGTCATAATCCATAGAGACATTAACAATAGAACTATTTGAAAGTGTGCAGAAAAAGCTAAAAAAGATGGAAATATGGCGAAATAAGCCCTTTACCGGGCATCAAGGGCCCTGAAAATATCAGGGCTGAGCTATGATGGTATTAAATTATCGCAGCAAGAAACAGCAGTAAAGCACTCACCGCTGCACTGGTGAAAGTGATTCTTGACCATTTTAAATAATTGGCAAGGTCCGGGTGCTGCTCTTCGAACTCGTAGTAATAATCATCAAAATCTGAGTTCTCTTTTGGGTGAAGGCGAATTTCTACGTAGAAATGTGCGGCTATGGATATCAGAAAAAGCGGGCCGGCAATTATGTAGAGAAATGTCTCCAAAGGTTTTCCTGTATAATTTCAAAAACTCAGGTAATGACACTTTCAGCCTTCCCGGCGGTCATTAGGTCCGTTCTTTGGCGGTAGTTCAATCTTTCGACAAATAATTCGTCTTTCTCCGAGAAGGTAACCGCCGGCAAATAGCTGAAAACGATACTCTCCCGGTTGGGGAAAAAGAACGCCATGTAAATCCATCGCTAAAGTAACTATTTGCTTAACATCCTTAAACTGAACGGTTCCTTCTTTTTCAAATATATATTTCTCTTCTTCCTGAGTATCAACGAGTCTTATTTTCATTTTCGTTGTGCCATGCCCATTTGTAAGCTCACAAAAAAAGACAATTTGCGGATGTCTTGCCGGGTATTTTTGAGCATTGATAGTTTGAACAATATCTATAATGCTCGGCATGCCGGAGACTTTGTCGAAAATGACCCTGCCGCAGGTGATTGCCGATAATAGAATTGGCTGTATTTCAGTCATTTAGTTAATTTGGCTGCTTCAGGAATTATTTATCATAACAGAAAGATTCCAACGAGTACTCATTGTAATCTAACAAACAATATCCTTCTAATCAAATATTTTGTCATTTTCTCTGATATTTGTTGTCTTCTGGACCTTGACACCTGTATAGAACGACTGTTGTTTGAGAAGGTCTGCCTGTGATATACAATCTATCCGGCAATGCAAACTTGACGTAGCTGCTCCTGGCCGTTATCATCAGAAGCTATTGAATGTGGCCGGTATCAATATGTGGGCCTTCTCCCTTGGGGACGCCTTACGGTGCAGCCCGTGAAGACACGGCCAAGCATGCCCTGAGCGAAGTCGAATGGGATGGCCGTGCCACGTTGTTGTGTTGTCCGGCCCGGCCCAAAAATATGAGGAAGGAGTCGAGCCTATGGTAAAAGTCAGGAAGACGCGGGCAAAGTCGAAAAAAAAAGCTGCTAAAAAGGCGGCAAAGAAAGCTGTGAAGAAAAAACGCCGTGTCTCGAAAAAGACCAAATCTAAAGTAGCAAAAGCAGCCGCGAACGCCCACGAGGAAGCACCCGAAAAGGAGCCTCCCCGTCACTCCACAGCCGAAGATATGGCGCTGCAGCAACGAGAGATTTCCGTCGCAGAGTTCTTTACAAAGAATCGCCACCTTCTTGGATTCGATAATCCTCGAAAGGCGCTGCTGACGACCATCAAGGAAGGAGTCGATAATTCACTGGATGCATGTGAAGAAGCAGGAATACTGCCGGATGTGAAGGTCATCATCGCTCCCGGTAAGGAGGAGGATCGCTTTCGAGTGACCATCGAAGACAATGGTCCGGGCATTCTTAAGAAGCAGATTCCTATGATTTTCGCCAAGCTTCTGTACGGGTCGAAGTTTCATCGGCTCAAGATGTCTCGAGGCCAGCAGGGCATAGGCATATCCGCGGCCGGTATGTACGGGCAGCTTACGACGGGCAAACCCATATCAATCACATCGAAGACCTCGCAAGACGGGCCTGCACATCATTACGAGCTTGAGATTGATACCAAGAAGAACGAGCCTCGCATAATTCTGGATGAGACAATAGACTGGCCGGTCCCGCAGGGTACCAGGGTTGAGATCGAGCTGGAGGCCAAATTTCAAAAAGGCCGCCAGTCGGTACATGAATATCTCGAACAGACAGCTATCGCCAATCCTCACGTCTCGCTTCAGTTCGTCACACCTGACGGCGAGAAAAAGATATACAAGCGGGTCTCGAAGCAGTTACCCGTTCACACCAGGGAAATCAAGCCACATCCATATGGCGTGGAGCTGGGAGTGCTTATTAAGATGCTCCACGATACCCAGGCACGCACCCTTCAATCGTTCTTACATTCCGACTTTTCTCGTATCAGCAGCCGGGTGGCGAAGATGATCTGCGAACAAGCGAAGGTCTCCGAGCGGTCTCGGCCGTCTCGTATTGCAAGGCAGGAGGCCGACAATTTATATAAAGCCGTCAATCAGACCAGGATTATGAATCCACGTACGGACTGCCTTAGCCCGATTGGCGAAGAATTGATCCTTGCTGGTTTGAAAAAGCAGATTGAAGCTGCCTTATATACTGCTGTAACCCGGCCGCCTTCAGTTTATCGCGGCAATCCTTTCCAGATAGAAGCCGGGCTGGCGTATGGCGGTTCTCTACCTGCTGAAGGTCTTGCACGCGTGTTGCGCTACGCCAATCGAGTGCCCCTGCTTTACCAGCAGTCGGCCTGCGCGATGACGCGTTCAGTGCTCAATACCGCCTGGCGCAATTATGCGCTCCAGCAGTCCGCGGGCGCTCTGCCGTCGGGCCCGCTCATCATCATGGTCCACATGGCTTCTGTATGGGTCCCCTTTACATCTGAGAGCAAGGAGGCGGTTGCCCACTATCCCGAAATAATCAAAGAGGTCCGTCTTGCATTACAGGAATGCGGGCGGCAGTTGTCCGTATTTATCCGTCGCAGGCGCAAAGCAGCCGAATCCGAAAGGAAAAAGGCCTACATCGAGCAGTACATTCCACACATTGCCATTGCCTTGCGGGAGATGCTGGAGCTTACCGAGCGTCAGGAGCATACAATGGTAAGACAGTTGACAGACGTCCTGAAAAGGAGCCGATCATGAGCAAGGTTGCAAATCGAATCAAAGAAACTGCTAACTCAGTTCGAACCAAAATCCAGCGAAAAAGCAAGCCCACACTATCGTTTCCGCTGCGTTCGCTTAGTAATGTGAAGTACCACCCAAAGAAAGGGTTCCTTGAGCTTAAGGGCAAAAAGAAGATTCGAACGCTCACGGTCGCCACGGTAAAGACCTTTGCACAGACACTGCGAATGATGTCCCAGGCCAAAACTCTCGTCGAAGATGACGAAATTATGACCAAGCGAGAGGCTTACTACGTTTCCAAGAACTGGGACGATGCGCGCTTCGACGAGCAGCCCGAATCGGACACTGTAATCGACGACATAGAAGGCCTGTTCGAGGTCAACCGCGAACAGCTCGGATTCATTCCTGAGGAAAAAGGCGGCGAGATCGCTGGCAAGCTCGTTGTAATCGACCGTGAATTGGACAGGGGCACCCCCTTGCGCATCGACTGCACAAAATTCGGCTCCGGGGCCTACTCGATACCAAGCTCCGTGGAACATCTGAAGTTCGAAACAAAAGCCAAATTCGTGCTCGCCATTGAGACCGCGGGTATGTTTCAGCGCCTGGTCAAGCACAGCTATTGGCGAAAGGCCAACTGCATCCTCATCTCTATGGGTGGTGTCCCCACGCGTGCCTGTCGTCGTTTCATCCGCAGGCTTGCCGACGAATTGAAGCTCCCGGTATATGCCTTTGTGGATTGTGACCCATACGGCATGTTTAATATCTACCGCACGTTGAAGGTCGGCTCCGGCAATGCCGCGCACATCAACCGCTACTTTTGCGTACCCAATGCCAGGTTCCTCGGTGTTACGCCCCAGGACATCGTAGATTACAAGCTGCCCACTCACCCGCTGAAGGATGTGGACATCAAACGTGCTAAAGACGCCCTCAAGAACGACCCCTTTGTCCAGCACTATAAGCCCTGGCAGGATGCAATCCGGCAGTTACTCGATATGGGTGTCAGGGCCGAGCAGCAGGCCTTTGCCGTTCACAATCTCAACTATGTTATCGAACACTACCTGCCTGAGAAGCTCGCTGCGAAGAAGACATTCTTACCATAGGATCAAGAGTTTAAGGTTTTGTAAATCTGTCAAGGAGACCTCGGCGGACAGCAAGGAACTTCCTGCATTCGATTGAATTCCGTTGGACCTCGCGTAACGTCGCGCATAACCGGAAGGCAAAAGCGGAGCGCAGCGTAGCTTTTGATTGTCCGAGTTAATGCGCTTTGTTAGGCTGCTCTACCTGAATGGTAGCGTCCCATTTTACTCATAAGTGAGATAAATGATCTCTGACCCCATTGATTCCAAGTGAAACGTATGGCGCTTTTGGAGGCGATTCAGCGCCGCACGACCCAGGTGCCCGCCAACCGGTCGTGCAGGCCGCGGTTGGGGACAATAACGGCATAGACCGCTGCGCTGATCCATAGGCCAAGCAATGCAAGGGCCCAGATGAAAGCAGCGGTAAGTTCGGCCCTTTTAATCAACAATGCCACGAACGACATTGGAAGAAACAGTGGGAGCCAAACGATCGCCCAGCGAACCAGCAGGTGTGATATAGCGGCCGGTTCTCCTTTGGCGTTGACAACCGCCAATCTGAAGATGGACTGACTTGCGGTACTGCGGAACGGGAGTTCTATAAGTTGAATCAGGGCTGTGGCGCCTAATACCAACATAGCAGAAGTCATGACCATCCACCCCACAGAGTCCCACTCCTTGTCATGATAGTATCCGACAAAAACTGCGATCCAAACATAGAGACCCAGCATGAAGATCGACCCGGCTCGAATCCCCTTGCTAACCTCAGCGGGTTTGTCCAGGTGTCCGCGCAGGGTGCCGGCGAGGAAGCTGAGTTTTTCGAACTTCCCATCCTCAAGATTCTGCAGCACTCCCCTGGCATGAAGGGGCAGGCTGGTTGATTCCACGCAAGCGGCGACGGCGTTCAGGAAACGCTGTTGACCGGTGAGGTCTCCGACAGGAATGCGTTCGGCGCGGGTTTTGACATCGGGCCAGGGTTCATCGAGCAGCACGGCTTGCCCTTGTGCGGTGACCCAGACATGATCAAGGCTCAGCTCGGCGGGCAGGGTCTTGTCCCCTGTCGCGTCCCATAGTTCCGATGCCAGGTCCCCGAGCCAATGGCGCAGAGTTCCCCAGGGCACACGTTTCCCCTCTTCGACCAGACTGGAAAACGGCACCCCTTCAGTCGCCTCAAAGGCATCCCAGGTGGCTTCACCCGCCTCCACTTTCTGCAGCCAGCGTAAACGGCCGGAACGGGCGACATTTCGTCGAGCAAGGGAAAGCTCCGATGAAGTTCGCCGCAGCAGCCAGACCCGGCGGCGCAGCACGGGATCGGTGGCGACGATCCATTTTCCAGGAACCATCTCTTTAATAATCTGGTAAGGCCCAAGCGATTCCGCACTCTCGGCGGGAATTTCCGGCCCAGTTGCAGGCTCGATCGACGGTCGCACGACGCCCTTCGGCTTCACCACCACCCTTGTTCCGCTGGCGATGTCCCAAACGGTGGCAAAAGCGTTTTCGCGGCGCGCTCTCAATATCAACAAAACCGGAATCCAGCCGCAGACGATGGCGGCGACTACATACATTGCGGTCTGTAGCCCGGTCCAGTCGGCATTGGAGATCAATGCCATCATGAGGGGCATTCGGATGCCTTCAACACAGAGGATGGGAATAAGGATCCGGATCAGTGCCCGTCCGAAGCCGGGCGGGCGGCCGTTTGTACGGACCACGCGCAACCCCTTGAGCCGCTTGCCCAGGCCGGCGCCCCAGATCCCCTCAACGATACTGAAGTAAAGGAAACCGAGGCTGAAAAGCGCAATATAGTATCGCGCCGAATACAGGGTGCGTTCGACAAGAGGCCGAACAAGCAATTTCTCCCCACCGATAAAGAGCATGAGTATCACATAGGGAACCAAAAAGGCGATTAGGTAATCGATCCAGCCGGCTGACGAACGGACCTTTATCGATGCAGCCTCTGGTTCTTTGGAACTGAAAGGCAACAGCACATTGCGCAGCGCCGGGTAGTCGGCGTAGCGCCCATCCGGTTCTTTGGCAAGGCAGCGGGCCACCACACGTTCAAGGCCGGGCGGCACGTCTTCACGCAGCTCGGTCAGCGGTTTCGGTTTTTTGTTGACAGCATTGGCAACGACCTGCACCGCGTTGTCTCCCTCGAAGGGTGCCCGGTCGGTGAGCAGGGTGAAAAGCGTTGCCCCAACCGAGTAAATATCGCTGCGCAAGTCCAAGGTATCACCACGCAGCTGTTCGGGCGACGCGTAGGCTGGGGTGCCCATAATCTTACCATGGGCAGTGACAAAGGTATCGGTCTTGGCCAGGGTGGAGACCGAAAGGCCGAAGTCGCCCACCTTCACCGAACCGTCCGGGCAGACGAAGCAGTTGGAAGGCTTGATGTCGCGATGCAGCACCCCGCCTGCGAAGGCGGCTTCGAGGCCGGAGATGACGTCGAGGACTGCGTCGACCGCCTCCG
>CAZZAX010000225.1:0-8210 GCA_964653075.1 uncultured Pirellulales bacterium
CAAGATATATCCTGTTGCTCCCGGGTTCATCTTCATTAAGGTCATTGTAGCTCTCAAAATCGTCAATGATAAGGAAGTCGGCCGTAGTAAAGCTCCAGAGTGGGCCTGTCCACGGGCTGTCGGCGTTTGCGTTATTTGCCTCGTCAACACGCCAGTAGTAGGTGGTATCCCACTCAAGCTGTCCGGATTCATAGCTTTCGGAACCGAGGTTTCCGCTACCTTTTAACTCCAGAGAAGCTGCATCGGCGCCGAAATATACTTCATGTGAAGCGCCAAAGCCCGGTGACCAGGTGAGAACAGGCGTCTGCGTTATATCCACGGCGCCATTAGCCGGACTCGGACTGCCGACGGCGCCCTGAGCAGTAAAGCTCCAGATGTTGCCTTTATGCGTATTGACGGAATCAAACTCATCGACACGCCAGTAGTAAGTCCCGGCCATTTTAAGTGTGCCGGGGTCATAGGTTGTAGAACCCCACGGCGGGTTACCAGCGTCATTGCTCACATCGTCAAAATTATCACCGAAGTACACGTAGTGTATTATCGTACCGAAACCCGGCATCCAGCCAAGCTGTACATCCACATCTACAGACTCGGCACCATCAGCCGGGTCCGGGAGGTAGGCAGTCCTGGGGGGAACAGTAAAGCTCCAGACATCACCTTTCCAGGGGCTGTTCGGCTCGGTGTCATTGACCTCATCGATTCGCCAGTAGTAAGTCGTACCCGGAACGAGGCCGTCCGGAAAGGGGAATCCGGGAAAGCCGGCCACTAAAAACGTTCCGGCCTGGTTGCCCAGGAACGTGTTTTCAGCGCCGACGTCCACATCGTCATAATTATCTCCCAAATAAACATCATGTGAGACGGCAAAATCACCCGCCTGCCAGCTAATATTCACCCACGTATCCGGATGATAAACACCATCCTTTGGAATCGGGCTAAAGGCATACGGGTATCCTTCACCACCCAGCATAATACCCAGAATCTCTCCTTCCGTCATCGCATGATTGTACATACGAGCATCATCCAACATTCCATCGAAAAAACGACCAGTCACCTGAGAGTTCTCTCCCATAGTGACAGGATGAGCCGCAGTTCCTATTGTCCCCGCAAATGCGAGAGTCACTTCGAGCTGGCCGTCAAGGTAGAACTTAAGCTCACTTCCATCGAACGTTCCCGCCATATGGTGCCAGTCGCCGTTAAGTGAATCAAGATCAGTCGTGTACTGAGTTGAATGCCAGTCACCGTCATAGACAAAAAACTCTATGTAATTACCGGTCTGGTGTTTTATCGCGTAAGCATTGTCGCCTTTGCCCAGCCAGCAATTATGCTCGCTGTTGTTCAAATCATTGGCATTGACCCATACCGCAAGTGTTATCTGTTCGGTGATATCAAAGACAGGGTCATTTCCGAAATCGACGTAATCGCCGTCTCCGTCAAATTCCATGGCACCGCCTATTTTACCGGCCACCCACATTGGGTCACCCTGAATGGTGCCGTCGAGCCCGTTGCCGCTTGCATCATGGACTGTGGTCCCCGAGCCTTCATCCAACCTCCAATGCGCTACCAGCTCTGCTGAAGCACTGCTGACCAGTCCCAGCACCAACACAATAGAAACCAAATAAATCAATTTTTTAGACATAATAGTCCTCCTAAAGAAACAAATTAACGCATTGATGAATTATGTTTCGGCCACACACCACAATACTCGTTGTTTTCATAAGACGAATTTTTTGTCGAAATGCGAAAGCTCAACTCCATGATAGAAAGCCATCGTCACAAACTTTGCCACCGACATAGAAACATCCTCCTCTATTGACAAATCAACAAAGTGCCGGAACTTCAAAAGGCCAAAATCCGCGGATATAAAAAGACACGGGCGTACGCCTCACTGATCTTTTTTATACCAAATTTCCTACGTTCCCGTCAAGTAAAATCCATTTATTATGTGTTAAAATGCGTTATTTGATAAAATTGAGTAAAACAGGAAAGCGTATGGAGGGGTATTGCTTACTTGGAGAGCTTTTTCAATCTATGTGTAACAGGTCTTCGATACTGCACTAAGACAAAAGGGGCCTGGTGGCACGGCCTTCCAGGCCGTGAACACGGGCAGGATGCCCGTGCCACACGAATCAGTACAGGCCCCGAATTAATGCGAATTTTTCATATCGGCTGATTACGGCTGCAGTGCATACAAACGAATATCATCGAAATACATCATACCTGCACCGCCGGCAACCGGATTAGTCCTGTTGCCAAGGCCGAGGGTAATCGAAGTTACATTGGCAAGGTTCACACCGAACGACTGCAGGTCTATATCCCATCGTGTCCACTCATCTATCAGGGACGCATCAGGATTATCATTATCAACACCGGCACTTCCGTTCAGGACAACATACAACGTCTCGGCAGCGTTGGACGTTTCACCTCTGAACCAGATTGTCAGCGTGTTGATACCGTTCACTGTCCAGTTTCGTGTATCAGTCAATGTTAAAGTCGCTTCAGATTTGCCAACAGCATTATCGTAGGACATCGGCATGGACTGATTGCCGCCGTGAACGATAGTCTGCTCGGCGAAAGGAGGATTATCATAACCGACAATGGAACCGTTTATCGCCGGATTGTCGAATCCGTCCACCCAGGCCATAAATATTCTGTTGCTCGCCGGGTCAGCGGGATCCAGGTCATTGTAGCTTTCCATATCGTCCACGACAAGGAAGTTGGCCGTAGTAAAGCTCCAGATATTGCCCATCTGAACCGTACCATCGGTTTTGACTTCATCGACGCGCCAGTAGTAGGCAGTATTCCACTGGAGCTGTCCGGGGTCATAGCTTTCAGAGCCAAGGTTTTGGCTGCCTTTGTACTCGGGCGAGCTGGTATCGGCGTTTTTGACCGCATCTTCATCAGTGCCGAAATATACCTGATGTGATGCGGCATCCTCTACGGCCGAGAAGCCGAGAATCTGTGTTTGCTTTACATCCACAGCACGATTAGACGGATTCGGAGCACTCGCTTTCACCGGGAGCTGCAGCGCACCGCTTGGAATAATTTGCTGCTGCCGCGTGCTGCTTTCCCAGAACAACTGTGCAATTGCCGTGTCGGCGCCTTCGAAATACTCCATCTGAATCGAGTGGAGATCGCCGGCGACCAGCTCAATCGGTTCACTTTCGCGACTGTCCGTCGTACCATTGTCCCAAAAATCAATTATAAGCTCACCATCGAACCACAGCCTGAAACCATTGTTGGCGGTAATATAAAAGGTATAAGTGTCCGTTATATCCACTTCAAGCTCGCCGCTCCACCGAGCTGAAAAGTTGTCAACATTGATACTCGGGTCGGGAGAGTTCTCTCCGGGTACATCGGCGTTGCCCCAGCTAAAATCGACTTGGGGATCTATGCGGGTCAGAACCGGCTCACCACTGAGGTCTGTGTTGTTGAAGTATTCCGCCTTTAGCCCGCCGCCGGCCCTTGTAACCGTGAAACTCCAGATGTCACCTTTCTCTGTAGCGGCACCGCTAAACTCATCGACCCGCCAGTAATAAGTCTTCTCTAATTCCAGTGTACCGGGGGTATAAGTAGATTCGGCCTGGGGCAGACCTACAACAGCATTGTTGACATCGTCAAAATTGTCGCCGAAAAATATTGTGTGCAGTTTAGAGCCGAATCCCGTACCCCAGTTAAAGATTACGTCCGGGTCCACAAATTTGGCTCCATCAGGCGGAGTCGGGTCGAACGCAATCCTTGGAGGAACCATAAAGCTCCAGACATCCCCTTTCCATGGACTGTTCGGGTCGGCGTCATTGACCTCATCTATTCGCCAATAGTAAGTCGTTCCCGGAACAAGACCATCCGGATAAGTGAATCCGGGAAAGCCGACAACAAGATTTGACTCCGGCTGGTTACCAATGAATGTTCCTTCTGCGCCGTCGTTTACGGCGTCAAAATTTTCGCCCAAATAAACATCGTGTGAGAGAGCAAAATCTCCCGGCATCCATTGAAGATTAACCCACGTTTCCTCATTTATGGCACCATCAGCCGGAGTCGGGTTCACGGCACGACTACGATCCTGTAATTCAGGCTCAGCCCCAAAGTACACCCAATCAATCCATACCTTTGTGTTCAGTTCATTACCAACCATACCCCACCATTGACCCTTTAGCATTAAATACATATTTGCAGACCAACCGGGATGTTCCATAGTATTTTCGTCTTCATGTGTGTATTCCAAGGCGTACTCCTGCGGATCGGGTGTAAGCTGTACCCGCTCCAAAAAAATGTCAATCCACGAAGGACCTTCCGGCTTGTAAAGCTGCATCAATACGACCATTTCCCTTTCCTGATCAGACTTAGCTATAAAGCCGAAAGGATATGTTTGGCCCTGCACAAGCTGAAATCCCCCCTGGGCAATCCCTATGGAAGTTGCTGCGGAAGCATCGGTAATATCCAGCAATACCGCATTATTCCCTGACAGGGCGCCACTTTGGACAGCCTCCATAGTGAAACCAGCAGCCCCGTACGATGACCATGCATTGAGATCATCGTCAAACTCGCCGTTTGCAATCTGATTTTCCTGCCCGAGGGAAATTGAGCCGGACAGCATAAAAGCCGAGACAAAAGAGATTAAAAAAAACAATTTTTTAGACATAATAATCCTCCTTAGAAAAAAATAGATTGCCGATTGAAATGTAAAATATCTTCACTGTGAAACACAAATCTCACTTTAAGACTCAGCGCCTCACATATACACATCCTCCTCTATTTAGAAAATTTCAAGAATTGTGCCCGCACGAAGATTAAAAACCGCAGATGCCGGAACTGACGAGCACAAAATCAATCTTACTTATACCAAAAAAACAGCTCTTCTGTCAATGAAAAAAAAAGGCCCATACCGAAACAAATCGGTATAGGCCCCGAATTTAGAAACCTAGTTCACGGTTTTATTTAATAAGTCAAATCCCGGTTTAAGGCGCCGGAGGATACAGCCGGATATCATCAAAGAACATTATACCCGAACCGCCGGCAACCGGATTGTTCCTGCTGCCAAGACCAAGAGTAATAGTATTGACATTGGTAAGGTCCACGCCCTGGTCTGCAAACTTCTGAAGGTCGATATTCCATTCGGTCCAGTCAGGTATCAACGCCGCCTGGGGGTCATCATGATTTACTACCGCGCTGTTATTGAGAGCAACATACAAATTCTCAGCAGCGTTAGCAAAATCACCCATGAACCAAATCGTCAACGTATTAACGCCTTTTTCGGTCCAGTCACGAGGGTAAGTCAAGACAGAAGTCGCCTCGGATTTTCCAACACTGTTGTCATAGGACATCGGCATCGACTGAGAACCGCCGTGAACGATATTTCGCTCGGTAAAAGGAGGAATATCGTAGCCAACGAGAGAGCCGTTTGTCTGGTCGCCGAATCCATCCAGCCAGACATTAAATATCCTGTTGCTTGCCGGGTCGGCAGGGTCCAGGTCATTGTAGCTTTCAAAATCGTCCACGATAAGGAAGCTGGCGGTCGTAAAGCTCCAGACCATGCCCTTCTGTGTCGTTCCGCCGGCCTCAACTTCATCAACACGCCAGTAGTAAACGGTATCCCACTGGAGTTTACCGGGGTCAAAACTCTCGGAGCCAAGGTTTTTGCTGCCTTTGTACTGCGGTGAAGCTGTATCAGCACTTCGCACGGCATCAATATCCGTACCGAAATAGACCTGATGCGAAGCGGCACTGTCACTTGCCGCCCATGTGAGAGACAATACCTGCGTTACATCCACAGCGCCATTAGAAGGCAATGGATTTCCGACAGCACCCGGCGTCGAAAAGCTCCAGATATCGCCTTTAAATGTTTCGACGCCGTGGAACGCATCGACCCGCCAGTAGTAAGTCTTCTCTAAATCAAGCGTACCCGGACTATAGGTCGAAGCTCCCCAGGGCATAGCCCCGGCAGCACTGCTGACAACATCATAATCGTCACCGAAATAAACATAGTGCAAAATCGCGCCATAACCAGGCTCCCAGCTAAGAGTTACATTCGGGTCCACAGACTCGCTGGCGTCAACAGGGTCCGGACCAAAGGCGCTTTTGGGTGCAATTGAAAAGCTCCAGACAGGGCCTTCCCATGGACTGTCCGGATTCGATTCATCGACCTCAACAATTCGCCAGTAGTAAGTCGTGCCCGGGACAAGGCCGTCCGGATAAGGAAATCCGGGAAAACCAATCGTAAAATAGTTGTCGGTTTGGTTGCCCTGGAACGTATCACCAGTACCTGCAGCCACATCATCATAATTCTCTCCCAGGTACACATCATGCGAAGCTGCATAATCACCCGACGCCCAGGCAAAGGTTACCCACGTATCCCGAAGTACGGCACCATCAGCCGGGTCAGGATTACGCGGGAACGGCCTTTCCACAGACAGATACTGGCTTGGGATGGCTTGCCGGGCTATAGTCGGTGACTCCCAGGACAGCTCACATATAGCACCGCCGCCGTTCTCATAGTACTCCAGTATAATTTC
Organism: uncultured Pirellulales bacterium; assembly: GCA_964653075.1. Taxonomy (GTDB): domain Bacteria; phylum Planctomycetota; class Phycisphaerae; order Sedimentisphaerales; family Anaerobacaceae; genus NIOZ-UU13. The sequence goes on from CAZZAX010000225.1 coordinate 6,510, forward strand.
ATATTGCCGTCCCGCTGCCAGGGCAATGTCACCGCTGTCATGAGTATCCCCATGGTCGGTCCAGTTGTTAATAATCAGTTGGCCATTAACGTACAACCGAATGCCGTCGTCCGTCTGAGTGTGGAAAGTGTAGGTCGCAGAAGCCGGCACTTCAATCATACCCGTCCAACGTACTGTGAAACCGTCTGCGTTCACGGACGGATCCGGCGAGCCCGGATCACCCCAGCTAAAATCTACCGTAGGGTCAATACGCTCCATAATCAAATCCCGCCAGGGATTTCCGGCAGTACCATGATAGTACCGGCCCAACAAGCCTTCAGTACCCCCGGCGACACCAACCAGGCCCATTACCAAAAAAATAGAAATCACATAAATCGATTTTCTGCACATAATAATCCTCCTATAAAACTAAAGATAGATTGTGAATTGAAATGTAATATCTCCACCTAAAAGCACAAAGAGTGTGCTTCAACTCTTTACTCCACGTTTCAAATCCTCCTCATATCGTAACACTACGGGAACTTCGCCCACAGGAAGAATACAACAATCAACAGTTACAGGACTGCGCAAGCACAAGCTTCATTAATATTATCTATACCAAATTAGCTACTTTCCCGTCAAGGAAAATCTTTCGAGCTATACAAATCGATTAATGCCTTCAAACAAAATTGGGAATCTCAAAATTATCAATGAAAAAAGGGCTTATACCGAATCAACCAGTATAAGCCCCGAATTAACACAAATCTGTAGTATCAACTATGCAATCTCAACCGCCGGTTTCGACTTAGGGCGCTGGAGGATACAGCCGGATATCATCGAAGTACATCATACCCGAACCGCCAGCTACCGGATTGGTCCTGTTGCCGAAGCCAATAGTAATCGTATTGACATTGGTAAGGTTGATACCCTGGTCGGCAAACGTTTGAAGGTCGATAGTCCATTCGGTCCAGTCCTCTGCCTGCGCCGCATTAGGATTATCATTATCGACACCAGCGCTGCCGTTTAGAACAACGTACATCGCCTCAGCGGCGTTGGCCGCATCGCCAATGTACCAAATCCCCAGTGTGTCAACGCCTTTTTCGGTCCAGTCGCGCGGGTAAGTCAGTGTCAGAGTCGCCTCGGATTTGCCAACAGCATTATCATAAGCAAACGGCATTGACTGCAAACCGCTTTGAACGATAGTCTGCTCGGCAAACGGAGGGTCTAAATGACCAACTGTAGAGCCGTTTGTTGCCGGGTTGTCGAATCCGTCTATCCAGGCCAGATATATCCTGTTACTTCCGGGCTCACCTTCATCAATGTCATTGTAGCTCTCCATATCGTCCACAATCAGGAAGTTGGCAGTCGTAAAGCTCCAGATGGCACCTGTCCACGGGCTGTCGGGATTGGTGTCATTGACCTCATCAACACGCCAGTAATAAGTAGTATCCCACTCAAGTTTTCCGGGTTCATAGCTCTCGGAGCCGAGGTTCCTGCTGCCTTTGAATTCAGGCGAGCCGGTATCGGCGTTTTTGACAGCATCCTCATCAGTTCCGAAATAGACCTCATGTGAAGCGGCAGCATCTCCTGCATTCCAGCCAAGAATTGCCGTCTGCTTTACATCCACGGAACGATTAGGCGGATTCGAGCTATTGGCCCTAAGTGGCGGCTGCAGCGGACCGGCGGGAATGATCTGCTCGGCCATTGTCGGCGTCGACCAGT
>CAZZAX010000226.1:0-8183 GCA_964653075.1 uncultured Pirellulales bacterium
CACTGGTGCTGGTTTATATGGTGATGGCCTGCCAGTATGAGTCTTTACGCGACCCCTTCGTTGTGATGTTTTCGGTGCCGCTGGCCGCGATAGGAGTTATTCTGATGCTTTTCCTCACGGGTACAACTTTTAATGTTCAGTCTTTCATCGGTTGCATTATGCTCGGAGGAATTGTCGTCAACAATGCGATTCTTCTTGTCGACCATACCAACCTGCTGCGTCGCAAAGCCTCTATGCCGATTCGAGACGCTATAGAAGAAGCAGGCCGAAGACGCCTCCGGCCGATTCTTATGACTGCAATGACAACTATTACTGCCCTGGTACCTTTGGCCCTCGGCCTCGGTGAAGGAGGCGAAGCTCAAGCCCCCATGGCAAGAGCCGTTATCGGAGGTTTGCTAAGCTCAACGTTGATTACACTCGTATTTGTTCCTGTTGTCTATTCTATTTTTGAGCGCCGCAGCCTTGGCGGAACATCCGGCGGTGAAAGTGATATGGAAAATATTTCAGATTAATGGCGATAGAAAAAGTGTTTGTTAAAAATTCAACCACTATATTTTGTGGCATGATATTAGTTGTGAAGGCCGTCTTGCTGTCCTCATGTTTGTCAATCGATCCCGAACCTTACTCCGATTATATCGGGCCCAAAACCGAAGGCGACTTACCAAGATATCAACAAAAGCTTCCGGTGCATAAACCTGTTGACGCAAACAATGCTACTATAACCAAAGGTCCTCTCGAAATAGGTATCCAGAAGGCGATTCTTCTCGCTATGGAAAATAACAGGTCGCTTGTTGTCGAAAGAATGAATCCTGAGATAAGCCGTACATTCGAAGAGGAGGAGCTTGCCATTTTTGATCCGCTCCTTGGCGCAGAAGTGTCCAACAGAAGGGTTGTTGCCGATAGACTCACCCGTGCAGTTTCCAGCGCTGAAAGCTCCACCTTAGACTCTGTAACAGGCTTGATTTCGTTGAATAAACTCTTTCCGTCCGGCACAAGCATCGGACTTGAGGGCAGTACTAATTATACGGACTCATCTCTATATAGCGATACATTCACGGCCACTCGTCTTGGAGTCAGTGTTACTCAGGCGCTTCTGCAAGGGATGGATATCCGTGCTAATTTGGCACGCATACATCAAGCCAGAATCGAGTCGCTTATATCAGAGTATGAGCTGCGTGGTTTTATGGAGGTTCTTTTAGAAGAGGTCGAATCCAAGTTTTGGGACTATGCCCTTGCCCAAAGGCAAATTGAAATCTATACCAACTCGCTCAACCTTGCCGAAAAGCAGATGGACGAGGTTCAGGAACGAATTAATATTGGACAACTTGCCGAGACCGAGCTGGCTGCCGCACAGGCAGAGGTCGCACTCAGGCGGGAAAACCTTATAAACGCACGAAGCGACCTTGCCAAGGAACGCTTGAATCTGCTACGCCTTCTGAATCCTTCGCAGAATATTAATTGGAACAGGGACATCATTCTTGAATACCAGACTTCGCTGCCCAGCGTCGAACTTGATAATGTTGAACAGCACGTCCAGGTTGCGCTGAAGATGCGTCCCGACCTGAATCAGGCCCGGCTACAAATACAACAAGGCGATCTGGAAGTGATAAAAACCAAAAACGGGCTGCTTCCCAAGATGGACGTATTTATTGCTTTCGGCAAGACAGGCTATGCTGACAGTTTCAACAGGTCCACAAATAACATATTCGGTGACAGTTACGATGTTACCGGCGGTCTTATATTTGAATATCCTCCGTTAAACCAAAGCGCTCGAGCCCGATATAGTCGGGCTGTTATCAGCAGGCGGCAGTTACTCGAAGCCTTAAAAAATCTCACTCAGCTTATACAGGTTGACGTTCGTTCCGCTTATATTGAGGCAACGCGCACCAGCGAACAAATTACAGCAACAGCCGCTACTCGTAATTTCCAGGAGGAAAAACTCCGCACCGAAACCGAAAAGTTCCGGGTGGGCAAATCCACTTCATTGCTCGTTGCCCAGGCCCAGCGGGACCTTCTTGCCAGTCAGATTGCTGAAATACAGGCAGTCGCTAATTATCTGAAGGCTCTGGTAGGTCTTTACAGACTTGAAGGTTCGCTGTTACAACGACGGGGTATTTCGGCGCAGGGCATAAAATCTATTAGTCTCGACAGCGAAAAATAATACGTTTATTACAGAATCATCTACAGAGCTCGTGTAGTTGCTTTTTTATAAGATAGCGCTTTGAACGATTCCTTTCTTGTGGGACGATGAGGTAAAATTGAAATGACCACCTATGAATAGCCCAAAGTCAAATACTAAATTCCATACGAGCTTACATAGCACCCTCGCATCAGGCACCTTCTTCTCCAGCCTGATCGACGATATTTGTATTTACAACCGGGTAGTGAGCCCATAACAAATCACGGCTTCATCACAGTAGGCCACCTCAAAAAGAAAAAAACCACCCAATATATTACAAAGGGCTGACAGCTTGAGACATTGTCAGCCCTCCTATTATTTGAAATCGGTGATTAAAAACTCTATGAAGCCAGGTACCATTCTATAAATGTGAATATTACTGAGGTGCACGAAAAAAGAGAATCACTGCACGACATCCAAAAAAAATTATATGATTGATACATTTTCATTCATGCCGCCCTGGGGATAAAAGTTTTCGAATCCGAAATAAACTCTACCGTATACCGATGTAGTTGTCCAGATGCACGATCATCATCGAGACAGCGAAATACCGCAGTACCTGATCCACATCGACTACCTTTATGATTTCTGTTGGGAATGACTAGTCCGGACAGTTATTTAGCACATCAAGAAGCCGGAAAAGCGCTGAATGATCCTGGTAGTTTTCGTTTGTCCTTAGACCCATTATCTCCAATAGATTACTTCCTCTCCCGAAGATGGCTCCAAATCCTCCACCGCCCGGTCTGCCAAATTTGCCCGGACCGAAGGGAAAACCGCCGCCACCTGCCTGAAATTCATTTGCATCATGAGGAAACAGACCACCCGGCCCCCCGGACCAAAGGGAAATCCACGATCTCTCATTGCCTGCATTTCATTTGCATCCTGAGGGAATGGCCCGTCGGGTCCAAAAGGAAAACCTCCTCCTGAACCACCCGGGAATCCACCACCAGGTCCGCCAGGAAACGGCATCTTGAAACCGCTCGGTTTATCAACTGCTTGATTTACGTCATAAGAAGTGTTTTCCCTTTGCAACAGCTTAAGAAGATCGCTCAGTCGAGAACCACCCATATTGATAGCCAGATTGTTATTTTGAGTCTGTCGAGAAGATTCGGGATTACTCTCGATTTGCTTGTCAAGATCGACCTTGGTCCAGTTCAGTGCTGCTGCTCCCATTTCGGTTTTGTAAAGATTACCGTTCGGATTTGAGAAATGCCTTACAAGGAATGTCTTGTCGATCTGCTCGACTTGTGTGTACAGCCCGAGGTGCAGATCGTTGACGTAGAGATCAACGAACGCAGTTCTTGGAGTGGGAAGCCCCATTTGCTCAAAGATCTCTTAGCCCAGAGTCTCTCTGATCAGAGTTGGATCGGAAAAGCCGTTGTTGAGACAGAGCTTCCTGAGCCCGCAGAAAGTCTGGGTGAAGTTGAAGAAATTGAAATCGACCTTGAAACTCAGTCGAGTCGTGCCGCTTCCCGAAGCAAACATCAAAGAGGAGTTCCCTTTGGTACGAATCGCAATGTTTGGGTATCGCCGGCCATCAAACTAGAAATCCGCTCGTTCATATTCTGTGGCGCCAGGATCGGACATAATCCGCTGCCAACTATTCTCGTCCATCACGATACGAATAGTCACTACCCGGTCTTTGACGAACGGCTCCGCTGTCTCGCCTAATCGTTTATATATTTTCTCATGCACACCAACAAGCAGAATGACAAGCAGCAGACTCAGCACAAACAGGCCTTGAAACACCTTTCTTTCCACCTTGTCCATAAACTGCTTTGCCTCCGTTTTAAGATCACCTAACAAAATGACTTTGCATTCGAGCGGCTTGTTTTCATCTGGGCGTCGTCAGGTTGCATCGATCATTCTCGGATGGCCTGCATCCCCTTCCTTGCCAGACGAAAAAACGCTTGCCCTCGGTACGACAACTCATTTTTTAGGCATTCTAAGTTAAATCTTTACACGTACGGTACACTAACGAAAGAACATGGTCACAGTATTGACCAAATCCATTTCGAGAACGATGACATTGAATTTAGTTGCTATTGTCAACTATTAATTCAAAAGAATTTTGCCGCAGTCGAAGATCCTCTGGGGGGACAAAGGAGCGGTCCTCGCAGCCCAGTATGAATATATGTACCCAACAGGTCAAGGTTAAAGCCCAATGCTGGCATGTTAATACGTAAAGAGAGCCTGCCGGAAAATATTCCTGCAGGCTCCCAAATGTACGTTTTTTGGACAAAGTGCCAGCTATCCCGGCTTATCTCTGACTGGATCCGGGTCTTCTGAATGTACGCCTAGTGCCCGTTACTTTTGACGTGCCTCTGGATGTTTTCAATTCACCGGTGAGCTTGGACTTTGCAATCTTTCCTTCGAAGCTCATTTCGTATTCCTGGTCGCCGAATTGCAGGACGTATTTGAAGCTTACTTTGTCACCATCAAGGTTAATCTTCTTGATCAGGGTTGGCCCATAAAGTGCGCTCATGTCCGGATTGACTCTTAGTCTCTGCTTGATCGTGCCCCACTCAGATTCAATGTCGAGATTCCACGTACCGATAAGCGAAACACCGACCCGTGTTCCCTCGGTGGCAGCTTCCCCGCGGTCGCTCTTGAATACTCCCTCGAGCGAAGTATAGCCAACGGTTCCTTCAAAGGCCATTTCTATTTGGCTGTTTTCTCTCTGGATCACTCTCTTGAAGGTCAGCTTGCGGTCTTCGTATTTCAAATCTGAAACCTTACTCTCGCCCCTGGAACTTTTCCACATGCCGCTGAGATTACCTTCCTTATCAGCAATGATCGTAAGAGTTCCCGTAAATTCTCTCTCGCCGATCTTGATCTTCATCTCCCAGCTTCCAACTCCACGGGGAGTTCTCGGTGCCCGTTTGCCCTGGATTTCCATCTCGCCCCTGTCGCTGATTAGAAGCCCATTAAGCTCGCCCTGCTCGATCGTGCCTGTGAACTTCGACGTCATCTCCTGGTCCTGGAACCGGATGACCTGTGTGAAGCTGAGCTTATTGTCTTCGAATTTGACATTCTTCAACTCATTCATCCCGAAAAAACTGATCCATTGGCCGACGTACTGGCCCTCCTGGTTTCTGGAAAACGACAGTATCGATTCCACTTCCCGCTCCCCAAACTTCATTTTGATCTGCCAGTCGCCGTAGAGTCCTCCTCTGCGGGACCGAGGTTGCTGGGCCGACACCCACACCGGCAGGATGAACGACACAACCAGCAAACAGACCAATACAACCTTTAGAATTGCTTTGCGTTCCATAATGTATACCTCCGAAAAGGATAGTTTGAACTTCCCCCACTATTTTGACACTATACAATAAAGATTCTCCTTTCCCATTGGTGTTACAGGAATGTTCCATACAACACTGTTTTTCCTTGCTCAGCTCTGAGTCGGGACTTCATTCCTAATAGAATACCAACTTCATCTCAGAATTCCAGAGTTTTTCGATATTGTTCAAAGGCTTTCCAGTTATGGTCTGCTCCCTAAAAACTGATCCAGTTCTTATCAGAGGATACGGGCCAATGCCCCCCAATTCCTGGTCCACCTATAATGAGACTTTTTTGTTTATGCAACCTTGTTGTATTCCGGGAGGAATACAACGTCGCGCAAACTGCTGGGGCGTCAGGTTATCCAGTGAGCTGTGGGGTCTGGTACAGTTGTAATCCTGCCGCCACGCTTCAATCTTATCACGGACATCAGCCAGTGACAAGAACCAATTCTGATTCAAACATTCAACTCTGAATTTACCATTGAACGACTCTATGAATGCGTTGTCCGTAGGTTTACCCGGCCTGCTGAAGTCCAACTCAACCTTGTTGAAATATGCCCACTGATCCATTGCCTTAGAGGTAAATTCACTGCCGTTGTCTACCCGTATCGTTTTCGGCTTTCCACGGTGCTTCAGCAGCCTATCCAGTACCGCCAAAATATCATATCCCTTGATGCTCTGACCTGCGTGGATAGCCAAGCTCTCACGAGTAAAGACATCGACTATCGTTAAGAGCCGGATACGGTGGAGCTGGTCCAAGAAACTTCGATAATATATCCAGTTTGACTCGAGGCAATCATCTTCTATTATTGTAACGGCTTGCTTGAGACATTATAATTAGAGTACTAATTTCTTTTGTGCTTAGTGATCCGGATGGGTCAGGTTTTCGATAGCCAAGATTACATAAGTTCATTGCTGGCTCAAGTTTAAAATCTATGAGTTTTGAAAGCAGTTCTAATATAAAAAATCCTTGTCATTTCAAGGATTGCGGGTACAATTTAATTTAGCCAAGCCGCCCGCACGAGTTTCGCACATTAGGGGAAACGGGAGATGGATAGACTATTAGACTACGTCGCTAACACACCGCCAGACAGACAATGTTCGAGCCGCTGCGTTGAACAGCTATATGAGTTGATTAACAAAGATCTCACAGATTCCTATAGTAAGCAAATAGATTAGGAAGTATTTCGCAAGAAGAACAGTTTTTGAGAAAAGGAAAGATTATTATGCGATTAATGAAAGCATCCAGATGGATTGTGTATGTTGTGGCTATAGTGGTTCTAACCACCTTAATGAGCGACGGACTGGCAGCAGCGAGAAAAGCTGATCAGGCAAAGGAGGGAACCGCATCGGTACCTCTTGCTCGGAGGGTAGTTGGAACGCAGATTCTCAACAGAAAGAACGAGCCTGTGAGACTGCGCGGTGTCAACTGCGCCAGCCTCGAATGGACCAGCGGCGGAGAAGGCCATATTGTCGAGTCCGTGCGAGTGGCTATCGACGATTGGCGCGTAAACCACATTCGCCTGCCACTGTCACAGGACCGCTGGTTCGGAAAGGCGCCCGAACAGAGTGACCAGGGCAAGGCCTATTGCGCGATCGTCGATGAGATCGTGAAGTTGTGCGCGTCGAAGGGTGTTTATATCATGCTGGGATTGCACTGGTCGAATGCGGGTGTCTGGGGTGAACAGATAGGCCAGCATTCGATGCCCGACGAGCACAGCGTGACGTTCTGGGAGGATCTGGCCCCCATCTATGCCAATCATCCCGCCGTCATATACGATTTGTACAACGAGCCGCACGATGTCAGTTGGGACGTATGGCTAAACGGTGGGCAGATCAAAGACAGGCCCAACCGTCGAAACCAGACACCGCGGACCTTCAAGGCCGTGGGAATGCAGCAGTTGTTCGATACCGTCCGCGCAACTGGTGTGAAGAATTTGATCGTGGTCGGCGGCTTGGACTGGGCCTATGATTTCTCCGGCATTCTCGAGGGCAGACAACTTAAGGACCCTGATGGTAACGGCGTAATCTATGCCAATCACTGCTACAACAACAAAAATCAGGCTGTAGAGACCTGGATTGCAAACATGGAGAAGGCCGCGGAGAAGCTGCCGATTATCATAAGCGAGTTTGGCGGTGCATACTTCAAGCCGGGCGAGGTGCCGCCCATATCCCGCCGGGGCTTTGGCGGCATGCGACGAAATGACGGTGACTGGCTGATGCGAGTCCTCCAAGCCGTCGAGGACCACAAATGGTCGTATACCGCTTGGGATTTCCATCCCGCCGTCGGCCCTACGCTAATTTCCGGCTGGGACTACAAACCCACACCGCACTTCGGAGCGTATGTGAAGCAGATGCTTGCCAGCGAGTTCCCCCATATACACCGCCGGATCCTTCTGAGACTCCTGCCGAACCTGCCCCGGTCCGGCCGTCTCCATCTCGCATTAGCGGATGGGGATTGTACGGGGACTGGGAGGTCAAGGTCGAGTTCGGCGAGAGACAGATGGACGCGATTGTTTCGTTTTCTAGGAGCGTGTCCGAGTATTCGCTCTCAAAATACATAAGTCTTTGGCAACAAAGAACTTAATGTTTTTGGGCCCAAAGCAACTAAGTCTTTTATCTGCAAGTAGTTATGAATTCAAAAGCCTATTACTCGGACAGACTCCTAGGGATCGCGAAGGAAACCTTTGCGCACAGTGGATCAGCTTCTGGGGACTCAC
>CAZZAX010000227.1:0-8175 GCA_964653075.1 uncultured Pirellulales bacterium
ACCAGAGCCGGTAACAAAACAAAAGAAGTTAAAAGAAACAATTTCCGCCGTAAGGCGTCTCTTAGTGAACTGCACATAATAGCTCTCCCTAGAAAAAATTAAAGTAATCATGAATTTATGCTTCGGCCACACACCAAAGCAATCCATAATGAATTTTACCCTACATCTTGCAACCAGAGCAGTACCGCCGGAATGAGTACGAATCTCTTAAACATGTTTCCTCTCCTTTCAATAAATACTACTGGGTTAGCAAATTATTTCCTGCCGCTTTTATCGATTTTGGTCTAACATTTACTCTCTCACTATTCTCAAGACGCCATCTGTAAAGATTCAGAAGCAAATCACTAATGCACCTTCTTGAAAACCGTCGGATGCTTGTCGCTTTCGGCGCCGAATCGGCCCTCGACGTGAATCTCTCCTCTATCCACGACGAGTTTGCCTTCCTTGTCGAGGTATCCACGATAGACGCAATACCACTCGCGCAGGTCTTTGATGTCCATATGTATTTCGTTAGGAGTCAGGAACCACCTGCCCGGCACACTCATTCCGCCCCTGATCGGTTTCGATCCTGAGCTCATCGTGAACACACATACCCCTGGGGGCTGGATATCAATTATCTGGACCTCGCCTTTTGTGACAGCCTGCCACTTACCCAGAAAGTCAGATTCAGGAACCGCCTCAACGAGGATTCTCTCGACCTCCACCAGCTCACTAATACCCAGGTCTTTGGCAACAGCCCTGACCTTATCGGCTGTTTGCTTTGACAGCTTGGAACTTGTCTGGTCATGCTCTATCCGGAACTTCAGTGGGACAATCTTCGGACACAGGAGACGCCACTTGATGTGCTGATCCAGGTCGTTCGGTTCGACCACACCCGTAACAAGGGGTTTAGGGCCTCCATCGGGTCGCTTCAGCTGTTTACCGGCTGCGTGCAATGTACTTATTGTGCCATTTCGGAGAAAGAGCATGGACACACCCAAGCCAGCCCATTCGATTTGTGTCAGATTAACCTCGGCCTCCATTTGGCAGTTGGCCTCTCTTGCCAGCGAGACAACTTTGCCGTGCAGAACTTTGGCTGCATTGCTCATCTCACCAGTATAACTATGATCGATTCGAATGGGAAAGTTGTTAGGGTCTTTCAATAGCTCACGAACGTAGTCCAACGCCTCTTTCTGTGAATGCAATCCTAATGACTTGTAACGCTGTCTGGCCCAGTCATTCTTGAATGGTTGCAAGCTATTCAACACATACACACCCTGATCGAGCACGCGCAGGATTACCCAGGAACTTAGGCTCTTTATTGGCTTCTTATCGAAAGCGTGTTTAGGGATGATGCCCATCAGCTCTCTTAGATCTGCCAGTGCGGTCATAAGCTTCGCTTCAAGTTCCGTCTTGGCCAGCGTCAGCTCGTAACGCATTTCGGCAGGTCCAGTTCTCGCTTCGATCTTGCGGGAAACTTCAGCGATTTGTTGGTCGAAAAGCTTGATCTGTGTATAGCTGAGTGTCACCCTGCGGATAAGCTCCATGGTTTCTCTCTGGTCTAACTTGCCGAGCTTCGACTTGTTTTCTATGGCCAATCGAATCAGTTCACTCAGCTCTGGGTTGTCCACATTCTGCACACGATCCAGAACGCTCGGAGCATCGTTCTGGGCCATCGCGGCCATCGTCATACCAAGACATAGTAAAAGACACAATGATTTCTTAATCCATCTTGTTTGCATAATTGTAACCTCCAAAAGATTGTGCCATAATCCCGCTGATACTCTCGACCGACTCATGCGGGCCTAAAATGTCGGCGAGAATTGAGTGTTTGTTTTGATTTTCGAAAACTTCATCACTTCCATTGGTGACTAAGGCTTGTCCCGTAATACTGCTCGCGGCCACTGCGCCATAAGGCAATAGCTTGCCCGCGTGTTCGACCGCACGGGCCATGCGCTCTTCCATCCCCAACCGCTTAAACAGACGAGCGGCATCCAGCCAGGCGACTAGGTCACTCGGTACGTTTACACCGTCGTGCTCGGCGGCCGCCCGCGGTGCGATATCCACGTTCCTGGGCAAATTAAGTGGTACCGACAAATTATGTGGCACCGACAGGCGGCCGCCGATAAATGCAATACCAGCTATCAACACCGCGGCAACCGCACATTCCACCCTCCGCCGAGCCAGGCGGCGCCGTTGAACTCGAACCAGTGCAGCCGTCGAGTCACGAAGCGTCTGTTGCTTAAACGCCTCTCGTGGCGGACTGCCCGACAATTGCTGGCTTAGATATTTGTCCACATCTTTTTCTTCCATACTGTCACTTTTCATAATACGTCACTCCGAAGTTCGTAACTGTTCGTAAACACGGGCGAAGCCGGCCCGAGCCCGACGCAACTGAGATTCGATTGCCTCGATGCTTGCCCCGTTGTCTGCGGCTATCTCTTTCATGCTGAGCCCTCGAATGTATTTCGCCTCGAGCACGACACGATAATGCCAGGGCAGCCGGGCGAGCGCCTCATGAACCCGCAAATCAGGCCCTACCCGCGTGACCGTCTCAGAGTTGCCCTTCGCAGAAGACTCCTCATGCCGCTTCCGCCGCTTCTCACTGGTCTGCATTGTCATATGGCGGTTCTTCGCAATCCCGAACAGCCACGCTCGAAAAGTGCCTCTACTGCCATCGAAACGATGGATCCGCCGGGCCGCAATGACGAAGGCCTGCTGGGCCAGCTCCTCGGCCATGCCATGCCGGCCGTCCGCGAGCGCCATGCAGAACCGGTACACCGCGTCGAAGTGCCCCTCGAACAACTGCCGCCATGCCTGCTCGCTGCCAGTTTGCGCCCCGTGTATCGCATACGTCTCGAAATCCACGTTCATTAGTCGTTTGCTCGAATCTCAGCGTACTATTGTTGTCGATCACGTCTCTATAACTATTTCTCGCCCCGGCTTCAAAATCCGTCACAAATGCCGGAAAAAACTCTCAAAAATTCTACCACAACAATCCCGGCCATGCACCCCCAAATTCACAGAGTTCGATGCGCAGCATGGCCAGGTTCACTGAAAAACAGAGCCTAATCAATAATCATTTGAATGGCGACGGATTGCAGCCACTGAACGAACTTTACTGAGCTTGTGCCCAAGGTGCGAAGTGGATGGTACTTCTCGATAATCCGGCATCGAGCATCCAGAATTAACCAGCACACCCGCGCTAGATGTCATTAACAGGTAGTGGACTTACCGTCACCTTTTTTTCAATCCCGAAAAAAATCCCCATTAATCAATCATCATTAATCATTTAGAATGCTGGCCTCCTGAACCACTGCTTCGGACGAATTTTTCCTCAATATCTTTTTCAAACAAATTACACTTCTGCATACGTTGTTCGAGTTCTGCTTTTTTTCGTTCTGTAACTCCAAAGTCCATCATATAAGCTCTGACCTCGATTATATCGTAACCACCTCACTACTCTCCTTTAGTCTGCCATAATTATAATACACTTGGCCACACCAACGCAGGCTATTGGCAAATATGATACCATCAGGACGAGTTCACCGCTTAAATGCCCTGGGTGCCTTAAATTATAAGATAGGGGTGTTCTGTGGACAGGTTTCGGTAATGAAAAAAGGGCTGCAAGTGTGATGCTCACAGCCCTGATTACAAAAGTTGTACTGTTGAAACTTCAAGCCTTTCGTTTTTCAGTAGTCAAATACGTGCACTCTTATGGTGAGCTTCGGTAATATGACCCCGACAGGACTATCTCTTCGGCCGCACCAAGAAGTAAATCATTGTTACCAAGAGCAGCCATGATATTATCTTGTACTGATAAATCAGGCACCCTGGCGCAGGTTATCGTTCCTATGACGTGCCACTTCCAGGGTCCAACTGCCTGAATGCTCGCAAACGTACCAGTTGTTTCAGTTATTGTGATTAAAGCATCTGGGTCGTCGTGCAATTCTGCTCCAAATGCAATAACGACAGTACCGGCAGCCTCATCCACGACCGCATTCGCAGCATTCATGTCAGCTACAAATGTTCCTTCGACTTCACCGAGTATCTGACCTGCTATTCCATCAGGATTAGTGTCATCGTAGTCTGTTAAGGCAAAATTGCCGCCAAAGTCAAAGCTTAAAATAAAGTTTTCATCAACCCGAGGTGCCCCTGCTGTAGTGGTTTCAAGCATACCGGCTATATTCTCATTCAGAATGCTGGAATTAGGATCTGCGTCGCATTGGAACCATTCATATGATCCCTTGCCCCAGGTCTGGTCCCACAAAGCTCCACCGGCTCCGAGTTGCAAAGACACACCAGTTCCATATTCACAGAATGATTTGACCATCTTGCTCATATCTGCAGTATATAGACCATTAAGGGCAAACTCGCCAATGCCGCCAATTACAGGAATATTTCCACCAAGGGCTGCAAGGATGTTGTCCTGGAGCTCGAGCCCATTAACCAGAGGAGCTGCATACGAGCCTGCTAAAGACAGCTCCCAGGCCCCTGCCTGGTTAATGTATGCAAATACTCCGGTTGCTTCATCTAAAGTCAGTGTGACCTTGGGATCGGGTGGGTGGAATGGTGCAAAGGCCATACCGGATCCTTCGTCTAAAAGGACCCTTGAGGCATTGATATCGATTACATTTATACCTGTACCGCTAAGAACCATTGTGCCAATAGTGACGTCTTGATAAGTCTCATCGTGGGCGGATAGGGTCAGCTTGCCCGCCATCGGGAGGGTTGCAATTAAGTCGGCACTAACATCTGCAGGTGCAGTGGTATGAAGGTCTAAGATACCGGTCACATTGCGACCCAGCAATGCTTGGTCTGTGCTGTCAGACCATGTCCAGGGCCCTTGTCCCCAGTTGAGTTGCCAGATACCTTTGCCGACAGATAACTCAATAGTTGTTCCGGAGCCATAGTCGGCAAAAGCAGGTGGGGGTGTATAGTCAATTGTAAGTGTTGATGTTTTAATTTTTATGGCCTTATGGGCTGGAATGGTTACACTTATTGTTGCGGATTCATCTGTCAGCTCGGCTAAAGCAGTAGAATCGAGTTTAAAGCTGGTGGTCGTTTTTTCGTTAGTATTGTCGGCTGCCACTAAGTCCCCTAACCTAATACCGTCGAGTGTGACCGGTATATTTTCCTGATAGACATCAAATGCCACAATGTCTAATGTTGCGGCATCTACAGAATCAAGAGGGGTGTTAAAGGTCCATGTTTGTGTCCAGCTGAAGGTCTGTGGATAGTCAAGCCAGGCCGTATTTAGAGTCAGCGAGTTTGTGACAGTTTCAGTTGTAAAAGCAACACTTGCTGAACTGTTGAGTATCAGCAGCAATGCTGCACAAATTGTAATTAACTTGCTCATCATCACTCTCCTTACAAACTGTACTATTATTCCAATTTTCTCTGTGGTTGGATCAAAAAAGCTTGCTTGCTACCAAAACGGTGGTTTTGTGCCTAATGTCATTACTACTCTCCTCCATAGACTCAGAAGCATTAGCACGTATTGCGAGGGATTTGTCAATTGGAGTGGTGACTTATATTTGCTGTCCTATCGCAAGTAGATTCTGTCCGGCCAAGACAAATTTGTCAACAAAAAATCCTATAACAAATGTTTTTTATGAAAATATAATCAGCAAGACCCCTTTAGTCGCAGGATTGACAGCTTGTTCCCAGAGAGCTCGTTTGACTATGTGGATGGATCCGTGGTTGATTTATCTTGATTTTTGATAATAAATATGTTATAATACGGAACTGTTAGCCTGTCCCTTAGGGGCCGGATGGCTAAAGGAGTTTACCCAGAGTTTATCCCTGAGAGTTGCTCACTTGACTTGCAGCAGGGGAATGTTAGATCACTTGCTTTTCTGTCGGGGGCAAACCGCCGGCAGGCACAGTATTGTAAAACCAATTTACTAATTCGCCAAATCGCTAATCGCATTTCTACATGAGGTTCGCACTAATTTTAATCACTCCACCACTACGTGTCTGCGAATATCTACCTGCCTATAAGGCAGCTCATGCTGGCCTCCGTTAGAAATACTACATCAACCTTCATTCTGAACGAAAAAAAGCGTAGCGAAGAATCTCAATCCCAATAATTCACCCCTTAGGGGTCAATAGTAAATTTATCCCCAAGGGATAATCATTTGAATGCCGGCCTCCGGCAGCACTTACAACCAACAAAAACCAAAATCAACCACATTCTCACATCATCTTTTTCCCGTTTGTTGATCCTGTGGAAAATTATGTTTATCTAACCGGGTCTCAATTCTAAATCCTAATTCTACATATACATATCGCTAAATATATATCATGTCAATATAATACATTGTGAATGTGTTCACATGCACAAAGTCTGCGCTTTTATTCCACGTTTCCCTTAAAAATAAATACCCCAAAACGCATTTCCCACCGACGGGTCGCCACCATTATGTCACAGTGGCCCAGAGAACCGGGTCGATGTGATTGAAAATATAGTGATAGGCCGTCAGATGAAATACTCGGATGGATGGCATTTTGACTGTTCACAGCCTGTCCAAGATTAATTGGCTCGCCCCAGGCATCGTGGATGGATACCCGTGTGACCATCCATATGTCGCCTTGACCGCCGAGCCCGCCAGGCAACCGGTTGCCGAACTGTGGCGAGTAGCCGTCGGAGAAATAGAGCGTCAGACTATCTGACGAGATACTCGGTTCCCAGTAAGAGTATTGCGAGTTGGGTGGTTGCCCAAGATTCACAGCAGGACCCCAATCATCATTTATTGTTGCGCGCGTGGTAAACCAGAGGTCATAGCCGCCCGAACTCCCAGAACGATTGGAGTTGAAATAAAATGTCAGGCCATCAGCCGAAATACAGGGTCCGGCATCATTTGACGAACTATTGACGCTCGGTCCCAAATTAACAGCATTACCCCAGATAAACTCTGCGTTCACAAACTCCGTAGCCAGGCCCAATACCAAAACCAATACGAGTGAAATTGTCTTTTTCGTCTGATTACCCTTTCTAAGTTGGCCTATCGCGCTAAAGACGCTATTGACATCGCCAGAGATCGGACTCGTTCAATCGCCCAAGGCATCCGAAAGGTAGCTGAGGGACAACACGAGTCGCGTGTACAAATTGTCCATGTGCGCACCATCGAATATCTCAAGCTCATGGTCTATATCGGCAGCACTCAGCGCCTCGGAGAATGCCTGTGCTATCAGTTGCTCTCCTAATTCATCTTTGTCCCCTGCGTCCAGGTATATACCTCTGAGGCTTGCCAGGTCTGAAACATGGTCAGGGAATATCTGTAGCAGGTCATAAACCGCCCATCTTTGCGCGACATCTTCTCTGATCTGCACATTCTCATCAAACGGAAGATCCACGTAAAACGGCGGGTTATCCAGGTTAGGTGAAAAAGCTGCCGAAAACAAATAGAAGGTACTCGTCCAGGGTTTAGCAGGATCGGGCCCCATCAGCGTCAACCCCTCAGGATTCTCCGCAGCTGCTATTGGCTGCATCCCCGGTAGCAAGCCGGCGGTCATCAGGGTTCCGCTGTGGCTTGCTACTGCACCAAAGACATCGGGATGCCGCATAGTCAGGTACATAGCAGCATAACCACCCATGCAGTGTCCAGCTATGCCACGGCTATTCCGGCTCGGCAGTGTCCGATAGTTTGCGTCAATGTATGGGACTATATCATTGACTATATAGTCCTCATGATTGCCGTTCAGTGCTGAATTGACACAGAAGCTACCACCATATGCGGTGCTTATGTCAGGCATCACGATAATCATCGGTTGCATCTTATCATCAGCTATGAGCCCGTCTATAATGCTGGCAAAACCGGACTCGGGTAAATTCTGCACAGCAATCCCTAACGGGCTAAAAAACGGTGAAAACTCCCCGCATGACCACCAGCGTTCAGTGGCCCCTAATCCGGGCAACAGGTACACAACAGGATAGCCTTTGTCAGAGGTTTCATACCCAGGCGGCAGGTAGATAACCATATTCCTCATTGCTGGATCACCCAGCGGATTGCCCTCCAGCGACGGGCTGGTAATCTGGTCCATCGCTAAATCCTCTGGAAAAGGCAGTGGGCCAGTGATCTGCTGCATCATGCCCTGGCTATCATAGCTGACCCAGCTCTCCACGAACTCACCGTCGTCGAAACAATGGATGCTAATGCCCGTGATCGCTATTTGCCTTCCTGTCGGGGGGAT
>CAZZAX010000228.1:0-8115 GCA_964653075.1 uncultured Pirellulales bacterium
TTACAGACTTCAAGGTCGAAGGCAGCCCGAGGAAGAAGGCGTACAGTATGTGATAGTCAACACCACCGATCTTAAGTCAATGCAGGAATCGGCGACGAAAGAGAAAGCTACAGAGACGGGCCAGCTTATCGAGAGGCTGATTGCCAGAGCCAGTGGCCAACGGAGATCTAGAGGCGGACAAGGAGGATCTGGTCAAAGAGGTCAAAGATAGCAGTAAGGGTGGCCAGGGACAAATGACGCCATGCGACTGGTAGAGAGGCAACCTTGTATTGGGCCTCAGGTGATTAGACGCAGGCGCATGGCAAAGGTTCTTGACTGAAAGTGAACACAATAGAAGCAGCGGAAGCAGTATCATATCAATAGATCTGCTCTATGGCTTAGGGGGGTAGGTGCAAATTAACATAAGAGGATTTCTATATCTGCAAGCTATTTAAGTACTCAATTTCCGACAATTTCGTGAAGCTTGCAGGATAATATGTGGCAGATTATTATCTGGCCTGATGAGCTCAGAACCGAAACACTCCTTCCCGCATACATTCGTGCCTGTATGTGTATCAACAAAAATATGCGGTTACCTTGACCTTGCTCTGATACACTCATATAATAATCGTGGTACTCAGAAGAAGTCAAATTCTTTCCAGGATTCTCGAATATTTGCCATTTTGAAAACGTCTTACCTTGTGAAGCTGAAACAGTAGTGTATAAATGCAATAGAGGCTTTCTATGAGCACTCTTGAAACAAAAAATGATGGGTCGCCTAATGGCAAGGATACTGGAGCGACTAGTTCTTTCAATGTCTCCGGAGCAGAACCAATCGGGCGGATCGGCTCCTATAAGCTTCTGAGAATCCTTGGCGAGGGCGGCTTCTCTATTGTTTATCTGGCCGAACAGGATAAACCCGTAAGACGTCGAGTTGCACTAAAGGTCATCAAGCCCGGTATGGACACCAAGCAGGTGATCGCACGCTTCGAGGCCGAGCGACAGACCTTGGCTCTGCTTGAGCACCCGAATATCGCACCGGTCTTCGACGCTGGTACGACAGACACCGGTCTGCCGTATTTCGTCATGGAAAACGTCAAGGGTGTTCCTATAATCAAACATTGCGACGGTTATAAGTTGACCATCGAGGAACGGCTAAAACTCTTCTTGCAAGCATGTGAAGGTGTACAATACGCCCATCAGAAGGGCATCATTCACCGCGATGTTAAGCCATCCAACATTTTGGTGTCCGTACAAGGTGAAAAACCTGTACTGAAGATTATCGATTTCGGAGTCGCCAAAACCATCACGCAGCCTTTGACCGACCGGACGCTTTACACCGAACAAGGCCAGTTTATCGGTACACCCGAGTATATGAGCCCCGAGCAGATGGAGACGGGCGCGCAGGACATCGATACCCGTACCGATGTTTACTCGCTGGGTGTGCTGCTTTATGAATTGATGACTGGTGTACTACCTTTTGACGCTCAGACGCTGCGTGATGGAGGTGTTGACTACATTCGAAAGGTTATCTGCGAACAGGAACCCAAGAAGCCAAGCACGCGTCTGACGAGCCTTGGAGATAAGGCCCCAAAAGTTGCCGAAGAGCGCCGCACGGACGTCGTGAACCTGGCCAGACGTCTCCGGAGGGAGCTTGAATGGATTCCTCTCAAGGCGATGCGAAAGGATCGTACACGCCGCTATCGATCCGCATCCGAACTTGCGGACGATATTATGAATTACTTGAACGGTGTTCCGCTGCTCGCTGGACCTGAATCGAAGGCGTATCGTTTCAGGAAGTTCGTTCGCCGGAACCGGGCGCTGGTAACCGGTGTTTTGGTGGTGCTGTTTGTGATGATTGCCGGGAGTATCATCTCCGCGGCCTTTGCTGTCAACGCCGCTCGGGCCCGCGCCGATGCCGTGGCAGCACGCGATGAGGCGGAGCGACAGGCGAAGACTTCGCAAGCTGTGAGTGACTTCCTGCGCGAGGATCTTCTTGCATCTGTAGATCCTTATGTAACCCAGGGCCGGGAAGTCACGGTCCGTTCGTTTCTTGATGTTGCATCGGAGGAACTCGAGGGCAAGTTCGAGCGGGAGCCGCTCGTTGAGGCCTCGATTCGTCATACTTTAGGGAACACATACCGGAACATCGGGGATTTCGGGCCTGCCGAGAAGCATCTTGAGCGCGCGTACAATATTCAGCGGGAGCAGCTTGGCCAGGAGCATCCTGACACACTGGGAACGATGGAAGGCCTTGCCAGAGTATACTGGAGACAGGGCCGTTATGAAAAGGCGCAGTTGTTTTTTACCAAGACGGTGGAGGGCAGGCGTAAAGTGCTGGGTGAAGAGCACCAGGACACGCTCTACTCTATGAACGACCTGGCAAT
Organism: uncultured Pirellulales bacterium; assembly: GCA_964653075.1. Taxonomy (GTDB): domain Bacteria; phylum Planctomycetota; class Phycisphaerae; order Sedimentisphaerales; family Anaerobacaceae; genus NIOZ-UU13. The sequence continues at coordinate 2,367 of CAZZAX010000228.1, forward strand.
GCTGTACTACTCTCAGGGTCGGTACACAGAAGCGGAGTCCCTATATACAACGATGCTTCAGATCAGCCGTGCCCTTTTGGGCGATGATGTCTGCACCATGCTTTTCATGGGCAATCTCGCAACGGTTTACAGGTCCCAGGGCCGGTACAGTGAGGCTGAGCAGCTGTACGTCAGGGCGATGGAGCAATCGCAACGGCTGTTGGGTGAGGAGCACCCGGACACGTTGTACTGCATGAATGGTCTGGCCATGCTGTGGATCGATCAGGGCCGTTATGATGAGGCCGAGACGCTCCTGCTCAAGGTGTTGGATATCGAGTATCTCGTACTCGGTGAGGAGCACCTGGACACACTTTATTCCTTGAACGGCCTGGCTGCACTCTACACCGCCTTGGGCCGTTATGAGGAGGCCGAAGGACTTTTGATGAATGTATTGGAAATTGGGCGGCTTACGCTGGGTGAGGAGCATCCCACTACTTTGTCCTCGGCGAACTGTCTGGGGTGGCTGTACTATCAGATGTCTCGTTATGACGATTCGGAATTACTGTTGGTCAATGCCCTGCAGAGCAGACAGTTTGTGCTGGGCGATGAGCATCCGGACACGCTGGAATCCAAGAACGACCTGGCAGTACTGTACAGAAAGCATAGTCGATATCCGGAAGCGGAAAAACTACTGCTCGAAGCAATAGATGGCCGACGCCTCAAACTCGGTGACACTCATCCACACACTTTGAAATCATGGCGGCATCTGATCGAGCTTTATGAAGCCTGGGATAAACCGGAAAAGGCCAACCAGTGGCGTGTAAAACTGCCGCAAAATCCATAAAGGCGTTAAAAGATGCCGGCCTCTCAGCCAGGATTATCATAGGCGGTGCACCGATAACACAGGTTTACGCCGACAAAATCGGCGCCGATGGCTATGCCGCCGACGCAGCCTCAGCAGTCGATATAGCAAAAACCCTCGTCGCCTGAAATTATAAACTCGAATTTCGAAACGTGGCACGGGCTTTCAGCCCGTGAAAAAAACGGCCGGCTCTGCCCTACCGCTTATTATATACGCAATACGCTTTCAAGCTATACGCAATACGAATTGTCATCCCGACCGAAGTCGAGGAGTCTGCCTTGAGCCTGTCGAAGGGATCTGGCATAAAAAATTACATTTGTACACGTGTAAAAAGGCAAGCCAACGAATCTGAAATCTGAAAAAGTCTTGAATTCTAAATTCTAAATTATCTAAAAGAGTGTACTCCCGTTTTGTCCATGCCATTATCGTTGTAGGGGCGGTTCGCGAACCGCCCTTTCCAATAATCAATTAAATGAGTTTACCCTCGATGTTAGCTCACATGATTATCTGTCGGGGGTCAGAAATGCTATACATAACTGTCTGCCCCGCATAAGAGCAGCTTTCTTAACGGCTATGCTAATAGCCGGTGGTCGAAGACGCAATCTCTGACGAAAAGCTCGTTTCGTGAAAAAGATTCCGTCCAGAACACCAAAGCTGCTCTAACCTCACAGCGCAAAAGAAAAGCCCCAAACTCTTTTAAAATTCAGCCCCTCTTCTACGCATCAAAACATCGAAAATTCACCCAATTTTCGATCAAAAACGCTGCTATTTTCGCGCAAATTTCAATTTTTCTAAAAAAAATTTTACCTCTTTATACATAAGCACTTAGCAAAATTTAACTCCATAAAAACTCCCACTATTTCGTATCAAACATGCAGGTACGTCTAATTATAGAGGGACTCTTTTTTCCCCTCCCGAGCTTGCCCCCATTACAAGAAAGGAACACTAAGAAAGGAACACTCGTCTGGGTAGGGCGTCTGTTTCGACAAGGGAGGGGACCGCTGTGAGAGAGCTTACCTTAATCTCATCAACGATTAAGTCTCATCCGAAACATGACTCTTCGTGGTACATGACAATATCGGTCTGTCTATCTGGTGAAAAAATTACCCAAATTAACCGCCGGTTATGCTTGATAAGCCAAAGATTGTACCCAATAGACCGACCAATCTCCTCTCGAGCGATATATAATCATGCCTATCTATGCGTTGCTCACCTATGAGACGGTATTCGTTTGTTTATTAAAATCCCAAATAACTCGTCAGCGGTTCAGTCCAATAGAGCATTTGTTTCGGCTGCGCGACACAAAAACTCGCAATTGATTAATAAGTAGACGGAGGGAAAGAAATGTCGCAATTGGCACTATAAGAGCTTCTATTCAAATAGTACTCAGTCCACAGAATAAAGACTGTTAGTTTTTTTGCCGAAGTGATTCGGTAAACAAAACAGGCACAGACTGACAATTTATTAGAGCAGAGGCCCGAATAAAAATGAGAAAGCTATACCCGACGCTTTAGCTCGGACTGAGTACTAGATGCAATGATCCTTTTTATCAAATCACTTCATACTCTTCAGAGCTTTGTCGATCTGCTCGCGTATTTGAGATTCATCAACTTTCTGAGAGATGATCTTGCCATCCGGACCGATGATAAAAACAGCTGGCAAATAGGAGACTGCATACTGCGAGGGAAGCTCTGTCTGCGACCAGTTGCCGAGATGGACCTGGACCCAATCAAGCTGGTGTTGATGTACGAGGTGCCGAACAGGATCAATGGATCCGTCCAGGCTCAAGCTGATCATTTCAAACCGGTCGTCTTCTGCGAGATCTGCGTGAATGGTTTTGAGCGTGGGTAGCTCCGCGATGCAGGGACTACACCATGTAGCCCAGAAGACCAGGAGAACGACCTTGCCGCGATAATCCTGGAGCGTCACAGTCTTCCCATCGAGTGTTTTGACTTTGAAGAAAGGCGCCGGGTCACCATCCGGAAGCGTGGCACACAGATCAACAACGACATTGCCAATATCGAGTTTATCGTCCTTGCAGGCTTTTGGTACATCTACATCGACCAGAGCAGTTGCGACGGGATTTACAAGACAGCCGCCTCCTTCTGGCGCGTCGTAGACGCGTAACACGAGCTGATATTTTCCAGGGGGAACACCTTCAATGTAGAAAGTTCCATCATAGTTGAGCTTGACGAAATACTTATAAAGTGTGTCCATATAGGTTTTCCCCTCCCTTGAGGCACTCCAGGTCTCACTCCAACCTCGGTGCCAGGTATCATCGAAATGACGCAGATCCATGGGGATTGGAATGCCCTCTTTGAGTGCGATGAAGTAATTTATACCGTAGCTCCATGTCATTTTTCTGGTTCGGCCCGCTGGAAGGACTGCTGTACCTACAATGGTGCGGCCTGTTTCGTTGAGTGACACATTGTAGGTTCGGCCCGGTTGGACAATGAGAGGTATATGTTGGCTCGATGTGAGCTCGGACCGCTCCCACGGGCCGAGATCAGGCTTGATAACAAAGGGGCCCGGAGTGACACGAGTGAATGCAAACCGGCCTTCATCGTCTGTTTGCGTGTAGTACTGCGAGGACAGATGCGGTGAATCGGGATTGTAGATGTGAATCGGTAACAATAGAACCGGATAGTTCTTGACCGGCTTACCATCGTGAACAAGTCTGCCTTTCACCTGGCTCCAGGGCTTTAGTTGAATTCGCTGTGATACAGATAATTGCTCCGATGTGACATGTGCATAGCCCTGGTCATGTAGGATAGCTATTAGGAATGAAGTTGCCTCCGGTGGAAATGAAAATGTACCATCTGTTCCAGTTTTTACAAAATATGCGTATTCTGGTCGAAGCAACTTCCCATTTTCCATGTCGAGGTGTCCCAATGGAGTGCTCAAACAAACTTTAGCTCCTTCAATTGGCTCTGAATCGGCTCCGATTACCACGCCGGTGATGTTTGTGCCGGATTCAAGCTCGAATCGGTATGTCCTGCTCTTGGCGTCTGCAACATGGAACACCTCCGACATGACCGGTACGTAACCATAGGCTTCGACTCGCACATAATGTCCGGTGTCGGTACGACTGACCTTCCACTCGAATTTGCCGTCGTTAGCTTCAAATGCATCATCACGTCTGATAAACGGCGTACCTCCGTTTAGCCAATCCAAAACAGGTACAACGCGGAACTTCTTGAGGGCTTGTCCGGTGTCTTTGTCGACGACGGTTCCGCTTACGGTCACAGGCTTTATTAACGTTACAACGTGCTCTGTCCCGTCGGCTACGATGGCAACAACGATTCGGTGCGCAAAACCCTCTTTAGAGAAGGCATACTCGACTGCGTCCGGCGGAGCCGAGTCCCAGGAAACGCGACCCTGTTCATCGGTTTCTATGCCACGTTGCAGATTTGCCGGATTGGGCTTTAGGATGTACCGATAGCCCTTGTACCGTTCTGGAACGACGCGCACACCCTCAAGTGGTGTTCCGTGGGCATCGACGACGCGTAGGCGGATCAAGTGTCCCGGCTCAAGAGTAAACTTTAGGGGCTTAGGCAAGTCCTGCTCAAGTACACGACGCAAAACTGGAGATTTGCCGGATGCCTGGGCGCTTATATAGAGCGGTTCAAGTTTGCAATGCTTGAACTCGAAATGGCCCTGCTGGTCAGTTCGAGCGACTCTACTGAAGAATCCGGATCGGCCGGTCATGAGCAGGGCCTTCTCAATGGGCTTGCCTTGATGGTCATACACAAAACCGGAAACGGTAATACCCCTGTCCATAACCATGACGACGGAAAAATCCCGTAACTTGTCTTTGAGATAAGGCGCCGATCTAATCCACTGGTCAAGCGAAACGTACTCGGGATGTGTTATCTCCATCGAGAGTTCATCTAATTCTCGGTGCATAGCGTCGTATCGCCATTTGCCGTCGGCTTCGGTCCTCACAGCATGTTCTACATAGTATCGAATCCTTCCTTCTGGGCCTCGCAAAGAGAGATTGACCTTTGCTCTATCTATCGGTTCGCCCTCTTCATTCTTGACGATACCACCTATTGATATCCCCTTCTTTACGGGGAATTCCTGGAATTGGGGAATTACTTCGTGCTGAGGCGGATTGTCGATATTTAACCAACGTGCCCTGACAGGAACATAGCCGTCCGCCTCAACATAAACGAGTACGTATTCAGGCTGTGGCTGTGGAATTGAGATATTACAGCAACCATCAGCTGCGGTTGATAATTCGGTCCGATCGGGACCCTCGATCTCACCTAAAAAACGAGCTAAAACCTTTGCACCAGTGATTGATTCTTGGCTGGTGGCATCAACAACCTTGATCTTGAGTAAGACACTCTCATTTGCCTGGGTTGCGGATGCAACTAATCTCGTGGGCAGTGGAATTGCAAGTAACAAGGCCACGCAAATCAGGGGCAGAAAAACACATTGAGCACGAGAAAAAAACTGCAATAGATCTAGACAACTCGGAACATTCTTGAATTTCATAGTCAGATTCCTTCCCCGTTTCAGATATTAAATGTATCCTGTGGATTTAGGCGTGCCTCTTTCTCTCGTTTTAAAAATGCATCAATTGCCTAATACAATTTGTCCGATATTTCCGACATTTACAAGTTGAAAATACTCTGACGATTTAGAATTCTGTAGTTAAAAATAATCTTCATTAATTAGACGCTTCGAACGCTAGTTTGTTACAGTCATTTTGTAAAAAACTGAAAATATCTAATAACTTACACAAAACTGAGTACATGTCTGTAATAAGTGCGCTCAAGAGCCAACAAAAAGGCCGAGTTAAATCGGTCCGGCCTTTTCCGAAGTCCAGATTTCTTATTGTGGACAATTTTGATGCCTGCGTCAAAAGTAGTCACTGTCAAAGAAATGCTATAAGTTGTTGTA
>CAZZAX010000229.1:0-8047 GCA_964653075.1 uncultured Pirellulales bacterium
CCAATCCTCCTTTTGCCGAGCAGACTACCGTTCACGGAGGTTTGCAGTCGATGCCGATGTCCTATGACAACGGTGTCGGAAAATCTGAGGCTACCTTGACTTTGACTTCCAATCGTGACTGGACAGTCAAAGGTGTCAACAGACTGACAATCTGGTTCAGAGGCGATACAAGTAACGCCGCAGAGACTTTGTACGCCGCTCTCAACGGTAACGCAAGGGTCGATCATGATAATCCTGATGCAGCAACGTTAACGAGCTGGACGCAATGGAATATCGACCTGACGCGCTTCGCCGACCAGGGCGTGAACCTTGCCAATGTAAATTCGATTACCCTTGGCCTTGGTAACAGGAGTAACCCGGTTGCCGGCGGCTCAGGTATGATGTACTTCGATGATATTCGTCTGTATCCGCCTGAACAATAATCGACGCCTTAAACAGGGTAGTAGATAGCAATAAAAATTGCGTTTTTTAATGCAGTTATAGTCAATTCCGGGCCTGTACCTGTTTGGTACAGGCCCTTTTTCTATTGATTATTGCTGAGATTGCCGATTAACAATTAAAAGGAAACTCTCGAAGTGATTCCGGGCACTGAACAAAAGCCTCGATTCATGTCAGAGTAAATATCAGTATCTACTCTTATAAGTTAAGTACGGAAAAAAATAGGTTTGACGGTTGTGTGCGGCGGTATTATACTCTGTACTCAATATTATGCAGGAATGAGAACTGCCTACCGCCCCGGCTTGCGTCGTCAGACGCGGGGGCTGGTACTTCTTATTGGAGCCAAAGATGGATAAGAGTAAGATTATCGCTGAAGGTATAACCTTTGACGATGTGCTGCTGATACCTGCCAAAAGCGATTTCGTGCCGAGCCAGGCCGACACCCGTACTCAATTGACCGACAATATTACGATAAATATACCGATTGTCTCGGCTGCTATGGATACGGTTACCGAGGCGGCATTGGCGATAGCGCTGGCTCAGGAGGGCGGCATCGGCATAATTCATAAAAACCTCTCCGTTGAAGCGCAACAGCGAGAGGTGGCCAAGGTCAAACGCTCCGAGCATGGGGTTATTATCGACCCTGTGACATTATCACCGGGCCAGCCTGTCAGGAGAGCACAGGAGCTGATGAAAGAGCAGAATGTGTCCGGCATTCCCATCGTCGATGGCAAAAAACTCGTGGGCATTCTGACACGTAGAGATTTGAAGTTTCTCAAAGACTATGATGTCGAGATAAGCTCTACAATGACTAAAAAAAATCTTGTTACAGGTCCGGCCGGGACTACTCTTGAGCAGGCAAAGGAAATTCTGCAGGAACATAAGGTCGAAAAACTCCTGCTGGTTGACGATGATGGAGAGTTGGCAGGGCTGATTACTATGAGGGACATTGACCGCGTTCTGCAATATCCGATATCAGCCAGGGACCGGCGGGGCCGGCTGCGTGTTGGTGCCGCGGTTAGCGTTCATGAGTATGAGCGAATTGAGGCCTTGATAGCGGCCGATGTCGATATTATTGTTGTCGATACCGCCCACGGCCATTCACAAAACGTCATCGATACCGTAAAGAAGATAAAATCCAAATATGATATCGATGTCATAGCGGGTAATATCGCCACTACTGATGCGGCGGAGGATTTGATAGAAGCTGGCGCCAATGCCGTGAAGGTTGGAATCGGACCCGGGGCAATCTGCACCACCAGGGTGATTTCCGGCGTGGGGATGTCTCAGGTATCGGCTATTATAAACTGCGCAAAGGTGGGGCAAAAACATAATGTTCCGATTATAGCCGACGGCGGAATCAGGCAGTCCGGTGACATAAGCAAGGCGATTGCCGCCGGTGCTTCAAGTGTGATGATAGGCTCGCTATTTGCCGGCCTGAAAGAAAGTCCGGGCCAGCTCGTTATCTATAAAGGAAGACAGTTCAAAGAATACAGAGGGATGGGCTCTTTAGGTGCGATGGTCAAAGGTTCCGCCGAAAGGTACGGGCAAAGCAGCTCGACCGAAAGAAGCAAGCTTGTCCCCGAAGGCGTGGAAGGACGCGTGCCGTATCGAGGGACACTCAGCGATTTTGTCTATCAACTGGTTGGTGGACTCCGCGCTGGTATGGGTTATTGCGGAGCACGAAATATCGAAGAGCTCAGGAAAAACACCCGGTTCGTTCGTATAAGCGCAGCTTCCGTCCATGAGTCTCACCCCCATGATATACAGATAACCCAGGAAGCACCGAATTATTCGGCAAGCGTGCCTTTTGAAGATTGACAAAACTACGTAATAAATTACTCTTAACAATTGAATGGAAATTAATTGTTCTTTTGCCTTATAAAGAGAAAGAGAGGTTCTTAAATGGGTAAAGACAGCCGGAACGGATTGTGCCTCAGACTGGTTTGTTCAGTTCTGGTTTTACTTCTGCTATGTCAGGTGGCCACCGCCAATAATAATGACCCTAATGACCCTAATAAGCCTAATGACCTTAATAAGCCTAATGACCCTAATGACCCTAATGACCCGAACGACCCGAGAGAACTGTTGAGCAGCAAATGGAGTGCTGTTATTTCGATCCTTCAGAAAAAGGACCTCGACCAGGAAGCCAAAGACAAACAAATCAGTGAAATCATAAAACCTCTCTTTGATTTTCCGCTGATGGCCAGGCTTTCATTGGGTAGAAAGCACTGGCCCAAATTAGACGAACCTCAACGAAAGAAATTTACCCGGCTTTTTAGTGAGCGGCTTAAGAGGTCGTATTGGAATAAAATCGCGCTTTACAAAGATGAAAAGGTCTTGTTCAAGCCCACAGAGCAAAAGAACAAGACCTACCTTATACCGACGGAGCTGTTATACAAAGACAAAAAGGTGGCCATGCTATACAAGCTTCGCAAGGTGGAAAAAAGATGGAAAATATATGATGTGGAAATACAGGGCGTCAGCGTTCTGCTGACGTATCGCTCACAATTCGACGAAATCCTTAGTCGCGGCACTGTTAAGGACCTTCTTTCCCGGCTTGAGAAGACGCCGGATGATTGATTCCTGATATGCTAAGCAGGCAACGTATTATGACGAAACATCAATCAGCAACAGCATTTTTTTTCGACCGAATGGTCCTGAGATATCCTAAGATAATTATTCTTTGTTTGCTGATAGTGGTTGGCTTTCTCGGCTACCAGGCCAGACATTTCAGGCTGGACGCCTCGGCTGAGACATTAGTTCTTGAAAATGACGAAAGCCTCCGATACGCGCGTATAATCAACTCACGTTATGGACAACGCAGCTTTCTTATCCTGACATATACACCTAAAGACGAACTGTTCTCACCTCAGACGCTGAGCACCTTAGGTCGGCTGCGGAACGATTTACTGTCTTTGGAAGATGTCGAATCCGTGCTTTCAATTCTGGATGTTCCTCTGCTGGAAAGTCCGCCGGTGTCAATCAAGGAGCTTACGGGCGATCTGCCTACTCTCGAATCACCTGCGGCCAATATCGAAATGGCACGATTCGAGCTTCCTCAGAGTCCTCTTTATCAGAATCTGTTGATAAGCTCGGATTTAAAGACCACAGCTCTGATGGTCTATTTGTCGGATGATGATTTTTACAGAGGTTTGTTAGAGCAGCGCAATGAGCTGCAGCGGAAAAAAGATACTGGTTCATTGACTCCTGCAGAGCGTGCCGAGCTGAGAAGTTTGGTTGAGCAATACCGGCAGCGTAAGGACCAGTTGAGAACAAAGCGACATCAGAATATTATGGCGATACGGGCTATTATGGATAACTATCGCCGCGATGCAGAGCTGTTTCTCGGCGGCGTTAGTATGGTTGCCGACGACATGATAACCTTCATTAAGAAAGATTTGAAGGTCTTTGGGCTCGGTGTCCTGTTCTTTCTGGTTCTTATGCTGTTTATCATCTTCAGGAGAAAACGCTGGATATTTCTGCCGATACTCTGCTGCCTGGTCTCCGCGGTTTGTATGATTGGACTGTTGGGATGGTTCGGCTGGGAGGTAACGGTAATATCCTCCAATTTCATCTCTTTGCAGTTGATTATAACCTTGGCTATTGTGATACATCTGATTGTACGTTTCAGAGAGCTGCTTGTCCGGAATCCCCAGGCCCCTGTTCGTCAGTTGATTTTCGATACCGTGCGGTTTAAGCTCAAGCCCTGTGTCTATGCCGTACTGACCACGATAGCTGGTTTTGGCTCTCTGGTGCTTTGTGATATCTTACCTGTCATCACGTTCGGCTGGATGATGATTGCCGGCCTCATTATCTCCCTGGTAGTGACGTTTCTGCTTTTTCCTGCCGTGCTGATGCTGATGCCCAGAGAGAAGCCGCCAAATAAAAAAGAATGGCGATTTTCATTAACATCCATACTGGCGAGATTTACAGAACGCCGCGGCGCGCCGATAGTAGTTGTTAGCGGCCTGCTCCTTGTTGGCAGCGTTATTGGTATCTCGAGATTAAATGTGGAAAACTCTTTTATCGATTATTTTCACAAAACCACCGAGATTTACCGGGGCATGAAAGTAATCGATCAGCAGCTCGGCGGCACTACTCCAATGGATATCGTAATAGATTTTGAACAGACAGACACCCCAGCCGCACCCGCCGAAACTGTGGCAGCCCAAAGTGAAGATGCGCTGGATGAATTCGATGAGTTCGATGAATATGACCAGGCCGCCACCGATGAGAAATACTGGTTTAATTCCGCAAAGATGGAACGCGTAAAAACCGTGCACGATTATCTCGATGACCTGCCGGAAACCGGCAAGGTATTATCGTTGGCCACCTTGTTGTCAATTACGGAGAAGTTAAACAGCGGCAAGCCGCTGGACAGTCTTGATCTTGCCTTGCTCTATAGCGAAACCCCGGAAAAATTCAAGACCATGCTGCTCATGCCCTACGTTTCGGTAGAGCATAATCAGGTCCGATTTTGGGTGCGGGTCAGAGATTCCGAGAAGTCTCTCAAGCGCAACGAGCTGCTGAAAAAAATCAGAAAAGACCTGATCGGAATGCTGGAGCTTAACGAAGAAAATATTCATCTGTCCGGCATGTTGGTCCTGTACAATAACATGCTTCAAAGCCTGTTCTCCTCACAGATACTGACGTTGGGCATTACTGTGCTGTTGCTGATGGGGATGTTTCTGGTGCTGTTCAGGTCGTTGAAAATAGCTTCTGTCGCAATGTTCCCCAACGTGCTTTCGGTTGCGGCCGTGCTCGGTTTCATGGGCTGGCTGAACATTCCTCTGGATATGATGACCATAACAATAGCGGCCATCAGCATTGGAATCGCCGTCGACAACACGATACACTATATCCACCGGTTCAAAAGTGAATTTCAGAAAGACCGCAACTACCTGAATACAATGCATCGATGCCATGGAAGCATCGGCCATGCGATGTATTACACCTCGGTTACTATTATCATAGGTTTTTCAATACTGGCAATGTCCAATTTCATTCCCAGTGTTTATTTCGGCCTGCTGACCGGATTGGCCATGTTGATGGCGCTGCTTGGCGCGCTTACACTCCTGCCGCAAATGCTGATTCTTGTAAAACCTTTTGGTAAAGAGCTTGAGAATGCAAAATGATTACTATATGATGGCAGCAAAAGAATCGAAGACAATTGTTAACAGGTAAAAAAATGAAACTACAATCCTGGGCTATTGTTATACTTCTGGTCATGACTGCCGGCTGTGCGGTCTCTGATAATTACCCATCTGCTAACAGCTTCGCAGAGGCATCAGCAAATGGACAAGACAACCTTATTGACTCCACAGAATCATTTACCGATGAGGAATTTGATTTGCTGGAAGATGAGCTTGACGAGGGGCAAGTCGGAGTGGACGACCCGCTGGAGTGTTTTAATCGGTTAATGTTCGGCGTTAATGATGTGCTTTACTTCTGGATATTCAAGCCTTGCGCCGGAATGTGTAAAGCAGTTGTTCCCGAACCGGCCCGAGTCGGCATACGAAATTTCTTCCAGAATATAGGCACGCCCGTTCGTTATGTGAACTGCCTGCTGCAGGGAAAAGGCCCATCCGCTGATATTGAGCTGCGCCGATTTTTGGTAAATACATCGGTAGGCGTCCTCGGATTCGGAGACCCGGCCAGAGACCGGTATGGACTTGAGCCCACCTGGGAGGACCTGGGCCAGACACTTGGCGTACATGGCATGGACAGCGGCTTCTATATCGTCTGGCCGTTATTCGGCCCATCGACCGTACGCGATTCGCTTGGTATGGTCGGCGATATGTTCCTGAATCCCGTCCGCTATGTTGAGCCATGGGAGACTTCCGTCATTATTTCAGCCACGAGGGTCGTAAATGAAAGTTCGTTTCACGTAGGAGAATATGAGGAATTCAAGTCAGCCTCCCTGGAACCTTACATAGTAATGCGCGAAACCTATATCCAGTACCGAGACAAAAAAATTAAAAAATAATCCCCCTTTTTTTCCATTCCAATCCGGCCCGGTCATTTCGACCGAAAGAGTTTACCCTGAGCGAAGTCGAATGGGAAGTGAGTGGAGACGGTCTATGTAAAGCTAAAAATAAAAAATATATATTTAATTTTTTAACATCGGAATTTTTAAAAGGTATCGGCGTTGACTGTTCAAAAAAATATCTTCGTCATACAGACTTCCAGATTGCCGCATGGCCAGAAGGATTTTGAGCCGGCGGTGAGCCAGAGCACGAAGTGCCGCATGATGCTTATGGCCGGAATTGCGTTGCTTCTCGTAGAAGGCCTGAGCCCAGTAGCATTGGTGACGCGACTGCTCGGCAAACAATTGAAGCGTTCTCCGGGCAAATTTCCAACAACCACGACGAAACCGCACCACGCGAAAACTGCCACTGGCTTTGGTAACGGGGGCCGTACCCATCAGAACTCGCGCTTCTGCCACGGAACAAAATCGTTGCGGATCGCGACCCAGACATGCCAAAAGCGCCGGCGCCAAAACCTTGCCCGCTCCCGGCGAGATCAAAGGTAACAATTTAACAATTTTTAACAGAAAGAAAAAGAAGCAAAAAGAAAGAGCATTACTACTACTATTTTTTATGCTTAATTGGTATAGCATAACCTATGAGAAATCTATTCGAATAGCCGCCCGAAGGGCCTCCTTAACTCAAAACTAAAATCCCCCAAAGTCCATACTCATATGATGTCATATTCGTTCCCTAACGTCGCCGGTCACCGGTCCCGAGCCTGTCGAGGGATCCGGTGCACTGGCTTGTTATGGCAGAAGTCATCCGAGCATCTCGATGTCCATGTAGTCCTTATGTCAGCTTACTCATGATGTTCGTGAATCTCCTTGCGCCGACCGGACGCTCTACAATCAGCCTTCCATCGTAGATAATGCTGAACATGCCATAGGGCGTCGGAAGCTCCCTTGATGCCTTGGCGCTCCTGATTCGAACCACTTTCGGCTTCAGCCCCAGGGCTCGGGACGCCTGCGAAATCTCCTCCACGCATTTTGGGACCATAGGGCACTGATCGGCAGCCAGGATCGTAAGGCCCTTCCTGTACCTCTTGAATAGTCGCTCCCTTTCGACGATGAAAAGAGGATCAGGGGCTGTCTTCTTGAGTTTCTTGACGAGCAGTTCATAGGGAGGGATGCTCTCCACCGGGATAAAACCGGCTTTGATGAAGAAATCACTTCTGGCCATGAAACTATCGGAACTGGTCACTACGGCGACTCCTCGGCACTTGCTCTTCTTTGCGTCCCTCAGACAACTATCCAACAGGAGCATCCCAAGCCCTTTCCCCTTGTGTTTGCCGTTGACCATAAGGCAATGGATGACAAAGTAACCTTCCGCCTCCACGGGTCTCCATGCATGATTGCCAGGGGCGTACTCTATCATTCCAATATCACCGAATTTCTGTGAGCGGAGCACTTTGAACCTCAGGCCTTCCGCGTAGCGCTCCTTGAGCCAATCCGTCTTCCGACGATGTCCCAGGTTGCTGCCGGCTTTGTAGCCGCAGAAGCCGCACCCGCCGATGTTTTCGGCGTTGGTGTCGACGATTTCGTAATCGCTCATGTTGTTGCTCCGATTGGTGGCACAAC
>CAZZAX010000230.1:0-7996 GCA_964653075.1 uncultured Pirellulales bacterium
GGCCAGGTTTACGCCCTGGTCAGCAAAGGCCTGAAGGTCGATATTCCATTCGGTCCAGGTACCTCTCTGTGCTGCATTCGGATTATCATTGGTGACGGCAGCGCTGCCATTTAGAACAACATACATCTGTTCTGCAGCATTGGCTGCTTCGCCCCTGAACCAGATTGTCAGAGTGTTGACGCCTTTCGCTGTCCAGTCACGCTGGTTTGTCAACGTAAAGGTCGCTTCGGATTTACCGACACCGTTGTTGTATTCAAACGGCATTGATTGATTGCCGCTGTGAACAATAGTCTGCTCGGCGAAAGGAGGATTGGCGTAACCAACGATAGAGCCGTTTATTGCCGGGTTGTCGAATCCGTCTATCCAGGCATTAAATATCCTGTTGCTTGCAGGGTCGGCGGGGTCAAGGTCGTTGTAGGATTCAAAATCGTCCACGACAAGGAAGTTGGCCGTCGTAAAGCTCCAGAGACTGCCTGTCCACGGGCTGTCAGGATTGGTGTTATTGGCTTCGTCAACACGCCAGTAATATGTGGTGTTCCACTCGAGCTGTCCGGGGTCATAGCTTTCGGAACCCAGGTTGCCGGTGCCTTTATACTCAGGTGAGCTCGTATCGGCGTTTTTCACGGCATCTTTTTCTGTTCCGAAAAAGATCTGATGTGAGGTACCAAAGAGACCCGGCGACCAGGTAAGAGTCGGAGTATGCATAATATCCACAGCGCCGTTGGACGGATTCGGGTTGCTAACGGCGCCCTGAGTCGTAAAGCTCCAGACATCGCCTTTATGTGTTTCGACAATATCAAACTCATCCACACGCCAGTAGTACGTCTTACCGAGTTTAAGCGTATCGGGGCTATAGATTGCAGTTCCCTGCGGCAGCCCGCCGGATGCGTTGTTGACGTCGTCGAAATTTTCGCCGAAATATACGGTGTGCAGTTTCGCACCGAAACCGGCCGTCCAGCTAAGCTCCACATTCACATCTATAGAATCGGCACCATCAGCCGGATTTGGGGAGTAAGCTGTCTTGGGAGGAATACCAAAGCTCCAGACATTGCCTTTCCAGGGGCTGTTCGGCTCGGTATCGTTGACCTCATCGATTCTCCAGTAATAAGTAGTGCCCGGAACAAGACCGTCCGGATATGCAAATCCGGGAAAGCCGACAACAATGAAAGTCAAGCTCTGGTTGCCAAGGAACGTGCCTTCGGCTCCGTCATTAACATCATCAAAATTTTCGCCAAAATATACATCGTGCGAGTGAGCAAAATCTCCCGGCCGCCAGCTAAGGTTTACCCATGTATCCGGATATAGGGCGCCATCAGCGGGGTCCGGAGCAAAGGCATTCGGAAATCCTTCACCGCCCACCATGACAATCTGAATCTCATCCGCCGTCAGCGCCTTGTCGTAAATGCGGACTTCATCGAGAAATCCATGGAAAGTTCTCTCACTAATCTCGGGACGATTACTGTTATATCCGATTTCGAGCTGGGCATCGACATCCGGACCAATTGAGAATGGTTTGGGACCCTCTTCATCGACACCGTTAAGGTAAATTACGGCATTAGTTCCATCGAACGTAAGTGCAAGGTGCACCCATTCGTTTTTAGGCATAATAAAGAAGGCAACTGACCCGGCAGCTTCGTGAGAAACACCCACTCTGTCAGTATATGCGGCACTCTCATGGGCTCCCCATAATTCGTACTGGAACATCATGGTGTCTGCGCCCCATCCGGCCGACTTGGTGATAAAATGCTGAAAGGTTCCCGTTCCATCCCAATACGCCCAGAGAGCGATAGTGAATTGTCCCGTACCGTTTGTAGGGTCGAAGACCCCGCAGTCAACACCTATGCACTTTTCCGGGCCGAATTCAAGCGCACCGCCAAAGCCGTCCGGGCCGACTACCCATTCAGGGTTTCCAAGCAGCGTACCATGGTGATCATTGCCTGAACTGTCATTAGCGGTGTCGCCGGAACCTTCATTAAACCTCCACCAGCCCAGAAGGTCCGCCTGAGCTGCGCTTGTGGGGAGCATGCCGAGCAGCAGAGCAAAAGAAATTAAATAAATCAGTTGTTTACACATAATAGTCCTCCTTCAAAAAGTAAATATGAGATGTTAATTGAAATGTTAACAAAATTCCAATCTGCTGCACAAAGTCCTTACTTAAGAGCCTGCGCCAGATATAATAACTCCTCCTGTATTTTTGAAATTTGCAAGAATTACGCCTGCTTGATGAACTCAAAGCCATAGATGCCCGACAGCGCAGGCACAAGCTATACCAATGTTATCTATATCAGATTATCCGCCTTCCTGCAAGGAAAATCCCCTGATTATGGATGGAAATATGTATTTAACGGATGAATTGTGCGGAAATGTCAGCAGAAAAAATAATAAAAAAAATACATAACCGTAACGAGACAGTAACAATTGAATGGTAGCTTACCGAACAGAATCGGCGTTTAATTTTAAAATATGAATAAATCGATGGAAAGAATGCAGCAATTAAGGATAATAACAAATGGAAACGAACAGATATCTTAAACCGGCCTGGACACATAACGGTTCGGTAAGAACGGACCTGCCGTTAATGGTAGTCGCAAAGGCGAACAAAAAGAAAGTCAAACGAACAGTAAGCCCGGGACAGCTCTTTTGCGTTGGTAAGGTTTATTTGAGGACACACAACGGTTCGATAAGAATAAAATAATAACCAGGTATAAATTGAAAGGGGAAAAAATGGAGAAAGCATTATTAAAGAAGTTGTCGTTGGTTTCACTGCTGTGCCTTCTGGCGGTCGCAACCGGCTGTATCAATATAGGAAGCTGGGCGATGCGGGCAAAGTACGAGCGAACAGCCCAGTTGTCGTCGCCTTTGTCATCCGGTTCGGGTTTTGAAGCCCGGACCCACAACGGCTCAATCGAAATCGCCGGCGCCGATGTTACCGACTGTAATCTTACGGCCACTATTACTGCGCGTGCGAGAACCGAAGAAGATGCCAAAAAACTGGCTGAGAGGACGACAGTAAAACTGGAATCCTTTGGTGACAGGTTAATTGCCAGGATTGATAAGCCCACTTTTCTGACGAACCAGTCCGTTAGCGTCGGTCTTGATGTTCAGGTCCCTAATGAGAGCGACCTGGAGCTTACGACTCATAATGGGTCGATAGTAATAAGAAATATTACCGGCCGGCTCAATGGTACCACGCATAACGGAAAGATTACCGCCGAGCAGGTCTCGGGCACCGCCGAGCTGCATACACATAACGGCTCGGTGACTTGCAGGGAGATTTCAGGTGATTCCCGGTTGAAAAGTCACAACGGCAGTATAAAGGTCTATTACTCTAAAGCCGCCCCTTCTGTTTGCGATATTTCGCTAATCACATACAACGGCGGCATAGAGATTGAGACGCCATCGAACTTTACCGGAGAATTTGATGCATCAACACATAACGGTTCGATAAGAACAGACCTTCCCATAACGATAGTTGGAAAAGTAAGCAAAAGCAGACTCTCCGGGAAAATCGGCAGCGGCCCGGGCAAACTGCACCTTGAGACCCACAACGGCTCAATAAGAATAAAATAGGCAAATAAACATTGACCCTAAGAGTTGAAGAGAAGCCCGCTGAATTACGAAGACGTGTTTGTACAGAAATCCATATCTATACTTCTTGTTCTGAATTTACAGTGCTACTTGTTGAGCAGGCCCTGTACTCAATGCTTGCCGTAGTTCATCTCTGTTCCGCTGCGCTGGGCCATGATGTATGCTTCCATGGCCCGCATCCGCGGGTCATCGGGTTCCAGATGCTCACCCCGCACCGGATTGTCGATACACCAGTGAATCATATCGCGCAACAACACGACCCGGCCCATCTGAGTCTGGAATTTGGGATATGTTTCCGGGTGGGTATTGGCAGCGTGTGGATGACACATGTCGCACGAGACCGAGACGGTGCTCTTCAACAAGTCAGCGCTGTGAAAGATTCGTGAGCCTTCGAGGACGAACTTTTCGGTCTCCCGAGTCCACATGAGAAGGTCGCGTTCAGTATGCCGGCCGTATGTATGTCCCTCGGCCTGGCCGCCCTGCAGCAAAGAGGAGTTGTCGGCCGGAGGTTTAAGCTCGTGTCGCTGCTTTTCCTCGGTCATCCAGTCTCGATCGGGGTGGTCACGAGTCCACTGGTCCATCAGGGCATCGGCAAGGGCCTGTCCGGTGGTGTCTTTGGCGACTTCAACTTTGCCCTGGCCGTCACATGTTGTAAACTCGCTGTCCTGCGTGCATGCGGCGAGCATTATGACTAATGACATGCAGGCGGCGGACAGCAGGATGAATCTGAAATTTGCAAAGGTAGATGTATTTTGCATGGCAATCTCCTTGAAGTTTCTAATAGCTGGCGCGGTTGGGTTTTAACGGTATGTTCTTTGTGCCCCAGCTTGCGGTATAATCTCCTGCAACGGTAATTGACTTGCGGTTCCACAGGTTGTAAATCTTATCGACCAGCCCATCCGTTTTTACGTGAACCTGGCCGTCGCCGCATCCGTCGTTTGGATTGAAGGGGTCCGGACGGTTCATCTCGATAGTCAATTCCGGCATCCCTTCCGGTGCGTAGGGCCAGGGCCAGGCGGTGGAAAGCATGCCGTGGAAATGAATATTACCGATGCGGTTTGTCAGAAGCTGATGTGTGTGGCCATGGATGACTACAACCGGCTCAAACCGTTTCAGGATGGCCTGGACTTCTTCGGCATCGTCGGTCCAGAAATTCCACTTTTTATATAGTTTATAGAGAGGCGAGTGGGAGAAGACGATGATTGGTGTGTCGTTCGAATATTCGGCCAAATCATTCTCGAGCCACTGCCGCTGCCGCCTGCCAACCGAGAATGGACTCTGCATCCCGTTGTCCAGCCCGGCCACGGTCATCATTCGCTCCATCGGTGTCAATCCACGTTTTGTCCAGAAATCACGCTCGACAACACTATTGAGAGTTACAAAGTGAACTCCCTTGTGGTTCCATGAGTAAGTTGGCCTTCCGAATAGCTCTCGCCACTTCTGTCCAAGGTCAAGATACCAGTCATGCTCTCCAACCATCATTTTCAAGGGCGCCTTTACGTTCTTGAGGATCTGGGCACCGAGTTCGAGCTCTTTTGGCTGGCCAAGCTGTGCCAGGTCGCCGCCGTAAAAAACGAAATCGGGTTGAGGGTCCAGGTTATTGATATCCTCCACGGCGCGTAAAAGCGCGCGGACAAATCGGTCGTTTATTTTTTTTTCGTAAAGGTGCGAATCGGAGATATAAGCAAAACGAAAAGGTTCGCTGCTGTCCGAAGAGGCCGCTGCCTGTGCGACGCTGACCGAGCGGAACGAATGACAGGGAAGCAGGCCGGAAGCTGCGGCCGCGCCCATGGCTGCCGCCGAGACCTTCAAAAAAGAACGTCGGTCCAGATTCTTAAGGCCGTGAAAGAGCTCCTGTCGCTCCTGCATATATTTTGTTTCAATGCTCTTTATCCTGGGTTTCATGAGTAACTCCTTCTTACTTCCGGGTCGTTAACTCTCTATTAATCTATTTCTCGAAGGCCAGCTTTATTCTGAAAGCCATGTCATCATCTTTCAGGGGACGTTTTTCCTCGGCCTGTGCTTTTTGTTGTTCGAGCTGCCGCTGGTTCTCCTGGACAAATCGGACGTCTGTAAGACTAAAGAGAAACGCGACGATATTGTTTATCTCATCTTCGGTCAGAGCCAGTGGTTCCATGCCACCATCAAGAAACAAATTGGCTTCACCACCCTTGTTGTAGTGGTCCATTACGTCCCAAAGCGTTTCCACAGTCCCGTCGTGCATATAGGGCGGCGTAATTCCGATATTCAACAGAAGCGGTGTCCGAAATGCTCCGATATCCGGGCGATTCTTTGTGACCAGGAACCGGCCCAGCTCACTCATGTCCGTAGCCAGTGCCAGCTCGTCGAGTTTTTGCTCTGTAGGGTCTTCCTCCAACGCCTTCAAGCCTTGCTTTGCAAGAGAATCGAAATCCTGGTGCCGGGCTGAAACCCCGACGTTATGAAAACGATTGTCGGTCCCCAGGGGATTCGACGGGTTCATGGGATGGCAGGTAACACAGCGTCCCTTTTCGTTAAAGAGTATCCATCCCTGTTTTGCTTCTGAAGAAATCGCATTTTCATCACCGTTGAGAAAACGCCGGAACGGTGAGTCCATAAAAATCAGTGTTCGCTCGAAGGCGGCAATCGCCCTGCCGATATCATCGTAATTTACCTGGCTTCCGTAGGCTTTTTGGAAAGCAGCCTGATATTCGGCATCATCTTTGATGGCATTCACTGCGGCTTGTCCATCGGGCATGCCCATCTCGATGGGATTTATAACAGGCATCTTCGCCTGGTGCTCCAGGGTCGGTGAACGCCCGTCAAGAAAGACCGTCTGCAATAATGCAACATTCAGCGTTGTCGGTGCATTACGCCGTCCGAGCTGGTCTTTGATCCCTTCCGAGACAGCGAGCTGGTCAGTGAATCCACGGGTTACATCATGGCAGGTGGCGCATGAGACTGTGCCGTCGGCTGATAGGCGTTTTTCAAAGTAGAGTTTGCGACCTAATGATACACGCTCCTGTGTAAGAGCATTGTCCGGAGGGATGAACGCCTGCCAAATAACCGAATCGAAACCCTGTGGAGTCTTGCTTACATCCACAGATGGCTGGAGTCGATTCAACTGCCTGATCTGATAATCCATTTCAGCCGCTCCATGGTCTCCTTTAGGCACCTGGGCGGAAACTGCTGCCCCTGTGTTCAACAGGGTAAACGAAACAATAGCGAACAGTGCGACAAAGGAGACTATGGGCGGGCATCTACTTGAAATAATCTTTTTGGTATGCATTTTATATATCCTCTGTTAAACGAATTCACAACAAAGATAATTTTTGTGCTCTTTAACGATTGTGTCAACAAAAAAAAGATTTTTTTGTCGATTTACAGTATCAGATACCTTCATAGAAAACTTACCAGTCGAATTCATCGTTTATAAAGGCTTAATTTAATCTGCCTTTACTTCCGATTTGGCTTTTAGGGAATGCTGTCTAATCTCAATGTGGAATTATTTTGCTGCTGTCTCAAAAGAGCAGGGCCTATACCGAATCGGTACAGGCCCCGAATTTACAAATCTTCAATATCAATCACACAATAAATTGCACCCTACTGTTTATGGCGCCGGTCGATAAAGGCGAATATCATCGAAGAACACCATACCTGCACCACCGGCCTGTGGATTGCTCCTGTTGCCAAAACCAAGAGTAATCGTATTGACGTTGGTAAGGTTAATGCCCTGGTCGGCAAAGAGCGTCAGGTCGATTCTCCATTCGGTCCAAACATCAGCCAGTGCCGCATTAGGATTATTATTATCAACACCAGCGGTGCCGTTGAGAACAACATACATTGTCTCAGGAACGTTGGCAGCATCGCCAATATACCAGATTACCAGAGCGCCAACACCATTTTCAGTCCAGTCACGGGGGTAAGTCAATGTCAGAGTAGCCTCTGATTTACCGACAGCATTATCGTAGGCAAACGGCATTGACTGGGAACCGCCGTGAACGATAGTTCGCTCGGCAAAAGGCGGATTGGCATGACCAACGATAGAGCCGTTTATTGCCGGGTTATCGAACCCGTCTAACCATACATTAAATATCCTGTTGCTTGCCGGATCATCCGGATTAAGGTCATTGTAGGAATCAAAATCATCAACTCCAATGAAGTCGGCAACTGTAAAGTTCCAGATTCTGCCTGTGCTGATGGTCCCGTCGATATTAACCTCATCAATTCGCCAGTAGTATGGTCCGCCGCCCCATTCAACATCCTGTGTAGCATTGTAGCTTGTACTACCCTGTCTGCCTCGATAAACTCCGGTAGAATCGGATGCTTCTGCATTACTCACGGCATCTTTGTCGGTGCCGAAATAGACATCGTGCTCAGAGGCATTATCTCCGGGTGAGAAGCTCAATGATCCTGCATCCCTTAGATT
>CAZZAX010000231.1:0-7972 GCA_964653075.1 uncultured Pirellulales bacterium
CTCACGTAAGGCATTTGCAATAGCTGAACGGCCCTTTTCCTTCCGGCCGGCAGTGAGATAGATAAATGCCTGGCAAAGCGGATGTCTGCTCTCTCTAACAATTGCCCAGGAATCTTTAAACTCAGGCGAATGTAGCTTTAGCTTTATCTCTGGTAGATCATCTGGTCTTACATATACTCGTGGATGGCCCCTGGGAACTACAGGGGCTTTGATGTCAGTGCCTAAAACCGAGGATATAGCCAACGCAGAAAATATCACAATGAAAGAGATGGCTCTTTTAATAGATGTCATAGGAATTCCTGTTATTTTATGTTAATTACCAGACGACTTTATTTAAACCAAAATCCGCCGTACATAGCTAAAATAGTTATGACCGCACTGGTTAGATGATCGGAGCAGTCGAACCCGTGGCTGGACCGATGTGAACTTTCCTTGCCGGGATAATTTGTTCAATCCTATATTGTTTTCTGCTATGTTCCGTATATGTACGTATTAGTTTATTCTACCTCATCATTCGGAATCGTGCAATGTTCTGCAATTTGGTCTTGCTTAATACCGCCGCTACTTTAAATATGCAAAATCATCGCTCTTATTTATTGGCAAGCCAATTTCAGGTAATGAGCATGCAAAGCTCAACGGACACCTATGAAGAGCCCAAAGTCAAATACTAAAAATCCCTGTTGTCACATTTTTTTGAGGTATCCTCGTTACGATATATCAACGCCTTTCAAGACGTGCGCATCGTTTATTGCACAGGAGAGTACATCTGCCACTGAAAACGTTACCAAATTTTCGGCCTCCTGTAATACCTTGACAGTCAAAAGTTCGTAGGGTGGTATTTTGTTGAATTGGCAGATAACGAGCCTTCCGGTTGTAAGGGGGTTGTATGTGCACCACGAAGGCTGATGTTGACAAACTGGACAATACCGTGAATGCCTTTGCGGGTATTATAAATCTCAATGTGAAGATTTCTCTCACTGGATGGTTTTCCCCGGGTATATGAGCCATCTTTAAGGCCAACTTCAACAATGTCTTTGTGAGTCATAGTTCCATATTCGATGCCGCTTGGCGTAATGACTTGTTTGCGAACCTCCGGATGATTGCCGCCGAGGACAGTGGCGCCTCCGGCCTGAACAAAATCTACATAACAATTGCCGTCAATATCATATAGATAGGCGCCTTCGGCCTTTTCGAAGACCAGCGTGAACGGATAGTTGAAAGCGAGATTATGCTGAACACCTCCAGGAATATAATTCTGTGCCTCGGTGACTATTTCCTCGGATCTTGTGCATTGGGTATTGAAATACTCCAAATAATTTTTCATCGCACCTTTTTTGATGGCGGTTGGTGGCAGGCTTAGCATTCTATCAAGCTTATCATAGTTCGGCTTTGGATCCTGGTATTCCGTTACGGAGCAAGTCATCATGTAATTCCTTTGTCTTTGTCATTCTTTCGACCATGCTCACTTCAATAGATATCGCAATATCTTTAAACCCAGCTCATCCTCCGGTGGAAATCTTTTGGGTATGTCAAAAAGCATTGTCTGGCGAAAAACACTCTTGGGGTTGGAGAACGTATCGAATCCGGCCTTTCCATGATACCTTCCGAAACCACTATTGCCGACTCCTCCGAACGGCAGATTCGGAGCGGTTAACTGAATGATTGTATCGTTTATGCACACAGCACCCGATGATGTCTCCGAAATGATCCTTTGCTGAAATCCTTTGTCTCGGGAAAAGATGTACAATGCCAGCGGCTTCGGTTTTTTGTTAATAAGGTCGATGGCTCCGGACACATTATTGAATTCAAGGACTGGCAAGATAGGGCCAAAGATTTCCTCATTCATAAGACTTGCGTTGTCAGGGATGTCTTCAATCACACTCGGAGAAATGTAAAGCTCTTCGCGGTTCGTCTGTCCACCGAGAACCACCTTTCCGTCCTTCAAGAGTTTGCTCAGGCGGTCAAAGTGTGATTCGTTGATAATTCTCCCATAGTCTGCACTGTCGCAGGGCCTTTCGCCGTAAAACTTCTCAATCCACTTTTTCATTTCTCTGATTAGCTTTTCTCTGGCGTTCTTGTGGACGAGCAGAAAGTCAGGAGCCACGCAAGTTTGACCGGCGTTCAAGAACTTGCCCCATGTGATTCTCTTGGCCGCTCTTTCCAGGTTACAGTTCTCATCAACAACACAAGGACTTTTTCCGCCCAGCTCAAGCGTGAGCGGGGTAGCATGCTGCGCGGCGGCTTTCATAACGATTTTGCCGACGGTCTCACTACCTGTGTAGAAGATATAGTCAAACTTGTGTTCAAGCAGCTTTTGTGCGGCATCCGGGCCACCACAGACCACAGAAACAGATCTGTCATCAAAATTCTCCGTTATCATTTTTGCGAGGATGGATTCGGTGTTTTTCGAGATTTCCGAGGGTTTCAGAATCACACAGTTGCCGGCCGCCAGGGAAGCTATAAGAGGCGAGACCGCAAGCTTGAAAGGATAGTTCCACGGGGACAGAATAAGAGAAATTCCGAGCGGTTCCGGGACAATCCAGCCACTGGATAAGGGGAAGAGTTTTGACCCGCCGACTCTCTGCGGCTGCATCCATTTTTTCAGATGTTTGAGCACAAAGGTAATTTCAGCCAGGCACTGCCCGATCTCAGCGGTGTACGCTTCGAACTTTGACTTTTTCAGATCCCGGTGCAACGCTGCAAAGATATTCTGCTCGTAAGCAAGAATTGCTTTGCGCAACGTTCTCAGCATCCTGACACGATAAGTGATAGATTTTGTTTCTCCGCTTGCGAAGAATTCTTTCTGTTTTTCGATACTCTTTTTCATAACATATGTGCCCAATCAATCAGATTCAAGCTCACTTAGATTTGCGATAGTATTTCATTTTACACCTTGTACAATAGGTCTATGTAACGTTCAAGCAGCTCCTCTACGACGCTCCGAACAGGCAGTGTGGCGGCCATGCCGTATATCGGTGCCATTCCCCCTTCGGCCTGCGGATTGTCTCTTACATATTCGACCGCATCCCCCAAGTCGCCAATGAACCTTTCTGCCACGCCAGGTTGTGTATGTCTCAGTGTCACACACAGATGAAGACACGCTGGCTTGTGAAGCCCGTTGAGGCTCCAGCCTTTGGCAGTCATGTAATCCATCACTCTGTATATATCCAGCGTTTCAGAACCGAATGCGATGACCCAGAGAGGTTCACCAAGGACATGCAGATCAGGTATCTTCCCAATTCCCTTCTTTATTGCCGAAGCGGTCTGCATAATCCTTTGCGTGGCTTGCGTATATCCATCCTGCCCTATGGCAACCATGGATGCCCAGCATGCCGCGCTCAATGCACCGGGCCTGCTCCCAGCCAGGGTCGGAGAAAAATACAAACCGCCCGGCCAATCCGCTGCCTTGAAGTATTGATAATGACGAAGGCCTGAGCCTCTGTACAGAATCACCGATGTACCTTTCGGTGCGTACCCATATTTGTGCGTATCGGCCGAGATGGATGTGACGCCCGGAAGCGTAAAATCAAAAGCTGGAACATCACAGCCGAGCTTTCTCGCCCACGGTAAAACAAATCCGCCAAGACAAGCATCCGTGTGAAAACCGATGCTCTTTTGCCTGGCCAGTTCAGACAGCCGCTCGATGGGATCAATCGTGCCGTGGGGGAAGGAAGGTGCCGAACCGACAATGACGATAGTGTTTTTTGTGACAGCCTTTCTTGTTTTTTCGACATCCGCCCTGAAACTGTGGTCCGCCGGGACGCGGACAATTTTGATATTAAAATATTGAGCGGCTTTATCAAAGGCCGCGTGCGCTGTGGAAGGGACAATCATTTCGGGCCTTCTAATACTCCTTGCGACGCGTGCCCTGTCTCGATAGGCCTTCATGGCAAGCAGGATACTTTCAGTGCCTCCCGATGTAACAATCCCACATATTTTCTCATCTGTGCCGGCGTCATCTGAGGTGCTTTTTGCTCCCAGCATGTCCGCAGTCATGGCGACAATTTCGGCCTCATATTTTGTAGTACTTGGCCAGACATCGGGATGCAATGGATTGCTCTGGGAGTAGACGGCATATACCTCGTTGAGGAAGTTTATGTGTTCATCGTCACCGTTGTATACTGCACCCGAAACAAACCCCTTCTTCCATTTGGATGTTTCCGCGTCTCCAATCTGCTCCATTTCCTTGAGAATTTCACCCCTGTCACGTCCCTTCCCAGGAATGCTCGAATACACCGTATATGAGTCCTTGTAGGGCCTGACGGTTGTTTCCATCTCAGCAAGAATCTTGTCGTATTCTCCTTCCATCCTTTTTCTAACATGTGGCGTGGCACGCAGACATTGAAACAGCTTCCATGCAATCTTCGGCGGTATCCAATCAAGGTACTTTCTCATGTTTTTTTCTGACCTCCAAATACCGAGCTCCTGTTACAAAAAACAGCGATACCGGCTTCAACGAGAGTCTTTTCATACGGGTATTATCGTCACACCCTGTTTAGCTTCTCATATACTGCTTTGTTGCTCGCATAGAATTCTTTGAATATTGCAAATAACTCGTCATATATCTTGCGATTTTCTGAGGACGGCCTAAAGGTCCTCTCTATCTCGACACATTCCGGGACATCACTGAACTTAAGATGCCCCAGGGCGACTGACGCCAGAAAGGCAGCGCCTCGCAGATTGGTCTGTACGGGGCCTTTGACCTGTCTTATCGTTCGGTCCAGGACATCTGCGTAGATTTGACACCACACATTTGACTTAGCTCCGCCCCCGACCATACGGATATCGTCTAAACGTCTCTTGGCGAAACGTTCCACACGCTGTAACAGCCAGCGAGAATTGTATGCCACACCTTCATAGACCGAACGAATCAAATCCTCCCGATTAGTTCGCAGCGACTGGTTAAAGAAGCACGCTCTTACAAAAGCATCTTCAACAGGCGTGCGTTCTCCGTATAGCCAGGGCGTGAAGATAACCTTGTTGCTCCCGGCAGGAACCTTCCTGGCGATCTCATCAAGAACAGCCCACATATTAGTCTGCTGAGTATCTATGGACCGCTCGCCCGAGCAGTATATGTTGTTCTTCAAGAAGGTCAGACATGCTCCGGCGGTTTCCTGCTCGTTGGCAACAAAATACCTCATGGGGATGGCGGAAGGCAGAGCTGCAATGTTGCCGCGTATATCCGTTTTCTTGAATGGAACATGACACGTTAGCCACGATGATGTGCCGAGATAAAGGTGCGGCTCAAAATCACGGACCGCTCCGGAACCAACGGCTGCCGATTGGACATCCGGTGTCCCGACAATGATACGAACATCCTCGTTCAGGCCGAGTTCTTCGGCGGTTTCCCTTCTAATCGGGCCCAGAACATCAATAGCGCGTTTCAACTCGGGCAATTTGGCCTGATCGATCGTTGAGATATCAACCAGTCTTCGATCGTAAACAACATTTGATATCTTTCGATTGTCGGTCAGCCAATGCAGTGCTATGGAGTCAAAAGAAGCCGCAAATCGACCAGTAAACCTCAAGTTTACGTAGTCCTTTGGCTCCAGAAACTTGTATGCCTTCCCATAGACCTCTGGGTGCGCATTCTTTATGTAGAGTATATGAGAGATAGGATCTTTTCCGGAATGGCCCGGCGCACCCCCCGTCAATCTGAGCCATGTCAATAGTTTTGAAATCCCATAACCCCTAATTTTAATCCACCCGTCTGCAATATCGTTGATATATCTGCGTCCGCGAGAATCCATCCATATTATGGCGTTCATCAAAGGACGTCCGTCTCTGCCAACCGCGACCGTTCCGGACCATTGGCCGGTACATGAAACTGCTATGATGTCATCAACAGAAATCAGTTTCTTGGCCAAAAGTCTCTTACATGTCTTTTCTATAGCCCACCACCACTGATCCGGATCTTGCTCGGCTCCACCATCTGCAAGAAGAACAAGCTGATTTTTCTCCGATTCCATATCGACTACCTCCCCACGAATGGAAACCAGTGCCGACTTGATGCTTGATGTCCCTATGTCTATGGCGAGCACGTATTTTTCGTTTTGTCTTGACATTCAAATCTCCGGTACGGCGGTATAGGCTTTGTTGCACAGACGACATGATTATACGTCTCGGACAGTACCGAAGCAAGGAATCTTCAGCCGGCGATGCAATCAACAAAATACCTGGTTCGTCAATGCTGAAGAACAGCTATCTGTTGAGCAGCGAGACGCACAACCTACATTTCTGGTACAAAAATGGCGCTGCTAATCCCGTCGTTTTTTTGTTTTTCGCCCCGGAAGCATGGGCTCTCTATTAGCTTGTGATTATTAGATGAAATACAAGTGAGTCGGTCACCTATGAAGAGTTCAAAGTCAAATAATAAAATCCCTGTTTACACATTTTTTTTCAGGCATCCTCGTTACGAAATTTCAGCCGCCAAGCACTACTTTGAGGGCGTCTGTTTGTGGCTCGGTACAGTTCTGTTTGGCTGGCGGAACTGGTCTAGAAATTTCGATAAGTCTTCTTAGCAACAAAGAGTCCGGGTGTTCTCTGTTCGCATTTTAAATGGCCTTCTGAGGTATCTTAAATTGAAAGATGAGGAGTGGTTCGTGTGAGATTTTACAAATAAACTTAATTGCCTTTTCGTTGCACTTCTCCATAGTGATATCAGCGAGGTATGCTAATATGTAATCAAGGGATTTTCCTTGACGGGAAGGTGGCTAATGTGGTACAAATAACAATTAACTAAGTGTGTGGATTTTTTTGTCCTCGTGGCTGAGGGTCCTGTCTGCTTTTTTCGATGGAGGAGGACTTATTGTGTGGCGTATAGAGTTGAGGCGAAGGCTTTATATTTCGTGGTTACGTTTTTTACCTTTCAATAAATAACCTGTGTTTAATTTTTAAAGGAGGACTAATATGTGTAGAAAATTTACTTATTTAGCTTGTTTCGTTTTGGTGTTAGTGCTGTTTAGTAACGTTTCGGCAGGTCTCGTGGCGCATTGGGAATTTGATGATGGAGCTGGCACTAATGCCGTTGACAGCTCCGGTAACGGTCATGATGGTACTCTCCAGGGTGATCCGCAGTGGGTTGACGGAATGATTGGTAGTGGTGCTTTGAGTTTTGATGGTTCGGATGGACTTGTGGATGTCGGCCATGATGAATCACTGAGTATGACGGATGACTTGACGATCACGGTATGGGTGAAGGTGAGCGATCTCAGTACTTTCTATTTTCTCGTCTGTAAACAGCCCAGTGGTACGGCGGGAGATAACTATCCTGGCAACTACGAATTTAGAACGGAGTCAAATACCGGTGCTCTTCAGTTCGGACATCAGGAAGCAGAAGGCGAGCAGTACACCTTCTACACCTCCGAGACGTCTATTACTGCCGAGCAATGGTACCATGTTGCGGTATCTGTTACGAAGGGAGGGCTAGTGGAATTCTATATTGACGGGGTTCCTGCCGGAAGCGCCGAGCAGTTGACTAATTTCGGAGTTTTGAACGATGAGCCTGTGAGAATAGGTGGCAGAAAGGATGGATATTCTTTTTTCAACGGAATTCTGGACGATGTTCGTCTCTACGACCGGGCTCTGTCAGCAGTCCAGGTACAGAAACTGTATAATGGTAATCCTCCAACGTTCACAATCGCCGAGAAGCCCGACCCGGCTGATGGTTCTCTGCACTCGGATACATGGGTGAGCATGGGCTGGCAGGCAGGAGTTTATGCCGTCTCGCACGATGTGTATTTCGGTGACAATTATGATGATGTGAATAACAGCGCCGAAGGCACTTTCCGGGGCAACCAGACCGATACGTTTTTTGTAGCCGGTTTTCCCGGTTTTCCTGTTCCGGATGGTCTTGTTCCGGGCACGACTTACTACTGGCGTGTTGATGAGGTCAATGACTCCAATCCAGACAGTCCCTGGAAAGGCGATGTCTGGAGCTTTAGTATTCCTCCCAAGACTGCATACTTTCCCG
>CAZZAX010000232.1:0-7955 GCA_964653075.1 uncultured Pirellulales bacterium
CCATCATCTTCTCCAGCCAGTGCGGGCAGGCAATTGCATCATCATCAAGGTAGGCCACGTATTTCCCACCTGCGGCTTGCCACCCGGTGTTTCGGGCCTGGCATAGCCCCTTGATCGGCTCGTATATGTACCTGATTCTAGCGAATTGGCTTAATTGCTCCACGACCTCCCTGGTATTGTCCGTGGACCCGTTGTCGACCACTATAATTTCGTAATACTCCTTGGGGTATGTCTGGTTGATAAGGCTTTCCACCGCCTTGGCCAGGTATGCCGCCCGGTTAAGCGTGCAGACTATTGTCGATATCTTAACCATTCCGCCTTCATTCACGCTTCCTACACTCCTTCCTACAGTTAAACCAGCCTTCTGGATTTACCCACTGGACGTATCCACCTGTATGTTTCATTCCGCTCCGTAGGTCAAAGCGCGGCTTATAATCAAGTATCTCTTGAGCCTTGTCGATGCGGACCCTCGCCTTCGATCGGAAAAGAGCCAGCCTTTGGGGGTCGGGAATAAATTCCCGCGGTCTGCCAGAATCACCGCTACCGGTAACCCCATAGCGTTGCAAAATCCGCGCCACAAGTGGAGAGCGTTCCTTCAGCCGATACCCTGCACCGATGACTGAAGCTGGTGATTTTTTTATCAGCCATTTCAGTGTTCCAGTGATTGACCTCCGCAAGCGGTTACTGAGCCTATTATACCGTGCTTGAATTTCCGGGGCACTCATATATCTAGTGGCGGTAATACCGAGCATGTCTTCGTAGGCGCGGTAAAATTCCCGCCAGGTAACAGGCTCTAAGCCTGAGATGAGAAATGTTTCGCCAATCGCTTTGGGATTCGTCGCTGCCAGGATGAGCGAGTCAGCGACATCATCTATATATACCGCATTGCATAGACCTGCTCCTTCATCCGGCAGAATAACCGTTCCGGACTTGAGCTGGTTCAGGGGGCCTTGTGTCCATGATTTGACGAACGGCCCGTAAACAATGGTTGGCTGGACTATAGCGACCGGGAGTCCATGCCGGCTGTGGAGTTCGAGCATCACTTCCTCAGCTTTCTTCTTCGTGTCGGGATACTTCCAGCCACTGGACTGCTTGAGCGCCGTTTCATCTAAATCGCCGTCATCCATCGGTTCGTAGACCGATATGCTGCTGACATACACCAGGCTTCTGACTTTATGCCGGAGAACTGCCTGGGCAATGTTTCGACTTCCATCTACCGCAACTCGTTCCTGTTCCGCGGGAGGCGTACCGAATGCGTATGCACAGTGAAAGACGAAGTCACATCCCTGGACGGCCCTGTCAACAGCGGCGAAGTCGGTTACATCGCCCTGATATACTGATACCGGCAGCCGGCTGACCTTTGATAGGTTTGAGAGATTATGCACGAGAACACGAACTTGTGCTTGATGCTCGATGACAAGTTTCTCGACCAATCGGCCGCCAATACTTCCGGTTGCGCCGGTCACCAATACAACTTTGTCTTTTAGAGGAGATGGTGAGGCGGGCCGCTCTGCCGTAACGTCTATACCGACTATTCGAGGCATACGCTTTCGCTGCTGATAACATTTCTCGATTAAGGCCACCGATTTGCGTCCTTCTTCACCCGTTATAAAATTAGGCGATTTTCCTGAAATCGCATTGAGCCATGATTCAATCTGCGCCGGAAAACAATCAGCCCATTTCCGCGCCATCGTGTTTGTCAGACGCGGTAAGTCCTCGAGGGACTTATAGCTCTGTTCTGACCCGGGATGAAAAAAGATTTCGTCCCTGCGCAAGTGCAGTTCGATTTCTCCCTTTTCGCCTGAGATGATAGCAGTGTTTCTCAAGTTCCTCAGGCGACTCAACTCCACCATGCCCCTGGCGCCACTTTTCATCTGCAGATGCAGTGTGCATTCAGCTTCTACCCCACCGAGATTGTCGTCGTAATATTCAACCGACTCAACATCGCCGAGGCACCAGAGCGCAAAGTCAAGGGTGTGTGCGCCGGTATCAGCCAGAACACCGCCCCCCGCTTTAGCGCTGAACATGAAGTCGGATTCCACAGGCCAGTTATAAATATTCCCCTCGCGGATATCGAATGACTTGATTTCGCCGAGTGTGTTTGCTTCTATGAGCTTCTTGGCAATCTGGTGTGCCCGAAAGTAGCGCCGCATGAGACCCACGGTAAGGCTGACCCTTTTCTTTTTGGCTAGCATGATGAGGCGTTGGCACTCCGCGTCTGTCATTGCCAGCGGTTTCTCCATGAGGACATGACATCCAGCGGATAATAGATACTCACCGATCGATGCGTGCAGGCGATGGGGCACAGCGACAATGGCGGCATCCGCGTACCGCGGAACATCATGAAAGTCAGTGCTAACAGTTGGGATATTGTATTTGGCCGCCAACTGCTCGGCTCGTGAACGGTCGCTATCCACCAGAATCGTTACGGAGCAGCCCGCCATCCTTTTCGTCGATGGCAAGTGACCCCTCTTGGTAACTGCACCACAGCCAACTATCCCTAGTCGTATTGGATTGGCCCTGTTCGATGTTTCTTTCATTCTATGCCCTCGTTTCTCGAATAGTGTACTGCCGTGGAAGTTCGAACCATAATATGCAAAGTGACTGACCCATGGTCTGCCATACTACTTATGAGTTTATAACACTGATGATATCATAGCAGGGTCATGCGTGCTTAATTGGTAATATAGGACACGTCTGTTTGTACCTGTATATTGCTTTTGCCGCAATACCACTATCTTCCCTATAAATGACAAAGGCTCGCCGATTCTGGATAGCTTTGTCTTTGCGACTCCACTCCATTTCAAAAAGGACACATTTTAACCCCAACGAATCACAGAGGTAAGATAAAGAATCGTGATGAAAATATGAGATGTGGGTCTTAGGAATTAAATATTTGTTATTCCAAATAGCTCCTCCCTGATAAAAGTCGGTGGTGCCTGCGATGATGCCGTCAGGAGCCAGGTGTTTGGACAATGTCCTAAACTCGCCAACTGGGTTATCAAAGTGTTCAATGATTTCGACCATGGTGATGATATCAAACTCTATATCAGGCAATTTATCTTTGCGCAAGTGGATGAAGCGGTCTGAATATGGCAAACCATCTGAGATATCAGCTGCATATACATCCGCACCCCGTTGACTCAATATTTCAAATGTCGGAGTAGAACCGGGGGCAAAGATTAGTATCCGTGGATTATTCAAGTTCAGAAGTCGTGCGCCCCATTCTACGAAAAACAATTCTCTACCTCCACTTCGCGCCGAGGTAGTAAAGATTTTATCTTTGTAGACGTTAAGATACAAATCTTTCCCGCTATGGTACGAACATTGCACCATATTACATTTGGAACACCTAAAGTATTTAACCCAATACATGAACATAAAGAAGTTAGATGGAGATCCGCATATACGGCAGGTCAAATCTGGTTGCGTTTTTTATGATTCTTAAATAGTGTGTAGTTAGCCGATCGAGAGAAGCGATCAACCTGCCAATTCGGCTACGAACCATTCTCACTATGTAGCCCATGACATGTCTTAGCTTACTAATTGTACATAGCTCAATGCGGGTCATGAAATCACTTTAGCTAGCAACTTGCAGTGATTTCCTGTAATCTACTCGTGGGAACACTTCCAATTTGCCCCCAATGGTAGCGTTATAAATCACGCCCCCGTGCTCCGTGAAGAACCGCCGCGCCTCGAGATAGCCGCGCTCCATGCGGTCCACCCGGGGATCATGCCAGCGGTACCCCGGCCCGAAGTAATCCGGGTGAAAGTGGTTCACATCCGCCGACTGCGATGTGATTACAATACCCTCCACCTTGTCATTGGCGGAGGGGCGCTGATAGCTGTGGTCGATTCCCACGAGGTACACTTCACGGCAGCCGAGATGCCAGGCAAGCTGGAGGTTCATGAACGTGACCGTGCCGCCCCAGTACACGACTTCGTCGAGTCTATCGGAGAATTTCGGGAACCCGTCGTACTCGCCGCGCTTGAAGTTAACGTAAATTGTCTCCTTGTCTTCTTTGAGGTAGCGCCAGACATCCGCCGGAAAAATCTTGTGCATCCCTCGTAGCCGGTTGATGGCAGGTGCCCGGTCCTCGGCTACCAGCTGGTCTTCCACGGTATAGAAAGTCGGGCGGAAGCTGGTCTCTCCGAATAAGAGGAAGATGGCATTAGACGCTATTGTGACTTCGTTGGTCAGGAGATCAAGGGGCGTCTGCGACAGACTGGGTCCGCCGCCGATGACGAAGCAGCGGCGGCCGGCATAGCAGTTTCGAAGTTCTTGGATCCGCTTTCGGTGATAGGACCAATCGGGATGCCCAGGTATCTCTGTAGCTGGTGGTGCATAAGCACCCCGGCGCAACACTAGCCTCCGATACGCCTTCTTAAACCACGATGGTAGCCACGGCGATATTTTCCGTATTAAGTGATATTTTAGATTCCCCATGATTTCTAGTGTAGGGTAAAGCAATTCTCAGGTGTTGTCAATCCAGATGCGGCTTGCCGACGAGTGGCAACATAATGGGCTACTGCTTATATCCATGAGGATGGGCTTGCAGCCACCGCCAGGCACTTTCCACGATGCTTCCAAGTTCGGGAAATTCGGGCTTCCAACCCAATTCTTTGGTAGCTCGTTTTGAACTGGCTATCAGGGTTACAGGGTCTCCGGGACGGCGAGGGCTAAATTTGACAGGTATGTTCTCACCAACAATTTTCTCGGCAACTTTTATTACCTCGAGCACGGAATATCCTTCGCCATTACCCAAGTTATAAACGTTCCCGCTCAGGCTATCCGCCTTCTCCAGCGCCAGAAGATGAGCTTGGGCGACGTCGGCCACATGTATGAAGTCACGGATACAGCTTCCATCCTTTGTCGGGTAGTCTGTACCAAACACGGAAAACGTATTATCTTTATTCAAGGCTACCTTAAGAATGTTCGGGATGAGGTGGGTCTCGGGACAATGATCCTCGCCCAGAAGCTTCGTCGCTCCAGCAGCACAGAAATACCTGAAAGATATACACTCTATCCCGTAGGCTCTGCGATACCAATCCAGAACGGTCTCAAACATTAGCTTGGATTGCCCGTAGCTGTTTATGGGGGCTTTGGGATGGTCTTCCTCTATCGGAGTATTTTGGGGTTCGCCATAGACAGCAGCGGTAGAAGAAAAGATAATCTTATTTACACCGTGTTCCAGCATGGCATTGAGAAGGCTTATTCCTCCGACCAGGTTGTTGTGGAAATATCTTTTCGGGTCGGTCATGGAATGTCCCACCAGCGTGTCGGCCGCCATATGCATCACAGCGTTAATTCTAAAATGGCGGAAAATCCTCTCGAGCGTCTTAGCATCGCATATATCGCCCGAGATAAATTCAGCCGGTGACAGGACAGCTTCCTGATGCCCCTGTTGGAGGTTATCGAGGACGGTTACGTTGTGGCCCTGTTTCAGTAAATGCTCGGTGACGATACTTCCGATATATCCAGCTCCGCCCGTGACCAGGACATTCATCCTAAAGAAACTCTCTATCCAAAATTTCTAGCTTATTCTATAGACATCCCTTCGATGGTGTCAAACCAGAGATGACTTGCCTGTGAGCGGCAATATGATACAATTGATGCCCGAAAAAGGTGTTTTTCAGTATTGTCAGGCTCCACCTGGCAAAGCGGCTGATGGTGATTATCGTGGGATTGTTCATCTTCACATCGTCTGTAAGCCTTTAATGGCGCATACGCCGGTACATCATCACCAGGCGCGGATGCCTGCGCATGACATAGTCAGCCAGCCTGGGATACCTCCACATGATAAACTCAGCCAGCCTGCAGCCCATATACAGATACCACTGCCCCGGCGCAGACCAGAACTTCGGGGCAGCCGGAGATACCCTCTTCCTATCCGGGCGGGCGGAAAACTTCAGCGTTTGTCGTGCCAATGACCTTAACTTCTCCTCACCCGGGTCTTCCAAAAAACCAATCATATTGCAACAGTTCGTGTCAAGTTTTAATTCGGGAGAGTAGCGAATCAGCCGCCTCCAGGCAGGAGCAACGCCAGAGCGAACAACCGGCAGCCATTCGCTCACATGCACAGTATAGCCGTGGCCGATGAGAGTGCCGGCAAGTTCGTGTGCTGAATATCCGGGTGGAGCCGTCTTTGCGCCTTCAAACTTCACAAGGACAACTTCCGGCTTGTCCCTTTCCCAGGGAACCCCATCGAGAAAGGACTTATCAAATCCTTCACCGTTGACCTTAAGAAAATCCACATGATCAAGCACTGCCTTCCGATAGTAGTCACCAAGCGTTATCGTTCCAGATTCGCCTGCCTGTTTGTGCTGAACAGCAGATGCAAGTAGACCGCTGCTGCCCGCGCTTTCGGCGCTCATGGAGAGTGGCACCGTCTCTCTCGATTTGTCACATATCGCGTCCTCGTTTACAAGCAAGCGTGGACAAGCCGGCCAGGTGTCCAATAGTCTTTGCCTGTTGTTTGAATCCGTCTCAAATGCGTGAACTGTCCACCCCTTTCCCAGAAAGATGCCCAGACTGTTTCCAATGCCTGCACCGACATCAATCATGATGCTTCCACTATTGCCGAAATACCGGGCGACTAGCTCTTCTTCGCGGAGCTGAGCTCTATGGCGACGGTCGAAATCTCCGACAATTGTGCCAGGGCTCTCGCACTGGAAGGGCTCCTGCTCCTGCAATCGCTGGAAAAACAGGTCTGCCACTGCAGACTGTTGCTCGCAATCACGCTCCAATATTTCCGTCACTGCCTCAGCAAAGCGGTGCGTAACGGATGTGCCATCCGGCCGATAACCGGTATGCCATTCCAGAAATGGAAGGGCGCGTGCTCGAAAATCGACGCCGGACTCGATGTCCTTTGCCACATTTTGAAGTGCGCGTATCAGTTCCTCCTCGGTCGTGGCAATTTCGTATGCGCCGAGGGGGGATTTAAACTTCTCGACATTTTCGTTGTGCGGGTTAAAGTAAATCACGGGCTTACCGCTGGCCA
Source organism: uncultured Pirellulales bacterium (assembly GCA_964653075.1). GTDB lineage: Bacteria > Planctomycetota > Phycisphaerae > Sedimentisphaerales > Anaerobacaceae > NIOZ-UU13. The sequence goes on from CAZZAX010000232.1 coordinate 7,002, forward strand.
GCGTTTCCAGAATACCCGTGGCAAAACGGCTGACGAAAACCGAGCACCTGTCTATCAGTTCATATTGTGTCAGATTCGACACCGGATAACCTTTAAGATCGCCCTTGTCCATGGGGTGTTTCGTTATCACCCATTCGTAGCCGGCGGCAGCAAATGCACTTCTGGCCTTGGCGATGAACTGCTCGCGGGCTTCAACCAGGACGCCGTAGGTGAAATTTACGTTCAAGACAGCGAGAGGCTTGTCGGGGAATGTGGGTACTCTGGTGGCAAGCGATTCGATAACAGGAAGTCCCACAACGTAGGTCGGTCTGTCTTCGAAATACTTCTTGTCATCGCTTCCAGCCAAAAAGACATAATCGCAACGGCGATAAGGCAGATGCTGGTAACCCTGGGAATCGACCCTGAGAAAATCGTTGATTCCCTCGATGATGCATACGGACGGCAGACCTAGCCGGTGGCGATACTCCAATGCTTCGCGGAAGACATCGGTGGAATCGATGAATGTGATGACGAGTTTGGCGGTGCTGAGCCAGTCCGGATCGTATGGCGGCCTGGCAATCTGTATGCGCTCTGCGCTCTGGAAGCTATTGTTCTCTTGCGGCGGTAATTGACGCCGTCCACCGGCTACGAAGGCTGAATTATCAAGTATGACACAGGAGTGGCCGCGCAGTCTGAGTTCACTCGCTAATATTACGGCATTGCGGAGGTTATAATCCACCTGACAAATGAAAACGACCCTGTCTTTCAATTGACGGGCTATTTTAGTGGGAACTAGAGAACGCACCAAACGGGTTTTATTAGTCGGTTGCTTAGGAACGACATCGGGGAAGCTCTGCTTGATTGCTTCCTGCAACCGCGCTGGTCGCCCGGCAATACTGTCCGCCTGGAGATGCTGCAATAATTTCGTTCCAGGCCAGGAGGGCTTGGGCCGTTGCACCGGAAGCGCCCGATATT
>CAZZAX010000233.1:0-7927 GCA_964653075.1 uncultured Pirellulales bacterium
TAAGATGTTCCTGTATTGCAAAACCGCCCTTTTCAACCTTCGTTCTTCTGCCATACCCGTTCCCATAATGTCCGTTGCCAGGAAGGTAAATGCAGGAGCCGGGGAAATTCGGGTGATATTTTGAGATACTTTTACCAGTCTATTGAAACGGTTGCGATAATCTTCGTTTAATTTATCGATTTCCGCCATCATGCGTATAATAATGATTCCCTTACGCCGAGAATCATCCGCCTTGCGGAGCTCAAAATTCCCCTTAATCCAGTTTCGTCGATGTTTTAATTCAAGGTGCTGAACGGTGGGAATTTCGACAAGCTGACGGGCCAGAATATTGCCAAGATTCGGGACCAGAAAGACGAGTATGGCCCAGACAAATAAAGAGATGAATAAAGATGTAGAAGAACGATGTGTAAGGCATGAAATTAAAAGTCCCAGGGAGAAGAAAACGGCTAAATATATCACCCCGCTCAGGAGGAACAGCCCAAGCTTTGCCCAATCCTGGGCGTTTATTTCTACCATAGGTGATAGGGTCAAGTAAATTGTGCCTAAAAGCACAGCCACGAAGAAAGGCAGGATAAAGCTGGTAAATCCACCGATCCACTCACCGATAATCAGAATTGGCCTTTTCACATTGTTGCTTATCTTCTGCCGCAGTGTCCCTGTCTCTTTTTCGCCGCAAACCATATCATATGAAAAGAGCATAGCACAAAGAGACAGTATGACCTTGATGATATACAGCAGGTCCGGCGCTGTGAAAAGCTTGAAAAGATTATTCACCGACTTCTGTTTTTTATTGCTGATCTCGATTCCCTTACGACCGATTTCATAGGAGCGGCATAGATTTTCATCCAGGCCCTTTGTAAAAATTCCCAATGGTGTTGGTGGAATAATTTCGACACCATCATCGGATTCCTTCCGCAGGATATCATGATTTTCCATGGCCAGGCAGTAATCGCGATGCATAACGAATATGCTGATGAAAATCAATATTGCCGAAAGAATAGTTATGATCGAAAATTTGTAACTGAAAAAGTTACTAAGAATCTCTTTACTGATTATTGACTTAAGCATGGTTTCTGTCCTTTCTTATCTATTACTGGAAAGATCTCATCCGCAAGATCTTGACCCACCTGCCTGGCATAATACTGCTTGATGACTTTTTGGGCCTCAGTATGGAACTTATCCATAGAGGAACAAACGCCGATCTTCATAAGAAGCAGGATTGCAATACAGGCCCCTAAAGTCGCTGCAGAATATCTATACTTACCACACCTTTCCAGCAGCTTTGGTTCAGGCAGTATTGTTCTGAGTTGAAGGGCCCTCGGTGCCTGACGAAGACAGTGTTTCAGCACACCAATGGCCTGTGCATTTGCACGCATCAATAAATCAAGCCTGTGAGGTTGAGTTTTCATAAATGACAGCGCAAGATTAACCTTACCGCGCGAGATGAATCGCCGCAGGCATCTCAGACATTGTGAAATATGGTTCTGTAACCAGTCTGTACCAGGACCAAAACGGCTGCTCATGGCCGTGAACAGCCAGGCTCTGATTCGTCTGCACTCATTGTTTGCTTTTATACGTGTCATTGTTATTCTCGATTACCCGCACATACTGCCAATGGCTGGATTGCTTTGCACCTGTAAACTCTTGCCGTTCTGTTTATTAAGACGCTGGAGGGTAACAATTTGTTAATCCGAAATTTTCCATTTACCATAAAAAATCAGCGGTTTTGATCCAAAGTGCTAAATAAAGTTGCACGAAAATGATACCATTGTCGGCTTGTGACCGAAGACACACCGTTGTACCTCCAGAAAATTCTGTCCTTGTCAATTTACAAAGATATACGCACAATTATCATTTCCTCGAAAACCACCTGAGTGGAATTTTGTTTCTATGACGACCTTATGTCTGTAATAAGTGAGGCCGAGCCAGAGACGATTTATTGCATTGTTGAAAGGTACATTTCTGATTGGGCAGATCACAAGATGAACGTGGACGCTTTTTATATTTTGACGTTGTGGGGCAATACAGTTGCGAATTATATCGTTACGCCGTAAGAAATTTTCTCTTTTTTGGTAATATTATTTCTTGTTATGAAATTTCCAACTGTGTAAACTCCTGTTTATGCTGAAGCTGATACCAAACATTTTAACTCTTGGCCGGCTTGTTTTAACCATTGTCTTTCTGGTTATGGTTCTTTTGGCCCCGCCATATTACGCCAATGGTGAAGTGCCCTTTCCTGGTTTTCTCGACATCGCATTCATCCTGTTTGTTATTGCCGGCCTGACCGATATGGTTGACGGCCTGGCTGCTCGAAGGCTAAACGTTGCCAGCAAGTTCGGCCGAATGGTGGATCCGTTGGCGGACAAAGTTCTGGTCTGCGGTACTTTTATTTGTTTTGCCATAATTGGTGAGCCAAAACTTTTCAACTTGGGCCCGGCTGCATTAACGGTCATTCACTGGTCCGTAGCGGGCATTTTAATTGCACGAGAAGCTTATGTAACAATACTTCGCCACGTCGCAGAGGCCCGCGGTATCAACTTTGCCGCGACCGTATCCGGCAAGATTAAGATGTTTCTGCAGTCCTTTGCCATCGGCACAGTGGTTATAAAAATGGCTCATATACAGACCGCAGCGTGGGGATATTGGTTCACTACCGTCACATTTGTGATTATGCTGGCAGCTACGGTTATTTCAGGCTTAAGAGCAACTCGGCGAAGCAGTTGGAAAGCGGCAGCGCCGGAAAACAACTAATCATCGAACGGCTATGCGCTTAGAGCCTGTCCGGATAGGTTCTTAGTATCATCGAAATTACGAGGAGCGAAATATGAAACATCAACCATCCTATATTATGAAACTTATGATTCTTTGTGCTGGTATTTGTGCGTTGGCAAGTGCGGCCTCTCAGACACATGCACAGGTTCGAGAGGAATTTATACCCCCTGCCGGCCAGGGTAAGACCTGGAAGTTGGCCTGGAGCGATGAATTCGACGGTACAAGGATTGATACGTCCAAATGGGAAATCGTCGGCGATTCGAAGCGGCGTGACGGCTACTGGGTCAAAGAGGATTCGTATTTGGATGGCAAAGGCAATCTGCTCATCCGCACGAAAAAAGACGGCCGGCGATATACCAGCGGGGCAATGCGAACCAGGAACCGATTCGAGCATAAGTTCGGCTACTGGGTGTGTCGTTGTAAATTTCCTGAACAGGTCGGTCACTGGCCGGCGTTTTGGCTTTTCATCGGCAGTGTCGGGAAAGTCGGAAACGAAGGTAAAGACGGCACAGAAATAGATATTATGGAAAAACCCTGGCTCCAGGACAAAATAACGCAGAACCTGCACTGGAACGGCTATGGCGCCGCACACAAAAACGCAGGAGGCAAAATCAGCATGATACCGGGTATCAGCAAGGGTTTTCATACGTTCGGCCTGCATTGGAAAACCGATGAATATGTCTTCTACGTCGATGGTAAAGAAACCTGGCGCACCGATGCGGGTGGAGTCTCGCAGGTGCCGGAGTATATTAAGCTGACCGAAGAAATCGGTAAATGGGGCGGCGATATTACAAAAGCTAAGCTGCCTGATTACTTCGTGGTCGATTACGTGCGGGTATACGATGAGGTCGAGCAAAGCACAACATTGGGACAGAACGAGCTGATTCGCAAGGCAGCCAACGTCAGGCCTTCGGCACGGCAGCTTGCCTGGCAGGAGGGTGAGTTCATCGGCTTTATACATTTTGGCGTAAACACTTTCACCGCCCGTGAATGGGGTACGGGTATGGAAGACCCGAAAATCTTCAATCCCGAAAAAATGGATACCGACCAGTGGTGCCGGATGATGAAGGCGGCTGGGATGACCCAGGCCATTTTGACGGCCAAGCATCACGACGGCTTCTGTTTGTGGCAGACTCGTTATACCAATCATTCGGTGGCTTCGAGCCGATGGCGCAATGGCAAGGGTGACGTGTTGCGTGATTTGGTCAATTCCTGCAAAAAATACGGGCTTAAGGTCGGAGTGTATTTGTCTCCTGCAGATTTGTATCAAATCGAAAATCCGGATGGCCTTTACGGCAACCTGAGCAAATACTCCGAAAGAGTGATACCGAGACCAGTGCCGGGCCGTCCGTTCCGGGACAAGAGAACCTTCAAATATGTCGTGGATGATTATAATGAGTATTTCCTTAACCAGTTGTTTGAACTGATGACCGAGTACGGGCCTATCCACGAGGTCTGGTTCGACGGGGCACATCCCAAACGCAAGGGCGGGCAGAAATACACGTATAGCCAGTGGTATGAAATGATTCGCGAGCTGGCGCCGGAGGCGGCAATCTTCGGTAAAGGGCCGGACTTGCGATGGTGCGGCAATGAGGCCGGGAACACAAGAGCGGCCGAGTGGAGCGTTATTCCAATAGATGCGCCGGTGGACAAATTTAATTGGCCGGACATGACGGCGCGGGATTTGGGCAGCCTGGACAAACTACAGGAAGTTCTCAATAAAGGTGGATATTTGCATTGGTACCCCGCTGAGACCGACACATCAATCCGGCGCGGCTGGTTCTGGCGCGACGAAAAGCAGCGCGTCAAGACGACCGAGCATATTCTCGATATATGGTTTCGTTCCATCGGTGGCAATACCGTGCTTCTGCTGAATATTCCGCCTAATCGCGACGGACTATTTGCCGAACGTGACTGCAAGGTACTAACAGAAGTCGGGCAAAACCTTCGCGAAACGTTCAAGACCAACCTTGCCGAGGGTGCAACTGCAGCCGCCTCAGCCGGACGTGGAATGGGCTTCAAAGCGGCCAATGCGCTCGACGGGGACACGACGACTTGCTGGATGCCGCCCGATTGGACTACGCAGGCCGAATTAGTTGTTAAATTGGATGGAGCAAAGAGATTCAATTGCATAATGTTCCAGGAACAAATCCGCGATTACGGTCAGCGAATTGCCGAATTCGCTGTCGATGCTTATATTGACGGTAAATGGAAGCAGGTCGCTGAGGGAAAAACGGTCGGCTACAAGCGAATCTGCCGCATAACAAGTGTTATTACGGACAGGGTGCGAATCAGGATACTCAATTCCCGCGTTTGCCCGACTATTTCCAACTTCGCCTTGTTCTATGGGCGGGCAATTCGGTAGAAACCAAACAGGCAGAAGACAGATTGGCTTTGATTGGGTTTGTTTTGGCTTTGTTTTTTCGCCCGGTAAGCGGGGGGAAATTTTGTAATTCATTGTTACAGCATTTCTTATGTTCATTTTTGGCCTTTCGGGGATTGGGTTTGAATTGGCTTTGAATTGGGTTTGATTGGGTTTGTTTTTGACTTTTGTCAGACTGGCTAAAATTGTATAATTCATTGTTATAAAGAAAGTTACGTTCATTTGGACAATTGGTGAATTGGGTTTGTTTTTACGAAAAGTGACGGAACTTTTCGTAATTTTTGCTTCGAATAAACAAACTTTTTCATTATTTAACTGACTATTCATTCTTGGTATCCTTCGACTACGCTCAGGACTTGCGCTTTACTCGGAGTTTGCTATTGACTTTCTCATGGAGGCAAAAAAAAGGTGCCCCTCTATAATTAGACGTACCTGCGTGTTTGATACGAAAAATCGGGGATTTTCGGGTAGTTGAATTTCGCTAAGTGCTTATGAGAAAAGGAATAAAAAAAATTTTGGAAAAATTGAAATTTGTCGGAAATTACCAGCGTTTTTGTTCGAAAATTGTGCGAATTTTGGCCTGTATTGTGTTCCTTCGACTTCGCTCAGGACGAGATTGCGTGATGCGTATTGCGGGGATTTAAGATTTTTCACTCCTGGGGGGCAAGCTTAGTTCAGAATGAAGGTTAGTGTAGCATTTCTACCTGAGGCCAGCATGCTGAGGCCAGCATGAGCATCATACAATCACGTAAACGCGAAGCGGTGGAGTGATAAAAACGGCGCGAACCGAGGGTAGAAATGTAATGGTTCAGCGTGAATTGGACATACGCGATTTTTGGTTAAACTACTTCCTTAGTATCGAAGGAAGCGTTTTCTTTCGGCCCTCATCTTCTTGCGAAGGGCCGAAAGAAAACTTGTTCAGCACGTAAACATTCTTATATCTGAATCGGGTAAGAATGCGTTTATCGCATTAGGAATTGTGTAGGTGCATTCGGTGTTTCGGACGACCGAGAAAAATCGTTCGGGTTTCCAGATGTCCAAATTAGCCGGATGAAGCGGATTTTGTTGATTATCCGTGCTGCCAAAGGCCGGCTTTTAAATGATTATACCTATGGCACAGGTTGATGAATTACTATTGATTATTGGGATACCCACCTTCGCGGAAATGATGAAGTATATAGCATTTCTACCTGAGGCCAGCATGAGCATCGTACAATCACGTAAACACGAAGTGGTGTAGTGATTTAAAACAGTGCGAACCGAAGGTAGAAATGCGTTTTTCCATCCACTTTGCTCACCCATGTTTTCTTGGTAACAAGCACCCGACGTGTTTATGAGCGTTTTTTTATGGTGGGATATAGGGGGATTAGGTGTGCTGTTAGAGAATTTGTGGACATTTTTACAGTACGGTCTGTTGAACCTGCATGAATTTTGTTGAAATTTAGACGAAATAATGTTAGAGGTAACACTATGACGTTGATGAAAAAGATTTATTTTGACACAAACCAGATGTAATACATTCGCAGAATAGCGGACGAAGCTGATGGATGGGATTATGGGAGCTACGAGTGGGCTTATCGTAATTTTCCGAATGACCCAAAAAACCTTGTACAAGACATTCGTGCACTTTGCTACATCGTCGCTTTGCAGTACGAGTGGGACCTTGATTTCTTTCCAAGTAATGCTTCATTTGCTGAGCTAAGTCTCAAAAATAATGAGCGAGCACGAGCTACACAAAAGGCTTGGAGGCTTTTTGCGGAAGGGCTTAAGGATGGTCGGGTCCTCCACGAGACTGCATTCTTGCCGGAGTCGCCCACTTGTGGACGCCTCAGTCTCGATTTCATAGATGATCCTTATGATAGAGTAATTATCCGCGAGTTTGCTCGCGAGCGTGCTGATGTTTTGTTCACCACGGACACTAAGCATATCTTGAAACACAAGGAGCGACTCGCGGAACTGGGCTTGTCTGTTATGCGTCCAAGTGAATGGCTGAATGCATTTCTCGATAACGTTAGGTACAATGAAGACGCTGTTGACTGGCTCGAAAGGGTCCTTTTCGGCATCGGGGCTTGACGCGTAGTGTTGTCGCCTATAGAAATACCCTAAAAACACCACGTCTGTTTTGCAAGGGAAAAAGCTTTATTTATTGGTCTTTGATTGTTGCGATTATTGGCAATCCCTTTTAAATGATTATTGATCCCCGGCAGAAAAGCAAGAAAGCTCTCACCGAGGACAAGTTATTTGGTGACTATTGATTATTGTGTTTGAGATTCTTCACTTCGTTCAGAATAACATATATTTTAAATAGACCCTTCGACTGCGCTTCGTACCTTGTGCACAAGCTCCGCTCAGGATGACCCCCGACAGAAAAGCAAGTAAGCACACACCCCCCTGTTGCGAGTCAAGGGAGTAGTTCTTGGGGATAAACTCCGGATAAACTCCGGGCAAGCTCTGGATAAACACGGATAAACTCTGGGTAAACTCCGGAGTGATTACGATTAGTGCAAACCTCAGGCAGCACAATGAGGGGGATTATTGTCTAAGGCAAGAGCAAATAATGCAAAAATTAGAAGTAGAAAAGCAAAATTAAGAAGGCAGTGCTTACCAACAATTACATCCGGGCATGTAAAACGGTGCTTTTCATTTATTTTTTAATATTTTTGGCAAATTTTCTCTTTTATGTCTGCAATGCAAACATGTCTGCCGTATATTATACCAATTGTAATTAATCCTTGCGGTTCAAATATTTGAGGCGGTGTATAGATTCAATGA
>CAZZAX010000234.1:0-7876 GCA_964653075.1 uncultured Pirellulales bacterium
AGTTAATCGTATAAACGACTTATAAATCTTTAATAATGTTAGACAGTAAAACTATTGTGTATTCAAGGTAGATTATCAGGTGTGGAAGCTATATATCCTCGCTGTCCAATCGTGGACATAGCCTCCCCGATTGAGACAAGTCTGTCAACAGAAAATTCCCATAAGTGAGAAAATATTTACAGGAACGGTGAATTGGGCCTAAGAATCAGGATTTGATCTCGCCATCAACGCACCCAAGATAAAGACTAAGAGCGTGGAAGATACGAAAAAAACAGTTACAAAGATAAGCTCAGAACAGCACCAGGGCAAAACTTCGCAACACTGATTGTCTGAGTGTATCAGTTACAGAAGTAATTGAATTAGTTCAGACAATTAGAACTGGTTCAGGAATCGCAGGTCGTTTTCGAACAGAAGGCGGATATCCGTTATGCCGTACTTTCGCATAGCCAGCCGTTCTATTCCGAAACCGAACGCCCAGCCGGTATATTTTTCGCTGTCTATCCCAACTGCATCAAAAACATTCGGGTCAACCATCCCGCAGCCGCCCATCTCCACCCAGCTTTCTTTGCCGCTCTTATCTTTCAGGAGCAAATCAACTTCGGCGCTTGGCTCGGTAAACGGGAAAAAGCTCGGTCGAAAACGCCATTTCGTTTCGGGACCCAAAAAGGTATGGATAAACTGCTCGATGGTGGTCTTCATATCCACCATACTAACACCCTCATCGACAACCAGGGCTTCGAGCTGATAAAACATATACATATGTGTCGCATCGACGGTGTCAGGGCGATATACCCTTCCCGGCGCGACAATGCGAATCGGCGGCTTGGTTCGCTCCATAACACGTATCTGAATCGTGGATGTCTGGCTTCGCAATAAGGTGTTATCATCAATGTAAAAATTGTCCGAAGGGTCTCTCGCGGGATGTTCAGGCCCAATATTTAATGCTATGAAATTATGCCATTCGTCTTCGACCTCGGGGCCGTAAGCCACAGCAAAACCCATCCGGCCGAATATCTCAAGCAGCTCATTTAATGTTTGTGTAATAACGTGCGGCTTGCCAATCCTGACAGGTCTGCCCGGCAGTGTAACATCTATCATCTCTTTTGATTGGGCCTGCCTGGATTGCGAAAGAGTGCTTTTGAGCTGCTCGTACGCTTTGGTAACCTCTTTTTTTATTTTGTTCGCGAGTTGGCCGGCCTGAGGTTTTTCTTCGGAAGGTAATTTGCCAATTTGGCTGAGCATCCGGATAATCTGCCCTTTTCGGCTCAGATATTTTATGCGGAACTCTTCCAATGAAGCCAGGTCGGTAACCTTTTTCAGGTCAGCAAGGGCTTCTTTACCGGTTTTTTTAAATTGCTCAAGCATTTTTTCTTACGTCGTATGTCATCGCCCGCGGCTTGCCGGACAAGGCCTGTATTGCGCCTTACGACTTTATTGCGGCCTTTGCAGCCTCAACAATCGCGTCGAAACCCTTCGGGTCGGCAATCGCAATTTCACTGAGCATTTTTCTGTTCAGAGCGATGTTGGCTTTTTTGCAGGCATTGATGAACTGACTGTATCTTATGCCCCGCTGCTGGCATGCTGCGCTTAATCTTGTAATCCACAGGCCGCGGAAATCGCGTTTTCGGCGTCTGCGATCAGTATGAGCATTAACCGCCGCCCGAAAATTAGCTTCTTTTGCCAGGCGATACAGCCGGCCTGCAGAGCCACGATGACCCTTTACTGCTTTGAGGATTCTTTTCTTTGATTGGTGCCGTGCTGCACCTTTTCTAACTCTTGGCATATCAGCTTTCCTTTGAAATTTTCTGAATTTTTAAGCTTACTGGCGGCAGCTGAATGAAAGCCGAGAAGCAAGCCCAGTTAATTGATTAGTGATTAATGATTATTGATTATTTTTTTCACACTGATTATTTGATTTTCCTGAGGGTATTTACTTACCTAATCCAATCCTGGCTGTCTTAGCCATCGTGCTTTTCATAGTAGCCGGGCTGTTGAGCCGCCTTTTGCGTTTTGCGGTTTTACCGCTCATAAGATGACCACAACCGGTGCGTTTGTGCTTGACCTTGCCGGACGCGGTAACCTTGACTCTTTTGCTTAACCCTTTATGGGTTTTCTGTTTTGGCATTTAACTAATCCTTTTTAAAATTTTTCGAAAAATCCTGCATCAAAATGCTGTATCACTGTAATCCGATTCGTACAGGAAAAATATTAAGCTTGGTAATTTACGATATTTTACTTTGTTGGTCAATACCATAACGGGAAGTTTCTGGAAAAAAATCGGAAAATCCTTCTGCGGCTGTTTTCGCCTTACTCGGTCAATGAATAAGCTTCCCGGAAAACCCGGGGGTTCGAAATTGGGTTTGTTTTGGGTTTGTTTGGGTTTGTTTTTTCTGAAGCCTGAGGCGGTTTTATTGTTATATACCTTTGTATAACAGTTATTTACGTTCATTTTTGGCCTTTCGGCAATTGGGTTTGAATTGGGTTTGTATTGGGTTTGATTGGGTTTGTTTTTGACTTTTGTCAGACTGGCAAAAATTGTATAAATCATTGTTATAAATAAGCTTGCGTTCATTTGGACATTTGGTGAATTGGGTTTGTTTTTACGAAAAGTGATAGAACTTTTCGTAATTTTTCCTTTGATTAACCAACCTTTTTCATTATTTACCTGCCTTTTTAACGATTTAAGATTCATTTTTTAATGATTCAAGCTTCATATCTTGACCATATCTTACAAGGGGAAAAAACAGTCCCCCTATAATTAGACGTACCTGCACGTTTGATACGAAAATTCGGGGATTTTCGGGTAGTTGAATTTTGCTAAGTGCTTATGTAGAAAGGAATAAAAAAAATTTTAGAAATTTTGAAATTTATCAAAAACTACCAGCGTTTTTTGTCGAAAATCGGGCGATTTTTTCATGAATTGGGTTGGTTTTTTGTGCTGCCGGAGGCCAGCATGAGGCTCATTTAGTGTTACGGAAGTCCTGTTAGTCCCGTAAGGGATGCCACCGTGAGGCGTCCCCAAGCGGACTTATGGCAGGACGTAGTAAATACAAATAGTACCGAACCGCAGGCAGCACAACACAGGTGCATCATGGAGTGCTCGATGAAAACGTTTAATATACTTTTAATTTACTTTCGGAGCAAATGCATTAAATAAAAGAGAGGCACTTTTTGGTCGGCTTAAAACTGAATGCCGGAGGCCAAAATATGAAAGCGTCGAATATTGTAGTGAAGATATTGGCAATAGTCCTGTCAACCGCAGCGGTCTTAAAAGGTTGGCAATTGCTTACCGAACCGGTCGCCAATAGCGATACCTGGTCATACAGGCCGCTGCTGATTCTAACGGTCGAATTTTAGCTTGCCCTTGCCATCTAGCTGCTGTCCGGCCTGTTCAAAAAAGCCGCCTGGCTGGTAAGTTTGCTTTGTTTCTCCGCTTTTTCAGCGATTACACTCTATAAGGCCCTCACCGGCGCCGACTCCTGCGGCTGCTTCGGCTCTGTACATATAAATCCCTGGATTACCCTTTTCACCATCGACCTGCCCGCAGTATTGGCCCTGTCAATATTCCGGCCAGAATTTTCATTACCGCCCGCTCTGTCATTCCCACTCACTCTGTCATTCCTGCGAAAGCAGGAATCCATAAAGGACCTGCTCAAAGAATTCCTTACGCCGCTGCCGTCTGCGCCACGATTCGCAATGATCGCTTTTTTAATGATTGCAATCCTCGGCGTCTCCGCACCTATATTGGCCTTAAATGAGCCGCCGCAGGTTACCTCCCGTTACGAGGTGCTCGAACCCAAAACCTGGCTCGGCAAAGAGCTGCCTATCCTCGACCATATAGATATCGCCGAATCCCTGAAAAAAGGCACCTGGCTCGTTCTGCTCTACCATTACGATTGCCCTGATTGTGCCTGGGCAATACCCATGTACGAGCAAATGGCTAGAGAATTAGAAGGCAATGAAGATTTCCTGCGTATAGCCCTGATAGCTGTCCCACCATACGGCCATGCCCCGGTAAGCGAGAATTCACCCTGCACCCTCGGCCGACTGGCCGAAACAAAAGAATGGTTCGTCACAACCCCCGCCGTTGCTTTACTAACAGACGGCAAGGTCAAATCCGCCTGGGAAGAAAAAGCCCCGGATTTAGACACAATTCTCCAAAGTAAAGTATTGTAAAAATGCAAAAAACAGCAGAAAAATCTCGATTTTTTTCATCAACAAATTACTTACCACATTCGCCTTAAGAAAGGAGGTGGTTCCAATGGACAGATGAGTAAAATATGTTTTTGTCGTTTTTTCAATAAGTATGTATTATGTTGTTTAGTTTTGTTTCATTAAATTGGAACAATTGATTTTGGGAGAAAATAAAATGAAATCGAAAAATTATGCTTTATTGTGTTTATTTGTCATCGCGGCAATAGGCCTGTTCATCGAGTCGAGCGTTTGGAGCCCCCAAGTACTACAGGGCAAGGAACTCTTGAATGCCGGTGGTAGTTGCACAGGTTTCAAGAAACAAACGTCGACAAGCTGTCCAAGTAATTGTACAGAGAAGACACGTTATAAGTGCAGTACTGGAACTCAATATCAAGGTTGTGATACAATTAGCACCAGCGTTTGTGGGCAATACAAACAAACGGGAGAAACTTGCATGGTTATGACTGCTATTTCCTGCGAACCCTGCGGATAAACCAGTCATACAGATGTGGTAAAAGAACCGGCAACAGTTACAATTTGCCCGAATAAGAAATGCGATAAGAAAAAGTTAACTGTCAAGGCCAGGTGGGGTTGGCTACACAATCGTGACCGGCCCCACCTGAGCCTGCATTGAAAGGGTAACTGACATTATGTATGAGAAGCAGAGCATGAAATGCATAGTTTATGAATGTATGATGATGATTCTGGCCTTCGATACTCTCGTCTTCCTGAGTGACGCACAGGCCAATTCCGAGAACATCACTGCAAATGACATACTTCGGAAGACCCTTGAAACCGTCACGAGCAGGCCCCCAATGATGGCTGACGGAGAGATTTACTACAAGCACGATTATAGCGATAAAGGAATAATTGAGAGTAAATTTGTGTCCAGGGTTTACATAAGGAATCAACAGCACGATACCACTCGGGACTCATGGAAATTGAAAGACGGTAAGTGGGTTAAAACTTTGGAAATGAGAAGAATCTGGTATGGCAAGAATTCAATCTTGCGTGATCGGATGATGCCTTTTACCACCGAATCTGGTGATTTTTATCCTGGTCATTTTAACGTCGCATATGATAATAAGCCCATCACTTTTGAGGATGGTATGGCTGGAGGGTATGGTCTTAGCGGCATAACGAGAAAAGATCATTTCGCAAAAGTGCTTTTGGAATCTAAAACATTACGTCTGCGTCCGGAAATGGAGAAAGTCGACGGATTTGAATGTTATGTGATAGAAGGTGATTCCTCAGCTTATTACCATACTGTATGGATTGATCCTCAGAATGGTTATATGCATAGAAAAATAATCTGTGAGGGAAATTCCAACATATCGAATGAAATCCCAGGAATAGTTCAGGCTGGGATTGAAGTTACGGATGTGAAGATCGAATATTTTGAGGGGATACCGGTGGTGACCGAAGCAAAACGTCATTTCTTCCATGAGCGTACTGATGGGACTACATTAGATGCTGTATCCCACGAGAAGATGTCGAATTTCGTATGGAATCCGGATTTTGAGAGTATGGGTGCTTTCAAAATGGACAAGATTCCGGACGGCACGCCGGTGGCATACTGGGCCGACGAACTTAATGAAACCGGTGTCGAGTTTCAGTGGCAAGGGGGTAAGATCGTGCCGAATGTGGACGAAGCGGCTCTTGAGCAGATCAATAAAATAACCGAGGAGATTATGAACGAAGGTGAGGTTCCAGCCGGATTGGTAACTGAAAAAAAATCCGAAGTAGTTCCTAAAAAGGCATTTGCTGCTGCGGAAGAATTGTCTGATACTGCAGAATCTCGAGAAAAGGTCATAGCGAAGTCCCGTTCCTTCCCAACGCTGGTGTTCATCCTGATTGGCCTGTCGATTATCGCAATTATTGCCTGGAGGGTGTTTTTAGTAAAAGGGAGGCATCCATGAAAGTTTTTAACAAGGCAGGCGGATCATCTCGTAACTTTTGTTTGTCGTTATTTGTCTGCTTATCGGTTATCATAACCAGCAAAACAATTGCAGCCTATAAGAACAACCAAGAAGCGTCAAAGGTGGTTCCCGCTAAATGCAAATCATCCGGTCCGTACTGCGGTATGTACTGCCTTTACACTACCATTAAATTGGCCGGAAAAGAGATAGACTTTCGGCAATTACTCAAGCCCAAATACATCGGTTCAAGAGAGGGGAGTTCTTTGGCAGAATTGAAAAAGGCGGCGGAAGATAATGGATTGTATGCACAGCCCATGGGGAAGCTAACTAGTAAGGTGTTTCGTCAGTTTCCTCATCCCATTATCCTCCACGTTAAGCCCGATACCATGTCCAGGGGATATAATCACTACGAATTGTTTTTGGGAACAGAAAACGGAAAAGCAAAACTATTCGACCCACCCAATCCTGTCAGATTAGTTTCTTTTCAGGAATTAGCTCCGCGCTGGGACGGCAACGGTTTGATAGTATCGGCCGAACCGATTGACCTCGGCGCAATCATTGCCCCGGCACGGAAGCGATTTATAATATATGCGGCAATAACTCTTATAATAATTCTCATAGTCCAACGTGCGAAACGATGGCTGCCGGAAGCAATCACAAGCTCTCGCGGAAGATTACTCGGTCTATCCATGACAGAGGGCACGGCATTCGCCATAGCAGCGCTTCTATGCGGGATGATTTACCATTTCGCCAATAATGAAGGCCTACTGGCCAATACAAATGCAACGGCCTCGATTCAACAGGCCCATCTGGGAAATTTCATACCGAAAGTATCCGAGAAGAAGGTTCGTAGTCTGCTCGGTACTGATACCGTTTTTATCGATGCCAGGTTTTCACGAGATTTCAAGGCCGGACATTTGGAAGGTGCTATAAGTGTGCCGGTGGATTCTAATGATGTGGAATTCAAAAAGACAACGGCCAACATTCAAAAAGACGCCCGTATTGTGCTCTATTGTCAAAGCGCCGGCTGCAAGTTCGCCGAGAGGGTCGCGATTAGACTTATAGACGACGATTTCTCCGATATTTCCATATTCAAAGGCGGCTGGGCCGAATGGACAGCAAAGAACGGCAGGAAAAAGGAAAAGCAGATATGAGATTCGACAGAGTAAAGAAACAGCAATTATTTTCCGGTTTTTCATGGGTCGTACGATTAGGCCTCGGATGTCTATTCCTGTGGAGCAGCCTGCCGAAAATACGCCAGCCGTATGACTTTCTTTCCAGCATATATAACTACGAGCTCGTCGGCCGTAAGCTCGGAGTCCTGGTGGCAATGACACTTCCCTGGGCGGAATTATTAGTCGGCATATGTCTGGTCGGCGGAATCTTTGTCAGCGGTGCATTACTGGTGAGTATCGCAATGGCGGCAACGTTCACCTTTGTTATCGCCTCGGCCCTGTACCGGGGTCTTCCGATTAGCTGCGGCTGCTTTCGCGCTGCCGGTGCCGGAGCTATAGGCTATTCCACACTGATTCGTGCATGTGTGATACTGCTGTTCAGTATCGCAGCATATATTAGTGTGGTTACTTTGCAGCCCCTGAAACTAAAACAATAGAAAGTTCCCCCGAAGGTTTTTGTGAACTGCGCTTTTATGAAAGTATATACAGGTTATGCCCCACAGAACTTCTTTCACACAACATACCTTATGAGACAATAAGCCGGCTTTTTTCGATGTGGGCGGTACGAGCTATCTGGGCACAAGCAAT
>CAZZAX010000235.1:0-7835 GCA_964653075.1 uncultured Pirellulales bacterium
TGTGAAGCACAATACCTTCGCTGCAACTCTGTGGTTCGCACAATAACTCCTCCTCTATTCGAAAAACTACAAGAATTGCACCCACTTCAAAGACCAAAATTCAAAGATGCCTGACTGCACAGGCACAAGATTTACTAACGTTATTTATACCAAATCAGCTACTTTCCCGTCAAGGGAAATCCCTTTATTATATAAATGTATCAATCATGTAATTCTTTTGGGGATATGCTTGCTTAGCTCGGGATTACGTTGGTTGCACATGGTACTGTTTCACTTTCTCTAATATCGTACTCAACCTTTTGACCTTATTTAAGGGGTGCACAGTCCTTTACCTTGATTTCGGTATATGCGGACTATCAGGCGGAGGCAACAGCAGGCTCAGAGATGAATTGCCAAATAAAGAGTTATTTTTGAGTATCGATGAGCTGAGAAATATTGCAGAACACCGGCGGATGGATTATAATCATTACCAACACCGACGTGCTCAACATGGCCGCTATTTTAGAGGACACCTTTGCTGCGATGAAAATTCTTCGCAAACGTATGTCAACATATGAAAGCGTGGAACTATGAGGCAGTGGGTCAAAAAGTCAGTTCGTTACCTGTTTGTTCTGGTTGTGTTGACCGTAACCATCCTGCTCCTGCAAGCAGTCATCATACCACGCATGCTCCAGAAACTGATTCTCTCCAGATTAGCTGATATCGGATTATCGCAGGCTTCTTTAGAGGTTAGTAACTGTTCTTTTGGCAGAACCGAATTATCTAATGTAGAGTTAGGACGAGAGCGCTGCGCATGCATTGGGACGCTTACTGCCGAGTATTCCCTCGGCTCACTGTTTAGCGGCAAGGTGAAGAAGATCCAGATTACCGGAGGCCAGCTTACTATCCGCGTCAGGGACGGCAAAATCGAGCTTGGTGAACTGGCCCAAATTACGCTCAAAGACAGTCAGCAGGGAAAAGATGCACCTTTTGACAGAATCGAATTACGTGCCTGCACATTATATATCGACTGGCCTCACAAGAAGATTTGTATTCCATGCGAGGGTTCAATCAACAACAACGGGGCAGGATGGATTATGCATGATCTGGGCCTTAATCTACAGGGCACTCCCCTGCAACTCAAAGCCGCTCTTTACACTCGTGGTGAATCGCTCGCGTTTTCCATTGGCAGGCAGGACATCGATTTACGAGCTTTAATTACAGTTTTGCCCGTTGAAAGCTTTTCAATTCCGGCGAGGTTAGACGGAAAAATGAGCCTAAAGTTACAGGGAGATATATCGCGAAACAACGCGAGCGCCCTGCTCAGAGCGTCTGTTACAAATGGCTGGGTCAAGACAAAATTGGCGGACCTTCCCCTTGATGCTCAAGGAATAGGCTGCGAGGTCGAGGTCGAACTTGAGAACCTGTACCAGCTAAAAAATATTGAGGCGAAATTAACTGTCGAGCAAATGGAATATGCGGATATCCCAACATCCGATGTCCAAATAGAAGTCGAGAAAGCCGCAGATAAACTTAATTTTTCGGCCGAGGCTCAGGGAGAAGGTTGGCGTCTGAAGAACTTCTCTGCAACACTCCCGGCCGCACCCGGAGCCAAAAACAGCCGGATGCAAATGGCCGATGTAAGCTGGGAGCTTGAAGGGAATATCCCCGAGCCGATTGTAAAGAAGCTTGCCGATAAAGATTTTGATACTTCAAGCCTCGGTGAAATTAATATTAACGGCTCCTTATCAACGAATCTGTCGCGGATACCTGATGTTAACCTTATAAATCTGCAACTGGCCCTGGAGCCGGGGACATTGAATATCGGTCGAGGAAGATTATTGCTGAAAGACCTCTCCGGTATCCTCAAGTTTCGAGGTAATTACAGCGAAGAAGAGGCTCAAGTCCGGCTTCTTTCAGACAGTGAAATTAATTTTGACGGTGTAGATTTCGAGGGCATAAAGCTGGGTACAACCAGCCTGGAATTAAAAGGGTTTATCAACCAAAATACACCTAACCTCACCTTTAGTAAAGAAGGCCTTATTACAAACATCGAACTCGAGGTAAATACTAACAGTGCCGACATCCGGACTCCTGAGGACATAATTATGGCGAGGCTGGATGGAATTGGCATGTTATTTGACGCATCTTTTTCGCCTAAACTGAACAGAGCAGGCGGCTCGCTTACGGCCAATTCGGTCGATTTCTACCCGGGCTTTGCCGGATTGTGCCTGAACCTGCAAAATGCAAATATGAACGTTGATTCCAAACTTGACGATGATAAAGAGAACACGATTAAAACAACCTTAACATTAGACAGGGCCGCTTTGTCGAATGAGAAAGCCGAGCAACTTTTTGCCGCGGAGAAAGAGGCAATCATGCCTTTTCAGGGGTTATTCAACCTGGAGAACAGGAACGGGGAATTTCAATCAAGCTGCTCGATCCAGAAAGGTACCATATTAAATTTTAGCGGCAATCTGAACCTGACCGAAAAAAATCCCTCGGTATCGCTCAAAGCTGTGTGTAAAGGTTTGCATCTGGATGAGGAACAGGCCGTTGTCAAAATGCTGACCGACTCTACGGGTTTAGTAACCGAAGGGGACTTGTCCTTTAAGGCTGATTTGAACTGGAGGCAAGGAAGATTCACACCAAGAGTTGAAATAGATCTCGCCGACACATCGCTTTCCAGCAGCCGTTATAAAGTTAAAGCTAAAGGTGTCAACGGCTCCGTAGTTCTTAACAGTCTATTTCCAATTTCAACACCGGGCAATCAGATGCTCACTGTTAAAAGCCTCAACTTAGGTAAACTGGAATTTACGGATGGTCTTATAGCATTTAGACTGGAAAAAGAACCAGCGGCTGCTTTCATAGAACGAACAGAATGGGGATTGATGGGAGGACATATTTACTCACATGCATTACGGATCGACGATAAACTGCCAAGAGTAAATTTCAAGCTTTTCGCAGAAAACATCGATCTTAATGAAATGCTTTTCACTGCCTTTGGTGAAAAGGCGGCAGGACAGGGCAAACTATACGGCATGATCCCCGTAAGCATCTCAACTTCAAGTTTAAATGATGTCCGGCTGGGCCGAGGATTCTTTTATTCCTCCTCCCAGGAGGGCTGGTGGAAGTTTGCGGAAGATACTTCACAAAGTGCCGCCTGGCAAATTCTGGAAAAACAATTTGGCTCAAAATTTGAAGAGATAAACCGGAGCAAAAACAAAGAATCTTTATTGAAGGGATTGCTTGATTTCGAATACAGCAGATTAAAACTGGATTTCGTAGATGTGCAAGGCTCACTCACAGCCAGGATTACCACACAGGGTAAAAGCCGTAATGAAAAGATTCCCGTTGAATTTGAAGAAATCGTATTCGAGATTCCGCGTTTTGAGGAAAATCTTCGAAAATTAATCGCCATTAAATCGGAAATAGATTTGAACTTAAAGGAAAGAACCGAGAAAGTTGAATAATAACCCGCCGGACCTTGACAAACCGTTTAGCTTAGGCCAGAATGTGTATTATATAATATCCATCTGAATCATTAAGTAATAATATATTTTGCTATATTGAGGTGTATTATGGGAAACGCAAAGTGGACCTTGATTTTGCTTTTAGCATTGTTCCTTTGCGGTTGTGGGCCGCACAAGGTAAAAATTGAACCTATTAAAGTCCAGCCCGTCCAATTGACACTGGACATAAACGTTAAGATGCAGCAAGAGCAAATAGAACAAGCCGCCTCGGAATTAAGCCCAGTTGTTGGTAAACCTGCACCGGATTTTACACTTCTTGATAATAACAAACAAAATGTGACTCTGAGTAATTATAGAGGCAAGTGGGTCGTAATATATTTTTACCCCAAAGATGACACCACCGGCTGCACACTTGAGGCAAAAGATTTCACCACTCTTATACCAAAGTTCCAGAAGTTGAATACTGAGATTCTCGGTATCAGCGATGATTCAATCCAGTCTCATTGTGATTTCATAGACAAGCACGAACTTCAAGTAAGGCTTCTGAGCGACCCAAACCACAAGGTAATGGAACTCTATGGGGCCTGGATTAGAAGTTCGCTTGGGAACTTTAACTATGGCAGGGTAATTCGCACAACGATGATTATTGGGCCTGATGGCACTGTTAGAGGATATTGGCCGGAAGTAATAGCCCAGGGGCATGCAGAACGCGTTCTCAGCAGACTCGCTGAATTGCAGGGCCGTAGTCCAGACAGCTAAAATAAACAAATTACCTGCGATGATACCTCAAAGATGACTTATTCACGGATTTTTTGGATCCGATCTCCCATATCTTCTGGTAAGTAGTGAACCAGATGGTGACTGTCCCCGTCAAGTATATATAGAGACACGAAAGCCACAGATCTATCATATGCTTCTGGGCCGATCCCACCATCTTATCAGCCCAGAGTTTGCACCCCAAGCAACCCATAAACGGCCCCATTTTCGCTAGTAGATCACTACAGCCTTCATACAACTCGACAACCCGTTATCTGCCAATTCATAGAAATACCTCCCGAGTTAATACAAATCTTCAATATCAACAATGCAATTAATTTACACTTGCTGCTTAAGACGCTTGCGACTACTGAGCCAGTCGATACAGCCGGACATCATCGAAGTACATCATACCTGCACCTCCGGCCACCGGGTTATTCCTGTTACCAAGACCGAGAGTAATCGAACTGACATTGGCAAGGTTCACGCCCTGGTCGGCAAAGCTCGTCAGGTCGATATTCCATTCGGTCCAGGTAGATGCCTGTGCCGCATCAGGATTATCATTAGTAACAACAGCACTGTCATTGAGAGCAACATACATAGGTTCGGCGGCATTAGCAGCATCGCCAATATACCAGATTACCAGAGTGCCGACGCCATTTTCAGTCCAGTCACGGGGATAAGTCAATGTCAGAGTAGCCTCTGATTTACCAACAGCATTATCATAGGCAAACGGCATTGACTGACCACCACTGTGAACTATACTTTGCTCGGTAAAGGGAGGATTAGCATAACCAACGATGGAACCGTTTATGGCCGGGTTGTCGAATCCGTCTAACCAGGCATTAAAAATCCTGTTGCTCGCCGGTTCAGCAGGATCAAGGTCGTTGTAGCTCTCAAAGTCATCCACGATAAGATAATCAGCCACTGTAAAGCTCCAGGTTGTACCTGTACTGATAGAGCCGTCATTATTATACTCATCAACTCGCCAGTAGTACGGTCCGCCGCCCCATTCAACGCTGTCTGCAGGTAGATTATAGCTGTTGGCACCCTGTCGGCCTCGATATATACCGGTCGTATCGGATACATCGGCATTACTCACAGCTTCTTTATCAGTACCGAAGTATACATCATGCTGAGCCGCCTCATCCCCCGGCGACCATCTAAGAGGCTCCCTTGCCTCTTTGATATCCACTATTGATTTATTTCTCGGGCTCGGGTCCCAGGCAGCTAATGGATCACCTCTCATAAGCTGTTTAACCTCATCCGCCGTCAGTGCCATATCGTAGATGCGGACATCGTCCACAGTACCGGCTAAAAAATCGCTCGCGGTACCACTGTCCCATTCCATTCCTATTGACCACCGGTCGGTAGCGCTGAAACTGTAAGCGGCCGGGTGAGTATTTTCCTGAACTCCATCGACGTATATAAATCCGGTTGATCCGCTCCTTACGTAAGTCAGCATATGCCATTCGTTGTCGTTTACCACCGTGTTGGAATAACCTTCGTAGCTGCTGTCGGCTCCATCATACATTGTTGCCTGGCCCTGGTCGATAGCCCATAGCGCAACGTTGCCGGTCGCAGTATTAGAAGATAACCAAAGCCCGTGGCTGTCGGTTGTTTTAACCCAGCCGCTGAGCGTAATATCGTTGTTCGTTATGTCATCAGCCACATCGTTCATAGTTACATAATTTGAGCCATTGAGCTCCAGCGCACCATCCATGTGCCCTTCCACCCATTGAGGTTTATTAACAAGGGTGCTGTCATTTCCGTGGCCGGACCAATCCAGGGCGGTACTGCCATAACCTTCATCAAACTTCCACCATCCGATTAGATTGGGGTCTAAAATCGGTATAAAGGGTTTTGTCTTAAAGCTCCATAGTTCGCCTTTATGTGTGGCGATGGCATCAAACTCATCAACACGCCAGTAGTAAATCTTGTCCAGTTCAAGGGGGCCGAAGAAGGGACGATAAGTTGTCGCTGTCTGAGGAAAACCCCCAACGGCATTGTTCACCTCGTCAAAATTTTCACTGAAATACACGGTGTGCAGTTTTGCTTCAAAACCTGCCGTCCAGCTCAGTGTAACGTTCGGATCAACAAACTTGACTCCGTCAGGCGGGACTGGATTATAGGCTTTCTTTGAAGGAATCGTAAAGCTCCAGACATCCCCTTTGTGTCTCGTGGTATCATCGGCCTCGACCTCATCGATTCGCCAGTAGTATGTCTTACCTGGAACGAGACCATCCGGATAAGGAAATCCGGGAAAACCCACAACAAAATACATCGAGGTCTGGTTGCCACGGGAAGTATCACCAGTGCCGTTACTGACGTCGTCGAAATTTTCGCCAAAATATACATCGTGTGAAGCACCGGTATCTCCCGGGGACCAGCCAAGGCTGACCCATGTATCCGAAAGCATGGCACCATCGACCGGTTCGGGGTTCTCGGCCTTCACAAATGCCGGCTCGATTCCGTTAAACAAATCCCATACGTGATTTGCCGAGAGGCTGCGGCCATAGATGCGGATATCATCCAGTGTCCCGATTAAGAAATCGCCCGCACTAAGATCATCCCATTCCATTCCTATTGACCATCGATCGGTGGGGCTGAAATTGAACTCGGCAGTGTGCGTGTTTTCCAGAACCCCGTCAACATATATATATCCTGTCGAGCCGCTCCTGACATACGTCAGCATATGCCACACTCCGTCACTAACACTCGTATTTGAGTAGCCCTCATAGGCACTGTTCGGTCCGTCATACAAGGCCGCCTGTCCGTTGTCGATACTCCACAGGGCTTTGTTCACATTGCCGCCGGCTGCGCCGTTGGAAGATAACCACAGCCCGTGGGTATCTGTGGTTTTGACCCATCCGCTGAATGTAATATCGTTACTCGTTATATCGTCCGCTACGCCATCGATTACAACATAATCGTCCCCGTCAAGCTCCAGGGCGTTCGAGCCAATCTTACTGGCTGCAAAAGTAGGATCACCTTCAGCTGTGCCGTCATTACCCAGACCGGAAGAGTCCAGCAAGTCACCCTCGAACTTCCACCAGCCAATAAGGTTAGGTTTCTGGGCAGCATTGCCTGCGATTGTTAATACCTGACTCAACACTAAAACAAAACAGGCTAATTTAATCGGTTTCTTAGACATCATGATCCTTCCTCAGAAAATAAATATAGATTGTTAAATGAAATATAAAGATATCTTCATTAAAAGCACAAAGTTCCATTCCAACTATGTGCCTGGCAAAATACGCAGTAGCTCCTCCTCTAAAAATATAGAAACTACACCCGCCGGATGCTCTCAAAACCACAGATGCCCGACCTGAGCAGGCACAAGCTTCACTAATATTATCTATACCAATTATCCACCTCCCCGTCAAGGATAATCCTGCAATCAAGACCGTGATGTGCTCAAACGTCTTAATATTCATTAATGCACGAAACAGTTATAGATTATTGAGCAGGTTGGTATATGAAAATAAGTGCAAGTTACTGGATGTTCGAAGGGGGACTTGAAAGAACAGCACACGCAATGAAAAAATCTTCAAATAAAAAGGACCGGTTTAACAACGGTCGTTCCACATCAGGATGATGTGGCTACCTCCTGTTAAGTAAGAACCT
>CAZZAX010000236.1:0-7763 GCA_964653075.1 uncultured Pirellulales bacterium
CCCGAAAGGCCAAAAATGAACCTAAGTGTCTATTTCACAAGTGAATATAAAAAATTATCCCGCTTAGCGGATGAAAAAACAAAGCCAAAACAAACCCAATCAAAGCCAAAACGAACTTCCGATTTCTCTTTATCGGCACGGCTTTTGAATAAGACAAAAACAATTGCGGCGACAATTACAAGAACAAGAAGCCATTTCCAGACTTTCATGCGTTACTTACCTCCCTTATCTCAGAATCTCATTACGGATTATATTCTTGGAAATAATTTCTTATTTTTCAAAGTGCCACATCTCTTCGGTCATCTCTTCGGCGGCCATCCATCCGACATGCCAGTCAAGATAAAGACAGTTGCAGCCGTTTTTATGTCGGGCCCTTGCGACCCGTCGGCCTCCGGTTATATCCTGACTATCAGAGTCAGGCAGATGACTGGGACGAAAGACATCACATCGAGTTACATCCCGGTCGGTTGCATTTTTGAGTATGGTCCGCCATGGCCCGTCTTCATTGTCGGCAAGGTAAATAGTAGAGGCCGGACGCTTACAATCGGTCAGTTTGGTTGCCACTCTCTGCATGCTCCATCCGCTGTTACTTCCACGACCCCAGCCGTTGACGACATAGCAAACGGTTTGTTCTTTGTCGGGATAGCTCGGACAGCGGAATATCTCGACGCTGCGGTAATCATCGTCTATTGGTTTCTGTGCCAGAAAAGGCATAAAAAGCTGGAACCAGGGCTTGATATTTCCTCCCCATTCCGCAGAGCGCGGGATGAACGAATCGTAATGATCGGCATAAAAGTTGGCCCCGAAGCCGATCTGACGCAGATTATTCCTGCACACAACCTCCCTGCCCTGCTCACGGGCCTTCCGCAATACCGGGAACAATATCCCCATCAACAAAGCGATGATGGCAATCACCACCAGCAGCTCTATCAATGTGAACCCCGTTAGAAAACCCCGGTGCAGTTGCCGGACGTCTGTTTCTCCGTGTCTTTCGGGAAATCTTCTACGAGCCCCATTAGAAATTCTTTTTTCTAACGGAAATCCTTTTTGCCTGTTCATAACGACACCGATGCTTTTATAAGAGCAAACCTATGTTCATCATATGCTTTCAGGGCATTAAAATCAAAAGAAATGTCCCCCGTCTTGCCTTTGTGAACCGGAACTTCAACATTAGCGCCTGAAATGCAGAAATTTTTCAATGCAATTCCTGTATAATACCCCTCAGGATTAGTCTGCCGTATAAATGGCCTTTGAGGCACTTTAAATTGGAAACTGATGGCGACCCAAAGAAGTCTTATTTTTGCTTGTAAAAGGCTAAGGAGACGCTATAATACATTAATATAGAAGATTTTTTGGAGGAGAAAATCCTAATGGCGTTCAACCAGTTAAATATTCATCAAGATAGGCTTAAACTTTTATAAGGTACGCAAAGCATGCGGCGTAAAAAATATTAACATTTTTTGAAAGGGTAATCGATGAACAGACAACGAACTGCAAAACTTAACCTTGGAAAGACCGCTCTTTTGGCTTTGGCCGTCCTCATCATCTTCAGCGGCTCGGCAATGGCACAGCAAAGCTTACGGGACCTTGCACAGGAATACGGGATTAACTGGCTGGCCGGCCGATGGTCTGCCACAACCGACGACGGCACGGAGATACTGTTAGCGTATCGGTGGGCACTTGATGGGCACGCCGTAATAGTTGATTTTAAAATGGGCGAGTATGCCTCACACGGCATGATTTATTATGTGCCCGACGATGAAAAGGCCACTGCAATCAGCATTGACAACAGGGGCGGCAGATCCAAAGGAACATGGCAAGCACAGGGTGACAAGCTCGTTTCGAAAAATGAGCGTATTGACGCCGAGGGCAATGTGCAGAAGAGTGGTACTGTTTACTCGAAAGTGGATGCCAAGACAATAAAAATAACTCTATACGGCCTTGACCAAAACGATGAGCTTAATGACGAGCCGTGGTTCACTATGAACTTCAAACGCCAGGTAAGAAAGACAAAAAAGACCGCCAGTAAATAAAAACCACAGACAACTGACAATACTCGTCAATTGAAATTTATCTGGCTTTTATCATATGCATTATTCTTACGGGTATGCCAGGTGTTATTCTCGTAGAGGATATCACCTGCTTATGGCACAGTGAATCTGTCTAAAAGATACTGTCTCACCAATGACCCAAAGATTATCCTTGACGGGAAAGTGGGTGATTTGGTATAAATAGATCGATGAGGCTTGTGTCCGTTGACAACCTGTCCTTGACGAAGTAAAAAAGGAAGGGCGTATGTGAATTTCGGTCACCTGCCTCGGGAAATTCTGTTATTTTTTACTTCGAGGAGGATGTGTATTATGCCGGGTACAAAATTGCAGGTAAAATTGTACTTTGCAGTTATGTCTTTAGCATTTCTTTTAACAATCTATGTAATTTCTGAAGGAGGATTATTATGTCTAAGAAGTTGATGTCTTTGGTTGTTTTCGCTTTGGTAATGGGATTGGTTTCCAGCGCCACGGCGGAATTGGTAGGGCACTGGAGGTTTGATGAAGGCAGCGGCGATGCTGCCAACGATTCAAGCGGTAACGGCAACCACGGCACCCTTATCGACAGCGTGCAGTGGGACGTCGGGCAGATAGGTGGTGCGGTGAAATTCGACGGAACACCCGGCTACGTTCAAATCCCTCATGGCGATAACCTGAAACTTATTAACCAGGGTGATTATACTATCACCATGTGGTTCAGGCAGGACGTCGTTGAAGGAATCGCAAATCTCCTTCAGCAGGCAGATTTAAATGGGACGGGCAGGACCTTGCTTTTGGCTGACTCCTCCACCGGGATCCGGACATTTCTCGGTGGTACTAGCACTGTTTCGGGGGTCATTGAGGAAGCTGGGATATGGTATCACGTCGCTATGATTGTAACCGAAGGAGGAAATGCCGATACAATTGAGTTCTATATCAATGGCGAACAATCCGGCACACCGGCGCAAGTCAACTCGGAAGATACTGATGGCGATTACCTTATCGGTACTGACAAGGGATTAGCCGGTAGATGGATAAATGGTTTGGTTGACGATTTCCGGCTTTACAATCACGCCTTGTCGGAGGCCGAGGTTCTGGCTGCAATGGGAGGCGCTGAAAGTTATCCCTATGCCCTGGGTCCGGAACCGGCCGACGGTGCCCTCGTCGAAGACACATGGGCAAACCTTAGCTGGTCGCCGGGAGAGCTCGCGGTCTCGCACGATGTGTATATCGGCGATAATTTCGACGACATCAATAACGGAGCCGAAAGTACCTTCCAGGGCAACCAGACAGAAACATTTATCGTTGTTGGCTTCCCCGGATTTGCCTTTCCGGATGGCCTTGTCCCGGGCACAACTTACTACTGGCGAATCGACGAGGTAAATGACGCCGAGCCGAACAGCCCATGGAAAGGCGATGTCTGGAGCTTTAGTATTCCTCCCAAGACTGCATACTTTCCAGTCCCTGCTGATGGCGCCGAGTCTGTAGCCGTAGATGTAGAGCTTAGCTGGACGGGAGGTTTCGGCTCTAAATTACACACCATGTACTTCGGCGACAACTTTAACGATGTCAACAATGCCGCTGGTGGACTCCCGCAGGGTTCTGCAACATATACTCCCGGAACACTTCAGATGGCCAAGACTTACTATTGGCGGGTTGATGAGTTTGATGCCTTCGATACATTTAAAGGTGACCTCTGGAGCTTTACTACCGAGGGCGCCGTGGGCAGCCCAAGTCCGGCCAATGGTGCTGTCGATGTAACGCAGACGCCTGTTCTCACGTGGGTACACGGAATCTTTGCCGATACACATGATGTCTATTTCGGCTCCGATGCAACTTCTCTGGAGTTTAAAGGCAGCGGAAACCTCGGCTCCGAAAGCTTCGACGCCGGCAACCTTGAATGGAATACCACTTACTACTGGCGGATTGATGAGGCTAATAATACCAACGCCGATAGCCCCTGGACAGGCCCACTCTGGAGCTTTACTACGGCCAACTTCCTTATCATTGACGATTTTGAGGCTTACAATGACCTTGACCCCGATGACCCGGATAGCAACAGGATATTTTTTGCATGGATAGATGGATTCGATAATCCGTCTGTAAACGGCTCTATCGTCGGCTATGCCAATCCTCCTTTTGCCGAGCAGACTATCGTCCACGGCGGCTTGCAGTCGATGCCGATGTCTTATGACAACGCCGTTGGTAAATCCGAGGCGACTTTGACGTTGACTTCCAATCGTGACTGGACAGTCAAAGGTGTCAACACACTGGTAATTTGGTTCAGAGGCGAAGCGGCTAACGCAGCAGAGCCCTTGTATGTTGTTCTTAATGACAGTGCTGTTGTCACTAATGATAATCCTGATGCGGCGCAGAAAGGTTCCTGGACCGAATGGAACATCGACCTGACGCGCTTTGCCGACCAGGGCGTAAACCTTGCCAATGTAACTTCGATTACGCTTGGCCTTGGTAACAGGAGCAACCCGGTTGCCGGCGGTTCAGGTATGATGTACTTCGATGATATTCGGTTGTATCCACCGGCACCGTAAACAGCAATTTATTGTGCGACTGGAATAAAGTTCTAAAAACTTGTGATTGAGCTTGCGCTGCTCTGTGAAATAGCCGCGCAGCAAAAGTTGTTTGTTGAAAACAACAAGTATCTTGGTGTGTATCCAAAATACGGTAATTTTAGCTTTTTTTACAGGAGGACTACTATGTCTAAAAAATTGATTTATCTGGTTTCTTTTGTTTTTGTCTTGAGTGTGGCTCTGACGGGCACTGCTAAGGCAGAGCTGGTAGCTCACTGGAGGTTTGATGAGGGCTCCGGCACCATCGCTTCCGACACGAGTGGTAACGGCAACGATGGCACTGTCGAAGGTGATGCAATGTGGGTGGCAGGCCAGCTTGGCGGCGCGCTGCAGTTCAATGGTTCCAACGCCCGTGTAGTGGCTCCGAATATTCCATTGGATAGTCGAAGCTTCACTATCGTGATGTGGGTTAATGCAGTGCTGTATACCGGCGAACAGGTTGTCTTCTCCACAGGCCTGACAGGTGCAAATGACACGGATTTGCATTTGAGAATTGGTGGGGTCGGTAGTGGAAATGTACCACCTGGCGGCGTACGCATGGGATTCTATAACAATGACCTCGATACCCCCGGTGACCTCATTCAGGAAAATGAATGGTACCACATTACTTTCTGGTACGATTTTGAGAATCAAAACAGAAGGATATACATAGATGGAGTTATGGAAGCTGAGGCTGGTGCAGCTCCTTATCTCGGGACTTCTGGTGATTCCGTTATCGGTGCCTGGGGTACCGGCCAGTGGTTTCGGGGTATCATTGACGATGTGCAGGTTTACAGCCATGCGCTGGACGAAGGGGAGATTCTCGCTGCCATGGAAGGCGGGGGTGGATATCCGTTTGCACTGGCCCCAGTCCCGGAGGACGGTGTCATCCATGAGGATACATGGGTAAGTCTTGGCTGGCGGGCGGGTGATTTTGCCGTCTCGCACGATGTCTATTTCGGAGACAGTTTTGACGATGTGGACGCCGGTGCTGAGAGCGTGTTCCGGGGCAACCAGACTGAAACCTTCTATGTTGTCGGTTTTCCCGGTTTTGCATACCCGGATGGCCTTGTCCCGGGCACAACGTACTACTGGCGAATCGATGAAGTTAATGACACCGAGCCGAATAGTCCATGGAAGGGTAAAATTTGGATCTTTTCGATTCCACCCAAAACAGCCTATGCACCCGACCCGGCTGACGGTGCCGAATCTGTAAATCCCGATGGCAGCCTTAGCTGGACTCCGGGTTTCGGTGCAAAACTGCACACCGTATATTTTGGTGACAATTTTGACGAAGTGGACAGCGCCGCCGGAGGGCTTCCTCAGGGAACTACTTTCTATTCTCCCGGCACACTTAAAATGGCCAGGACTTACTACTGGCGTGTCGATGAGTTTGATATTGTCGAAACGCACAAAGGTAACGTCTGGAGTTTCACGACTGAGGGTGCCGTTGGCAGCCCGAATCCCGCTAACAGGGCTGTGGATGTAACGCAGACGCCGATTCTAACCTGGTTACCGGGCTTTGGTGCTTCACATGAAGTTTACTTCGGCGCCGATGTAAGTTCACTTGAGCAAAAAGGCACCGGAAGCCTCGGTTCCGAGAGCTATGACCCCGGACAGCTTGAATGGGATACCACTTACTATTGGCGTGTCAATGAGGCCAATAACACCAACGCCGACAGCCCGTGGACAGGCCCGCTCTGGAGTTTCACTACGGCCAACTTCCTTATTATTGACGATTTCGAGGCCTACAACGACCTTGACCCGACTGACCCCGAAAGCAATAGGATATTTATGGCGTGGGTGGATGGATTCGACAATCCGGCGATAAACGGTTCTGTCGTTGGTTACGCCAATCCTCCTTTTGCCGAGCAGACTATCGTCCACAGCGGTTTGCAGTCGATGCCGATGGCCTACGACAACGCAGTCGGCAAATCCGAGGCCACCCTGACACTGACTGATAAACGCGACTGGACAGTCAAGGGTGTCAGCACACTGACAATATGGTTCAGAGGTGAAGCATCCAATGCCGCTGAGAATTTGTATGTTGCTCTCAACGGCAATGCAGTGGTCAATAATGATAATCCTGGTGCGGCACAGGAAACAAACTGGACCGAATGGAATATCGACTTGCAGGCGTTTGCTGACCAGGGAGTGAACCTTGCCAATGTCAATTCGATTACACTTGGCCTTGGCAACAAGAGCAATCCGGTTGCTGGAGGAGCAGGTATGATGTACTTTGATGATATTCGCCTCTATCCACCTGCACCGTAAGCTGGGATTCGAGTGTTCAGTAAAATTGTGTGGTTAATATAGTAGATTTCGTCATTATGGGGCTAATACTGATAATTCGGTATTAGCCCTTGTTTAATTGATGATTAATACGTGATTCGGCCATAACCGCATTGGCAAATTAGTTATTTAAAAGCTTGTGGATAATCACACAGGGATTTCCCTTGACGGCAAAGTGGGTGGTTTGGTATAAATAATGTTAGTTAAGTTTGTGTCCGCACAGCCGGGCATCTGTGGCTTTGAGTTCATCCAGCGGGCGTAATTCATGTAGTTTTCACAAATAAAGGAGGAGTTATTATGTAAGAAACAAAGTTAGTTGTAAGGGCGACTTTGTGCTTTACAGGTGAGGGTTCTCACATTTCAATGAAAAAATTCAGGTCCCGCCTTTGCTGGATCGGGTGTTTGGGTGTATGGCCAAAGCATAATTCATAATTATTTTAATCTTTTTAAGGAGGTCTGATTATGTGTAAAAAATTGTTTTTTTTAGTTTCTCCTATTTTACTGCTGTTGCTGGCCGGCAATGCCGTGGCCCAGCTCGACCCGGCTTCCATTACCGATGGTAATGTGTACCTGTTCGAGAATGTCGGTACCGATGTACCGGACGATTCAGCCAATAGCAATACGGCCAATCTTGTTGGAAGCCCCCAGGTCGTTGATGGTCTCAAGGGCAAGGCGCTACAGTTCGATGGAGTCGATGACGGCATTCATATCCCGGATGCAGCGGGGATCAACACGAGCACTCACCAGAATCATACGGTGGTTGCAATATTCAAATGTGCCGATGTGACTAAACCGGAGAAACAGACGGTGTATGAAGAAGGGGGCACAACCCGCGGGCTCACCATATACGTCCATGAAGGTCTGGTCTATGCCGGAG
>CAZZAX010000237.1:0-7752 GCA_964653075.1 uncultured Pirellulales bacterium
GTTTATTTTTATCTGGGGAGGTTTTTTTCTCGCCCTGGCGCTAAGCGCCGGCATTTTCGGCGATGATATCTCATCCGGACGGATATGTGTTCTCGTAACTAAACCTTTCTGGCCTGGAGAGCTTTATATTTACCGCTTACTGGGACTTTCGTTACAGGCCGCCGTGCACTTTATCCTGGCCTGGTGCGTCATATTTATTCTTCATGCTCTTATGCGCAAAGGCAGTATGAACGGCCTCGGTTTGTGGCTTTTTGCATCCTGGCTGCTTTTTAACACCTGTGCGGCACTGTCAACATCTTTATCCGTCGTGGTAGGACGGACATACAACGCTTTGCTTTTGCTTGTTGTGATTGTCACCGGCTATTTCGTGGTAAGCTGGCTGATGGTCTCCTCGAAACAGCAGGCAGAAACAGGAGTATTGTTCAGCTTTATCAATTTCGCATGCCCGCCTTTTAAGCTGTTGTACAAGTTCGCCTGCGGAGAATACGGAAAATACAGCCTGACAGTCGGAAGATTCAGCCTGGCCAAAAGTGTTGCCTGTGTAGTGCACAGCCTGATACTGACAGTTGTTTACAGCATTGTCGGAATCGTTCTTCTGAGCAGACGACAGTTTTCAAGCGAGCGTGACTAAAATCCGATGAGCCGAAAAGTCACTGGAATACAGATGAGAAAGAAGATCAAAGTACATGTGATTGCCATCATCGCCGGACTGGTATTGGAAGGCTGGGCCCTCTACATGGTTGGCTCTTCGCCGGCACACTGGCGGTCTTCGATGATAGTGAAGGATGAACCGGCCGCACACGCTCTATACGATAAAATGATTGAGACGATGCGCCAGGCTGAGAGCCTGTCTTATACAAGCGTTTGCAGCGTTGGTCCGGACGACAGAAATTCCACTTACAATATTTTGCTTAGAAAGCCCAACTACTTCCGCGTTGAGACGAGCAATATTCTCAGCAACCTTATAAGCACAAAACATAGTACCCTTGTCGGCGACGGTGACAATCTCTGGTTTTACTGGCAGGGAGATCGTCCATTTTCTGCATCCGAGGACTGGGACATTTATATAAAGACACGATCGAATGTTTACGTAAAGAAAGCAATTCCTACAGGAAGATACTCCATTAGAGACCAGATCAATCTGTTCGAAGCAGCCTGGTTCGGTATAATCCTCGACCCGAGCACTTTTCATAACTACATGGATTCTCTTGAGAATTATATAGACGGTATCAGAAGCAGGGGCACAGATTATGCGAAAAATGAAGAGTGTGAGGTGATTGAAGTCAGCTTCATGAAGGCCCATCTGACGCGGTATTTTTGGATCTCGAAACAGGACCACCTGCTGCTAAAGATAAAGGAGATTACTCGACTGGCAAATAATAATAAAGTAACGGTTGAAGAAATTTCGGATATGAACTTTAAGGCGAGGATACAACAACAGAAATTCACCTGGTCGCCACCGGAGGGCTGGCGGCAGTGGGATAAACCGGGGCCGGACGATATTTTGCTAAAGCCGGGGGCAGAGGCGCCGGATTTCGAGCTGCTCTCTGCGGACGGTGGTAAAATCAAGATGTCAGCCTACAAGGGCAAGGTCATCTGGCTTTATATATGGCGGTGCGGGAGCCCGCCCTGCCGCGAGGCGATGCCTCATCTGCAAAAACTCTCAGAAAAGCACAAAGACAAGGGACTGGTGATTCTCGGCTTTAACTGCGCCGATGATAAAAAGATTGCACGGATTTTCATGCGTGACAATTCAGTGACGGTCCCGAACATCCTCGATTCATCCGACGCCGCTAAAAAGATAATATCCGACGATTACAAAAATAGGAGCGGAACCGTACCGCTTAGTTATATCATCGACACACAAGGTAAGGTAGTAGATACATGGTATGGATATGATAAAGACCATAAACGAGCATTGGCGGCACTAAAGAAGACGGGGATACAGCTTGAATAACAATGAATTGAAAAAAGAAAGTTGCATAAGGTAACTATAAAGAACGTTACGTACGCAAGGTCCAAATAGTAAGGAATAAATATGGAAAGTCAAAACAGACATATTCGCCGCCGATTTAAGATATGGCATGGCATTGTTGCGCTGCTGCTGCTTGTGTTTATGTTGTACCGGGTCTCCGGGATTCTCAAGCTGAAGAAGCAAATAGATTCCCTCCGGAACGAGGGTTATCCTGTTACCCTGGAAGAGCTGGATCGCTGGTATCATATACCCGAGGGCGCAAGGAACGGGGCCGATGTATATATGGCCGCCTTCTCGAATTATGTCGAATGGGACAAAGATACCCTCAAGACTCTTCCTATTGTCGGCAAGGCGCCATTACCTGAACGCACCCAGCCGTTGGATGATCCTAATCAGCAACTTGTGGAAAAATTCCTGTCCGACAACGAGGAAACGCTCACATTGCTACATGAAGCGGCCTCCATCGAGCATTGCCGATATCCGATAGATCTTACAAAGGGGTCGGTAGATCTTATGGAGAGGCCGGGGTTGGTCGCTTCCTGGTACGAAGATCTACGAGACAGTACCCAACTGCTGCATCTTGAGACCTTGAGCCTTTGCGAGAACCAGAACCCCGACAAGGCGCTGGAATCCGTCCGTGCGAACTTTGCCCTGGCTCGGTTCATTGGTGCACCATTAATAGTCCACAGGTTTGTTCACAATTTAGTACAATCCCGGACTTACAAAAGTATTGAGCGGATTCTCAACAGGATACAACTCACGGACGAACAATTGCTGAGTCTCTCGGCGTGGATTAAAGAATCCCGCAGCGATGAGGGATATAAAAAGGCACTGGTCGGAGAACAATGTCTCGGACTGCATGCTTTTCGAGGTCACATCCGGCAAGTTTCGGACCAAATCGGTTCAAAAGGTAGATTAAGCCTCCTGTTCCTCGCTTTCTTGAGGATGACGGGGCTTAATGATAGAGATGCAATTGAGTATATCGCTCTAATGCAGGAACATATAGATGCTATGGAATTACCTTCTGACGAACGATTGCTGGTCTGTGACTCTATCCAGGAGGACGTTAACAGCGGCAAACGTGGAGGTATTCTCACTCGTTTGATCTGGCCGGTTCGAGTGTATATGCTTCAAATTGATACAGGTTGTACAGCCAAGGCGCTTGCAGCACAAACCGCCCTTGCTGTAGAGAGATACCGACTGGCTAAGGGGCATCTGCCGGAGTCTCTGGAAAATCTTGTTCCCGCCTATATGGAGGTCGTACCAACAGACCCGTTCGACGGGCAAACTTTGAAATACCGCACACTGGAAACCGGATTCGTGGTTTACAGCGTCGGAGAAGACTTGACCGACGAGGGCGGCGCCGAACTCGGTCGAGGGCGCGACAAAAGGGGCAAGCCGCTGCCCTGGGACATCACGTTTATTGTCGAACGATAGAAAGGAAACTAAAGTATCAGGGCAGTTCGCAAATAACACGGTTCAGCTCATCCGAAGCTGCAATTTCTGTTCCATCGGCAAAGACGTGAAGGCCTTTCCCTCTGCCGTATTTCTCACCGCTTCGGTCCCACAAGATAGTGAGCGTCCGTCCATGATAAAACACATCATCAAGACAGAACCAGTCCCATGCATCGGCTGGGATCAAAGGATCGACTATAAACACATCATCTTCCCGAGGTATAAGTCCCAGAAGCCCGCTAATCACAAGGTCACAGAAAGTCGAGTGATTGTAATAGCGGCTGCGGTCTGAATCGGGTTTGAGCCATTTGCCGTTTTTCTCATCAAGATACTCCCCGATATATGGCTTGCCTCTATAGCAGTGAGACCGGGCGTATGTCAGTAGTGAATCAAAATAGTCCTCCTTGCTCACGTATTTCTGCTGACAGTTTCGAATTAAATTCGCCAGCCCTACGAGCGTCTGACTTGTTGCATACGGCCAAACTGCACCATCCCACTCACATGTCCCCACACCATGACTTCTAAACTGAGGATGCCTTCGTTCTGCGGTCGTGATTCCAAACGGCGCTTTGAATCCCTGCGGGTCCGTAAACTGCCGCCAAGCCCGCTCATACCCGGGCTCCGGCAGATTAAAATACCATGGGATAAATCCAATCTCCTCCCTCACGTTTGCCAATTCACCATTCGGATGCCGTACTTTGAAGAACCGGGCCTCGCTGTCCCACATCAGTTCGTGAACGAGCGACTTTAACCGCGCCGCCTTTTTAGCGTATTTTTCTGCTACAGGTTTTTTGCCCGAAAGCTCCGCTACTTTCGAAATGGCCACCGCATTGGCATACATATAGCTGTTCAGGGGTGGCCGGGCGTTTTTCTCTTTGCGCGAACCGCTGATCGATTCCTCCATTCCATCGCGCACGTCGTATTGCCAATATAGTCCGTTCTCAAGACCCTGTTCTTTCGTCCATGCCTGGTAATCGCGCACAAAAGCGCCCAGCAACCTGGTCACAAAAACTTTATCCCGATTTACCAGATACCTGCGATAGAGTGCCCATGTCCCCCAGTTGCTGTACCGATGAAAATGCGGCTGCAAATCACCCTTGTCACCTACATACCAGAACCGGGCATAATCATCAATATACCGTTTGTCATGCAGCCATGTACCTTCATAGATATGATGCCCGAGTGCACAGCTTATCGTGTTGTATTTACCGCTGTGACCAACCTTATCGAGAAACTCAGTGAAAACAAATCCATCCGGCGTTTTCTTTATATGCTTTCCAAATGTCCACCATCGAAAATAATAAATCTGCTCGAAGCTCTTGTCAGGACACTCAAAGAACGGAATATTTGTGGTCATCCACGCCCACGACTGTTGATTCGAGATGTAATTAACGATGTTTTCCGGCTCCATCGCGTTGAAAAAATCAACGTGATATTTAAAAGCACCTGTATCAAGGACAAACGTCGAATCGCGCTGCCTCTGCACATCATGTGCTCTTGTGGTTCCCACCAGGACCACACCTATCATCAGAAAAATACATCTCTTGAACACAAAAACCTCCAACCATTCATTACTTGTTTTTTTTATTTAATACCCAATGATAGAGTATTCATATTGTTTTCGGTCTTGCGGTAATCCACAAACTGCGTTGGGTCAGTGCCGTTTAGCCATTCCTCGACATTCGTGTAGCCGTCAGAATCGGTGTCTTTAGCTCCATCAGATGAATCGTCCCATTTCAGAGAGAATTTCTTTTCCCATGTATCCGGCATTCCGTCATGGTCGCTGTCGGCAGGCGCAGGTGAGGACTTATACTGTGGCCAGCCACCGACATCGGAGGGAATATCGATAATACCGTTTTTGAAGGTGGGTTTGCCGGTGCGAACGATACTGATGATGCGTCTGTCAGCAGGATCGCGCCTTGGCAGGGTAGCGCCGGCCCGGGCCAGCACGAGTTCATAAGCCTGCACTGCGGATTGCTGGGTGATAGGTGATGCCGGAGCTGGGGCACCTGCACGCACCTTCTTGATGAGGGTTTTAATCTCTGCCTCTGTCTCCACGTCGTCAAACTGCACACCGCCGTCCCAGTTGTCGGCAGAGACCTTTGGATTGCCAACAACAAAATTATCCGCCACATACCATTTGCCGTCGCGCTGTGCCTCGCTGTGCATATCAAGATGTTGAGGTCTGCAAATGCGGTAGCGAACCGCACCTTCGTTAACAGCGGGTCCCGGTTTATAGTAGTTGGCCACGATATTGACCATGGAGCTTGCGTCGCCCCCATCGACAGTACGGTGCCGCCAGTTGAAAAGAACATTGTTACGGAAATCAAAATGGTCCCCCCAGCCAATACTGGGATTCCTGCCCGTGTTGCATGCAAAAAGATTGTGGTGGAATGAGCAGTTCTTCCCGCCCCATGTAGCACCGAAGGCATGGTTGTTCAAATCGAGGGCCTCGCTTGATATGCACCATTGAATGGTCAAATTTTCGACGGGCATTTTCTTGTCCGGGCCATCTGGCATCTTCTTCATATACCGGTAAAGGGAGAGATTTTCATCCAGTCCCCAGCTTGCGGAGCAATGGTCCACAATAATATTGCCCACAGGATAGCCTCCCAGCGCATCGTTGCGGTCTTTTATATTGCCGCGACGAAAACGTAAATAACGCAGCACCACATCATGAGTATTAATCTCGGTTGTCTGGCCGCGTACGCAAATGCCATCGCCGGGGGCTGTCTGGCCGGCAATAGTTAAATAGGGATTGGAGATTGTTAGAAGCTTCTCAAGTATTATAATACCCGAAATACGGAAGATTACGATGCGCGGCCCTTGGGCTTCTAAGGCCTGACGAAGACTACCAGAACCGCCGTCTTTGAGGTTGGTCACCTCGAAAACCTTTCCGCCGCGCCCTCCGGGTGTAAACGCTCCGGCACCTTCGGCGCCTGGGAAAGCGGGGATTGGGGCTATGTTTAAGGCACCGGCGTGAGCCGTGGTTTTAGCTGATACGGCAAAACCAATGGTGACGACAAAAAGTATCACATAAAAAGGCCGGAACCGACCGGATGAGCCGGAACGAACCTTATCAAACCAGTTGTTCAACCTGCCGAATATGGTGCTGTAATGCGCGATTGTTAATAGTTTTGCCATTGGAATTTGCCTTTTTGTTAATCAGCCTGTATTATTCTACTATCCAGCGCCGAAATATGCAATGTAGTCAATATCCGATTGCATCAAAACCAACCAAAAGGCCAACGAACAAAATTATTCAATTTATAATGAGATGATGGTATGAAAACTGCAAAGTGTAAAATGATTGGTGCCAGATTGAAAAAAGGTTTTGGGGGCACCAACTGTGTCCCCAAAACCGGTTTACATCATCATATCGAGCCATACATGTCAGCCCGATTCGTCATTCCTTCGATTACTCAATGGCTCCGATGCTGTAAAAGTTCTTGCCCGAATCCATCGAACCGAAGGCGTATGTTCCCGCTTACGGGAGCATATACTCGACCGCATTTAGGAGCATCGTCGTACCATCTGGGTACAGATCATACAAAGCCGCAGCTTGTCCACCCGTTACGCCAGAAGGCTCGCGACTGCCAGTCAGGAACACCAGACGTGGTCCGCCCAGTACATCCGTTGGGCTCCCGCTGGAATTCTCCATTGTAGCTCCAGCCGGCAATTCGGCGATAACTATGCCACCAACAGGGCCTGTGTCCGCTGATGCTTCCGCAATCGTAGCCAGGACTGTCCCCTCATCATCGAGGTTATTGTTGTTGATCGAGATGCCCCGCGAAATAGTCCCGTCTGTGGGAAGCGGGACCGCGCCTTCGGCATACAGATTGTCCATAGTACCGTCGGTCAGTGCGATTCCCGCAAAGATCGGATGGGTCGGGTCAGTAACCGTCAGCCTGACATCTCCGGTGGTGTCCGGCATATCCGTACCATCAGTGAAGCCCAAGCGGCTGGAACGCAGCGTATAACCATTCAGGTTTATCATGGGAGCCGTGACGCTGTTCCATAAGGTGGCACCACCACCGCTATAATGTCCGCTGGATGCTGTACGACTAATAATCACCAGATCCATGGTATTGAGGAATTCCACATCGGGAGTCTGCGAGGTGAGAACGCGCACCACGTTGTAGCCGTTGGCCTTCAGCAGGTCGGTATATTCAATATCCGGCGCCTGGGTGAAGCCGACAGCGGCAGCATCAGCATGGGGTTCGTCGTCGGCGCCGTGGTAGGAGACCCAGGCAATCGTGGGAGCGGGAGGTGGATTTAACAACCTATCGACTGTGTCCATGAAAACCGCCAGGGCCTCGGGG
>CAZZAX010000238.1:0-7737 GCA_964653075.1 uncultured Pirellulales bacterium
TCGCTCGCCATTTTGCCCACTTTCTGCTATAATTTCCGTCTCAAATTGGCTTTCTATATACCTTGGAGGAACATTAAAACAGACATCATGAACAAGAACCTCGACATCATCCACTTCGTTGTATTGCTTATCATCAAAGCAGTCGTAATTCCGTTTCTTTCGGACCAGTCCCACCAGCCCATCAGTCGCACGAAAAAGTCACCCTTTCCACGAGCTGCAAAAAATACTAGAATGCTTCAAAAAGTCACCTCTTCCAGAAGCTGAAAAACACCCTGATTTTCAGGTGACATTATGATACCATTTTGACACTACAAATGTTAATTTTGCCTATATCGAGTCCGAATAAATGTCGATTTTTTGGGAAAATACAAATATTTTTGACAATTTTTAGTGTGATATCGGATTAAGTATACGGTGAGAAATAAATGCTTCGATAATAGGATTCTTTTAAGGATAGCTAAAAATAAAGAAGAATTACTAATTGATTTCAGTAATGCCAGTAGAGACTTCAACAAGACCTCATGTAATAACAAAAGTCTGGCAAAAAAGAAGCAATCTGAATAAAATCAAGACTATGGTTGTGCTGATATATAGCTCAGGCGCGGTGGGACTGGTTCTCGCGAGTTGCTTACTCAAAGCGGGAGTTGAGGTGGACTTGATAGATAAAGATGAGGAGATAGTGGCTTCTCAAACAGTACTTTCTGCATATAAGTATATCTGCTCAATGAGTACTCGAGCCAGGGAGAAAGAATACCTATGAAACACAAAGTATTGATATTGCTGGTACTTGCAGGGACACCCTCGTTCGCATCCGCCGCTGACCTCAAAGACACCTTCAGGACCCCCCCGGATTCGACTCGGCCTGGGGTGTACTGGTATTTCATGGACGGGAATCTGGATGGTGACGAGATGGTCAAAGACCTCGAATCAATGAAAGAGATTGGCATCGGCAACCTGGTCTTCTTGGAAGTGAATGTAGGCGTACCGCGCGGCCCAGTGGATTTCATGAGCGACCAGTGGCAGGCACTTTTTGTTAACGCGGTTCGTCATGCCGAACGTCTTGGCATTGACATCACTCTGGGGGCGGGACCGGGTTGGACCGGCAGTGGTGGGCCCTGGGTCAAAGCCGAGCAGTCGATGCAACATCTGGTGTTCAGCACCATAGAAACCAAGGGATCCGCTACCTTCGACGGAGTCCTCCCTGTGCCCAGCCAGCGCAGTACCCGATGGCACACGATGCGCAGTCCCTTTTATGAGGATGTTGTGGTTTACGCGTTCCCAAAGTGCGCCCCGGTTATCGATAATATAAATGAGAAGGCGCTGTTCGAACGTGATCCTTACACCTCGATGGCAGGCGTCAAGCCTTATCTACCGGCACCAGCGAACTACCCGCAGCAGGACACATCAAACATTATTGACCCCGAGACTATGATCGACCTGACCGGGCGGCTGCAGGCGGATGGTTACCTGAAATGGGAGGTCCCGGACGGGGAATGGACGATTATGCGAATGGGGCGCCGCTCTACCGGTGCGAGTACCCGACCTGCACCAGCCCCCGGTGTGGGCTTTGACCATGACAAGTTTGATAAGGCCGCACTGGAGCATCATTTTGACAATTACTACGGCAAACTCCTCAAGAAGGTTGGTACGCGTGCAGAAAAGCATGGCTGGACCACGGTCCACCTCGACAGTTGGGAAATGGGTGCGCAGAACTGGACACCGACATTCGGGGAGGAATTTACCAGACGCCGTGGATACGATCCGCAACCCTTCCTCGTAACATTCAGCGGTCGCGCCGTCAAGAGTGTTGAGGTATCGGAACGCTTTCTCTGGGATGTACGCCTCACGGCCCAGGAATTAGTATTGGAGAACTACGCAGGCTATCTGAAAACGCTGGGACACAAGCACGGTTTTAAACTCTCCATAGAACCCTATGACATGAATCCCTGCGCTGACTTAGATCTGGGGGCAGTGGCCGATGTGCCTATGTGTGAATTCTGGGGGGCAGGATTTGGTTTTGATTCGTCTTTCAGTTGTATTGAAGCAACTTCCATCGCCCACACCATGGGTCGGTCGATTGTGTCGGCGGAAGCATTTACAGGGATAGACCAATGGCAGCAGTACCCCTGGTCGATGAAGAACCAGGGCGACTGGGCGTTCTGTATGGGAATCAACCGTTTTGTCTATCATACCTTTGCCCACAAGCCGCTGGGCGAGGAATATCGCCCGGGTATGACCATGGGACCTTACGGGGTGCATTGGGATCGTGGTCAGACCTGGTGGCCCATGGTGAAGGATTACCATGAGTACGTCACATGCTGCAGTCATTTGTTGC
Organism: uncultured Pirellulales bacterium; assembly: GCA_964653075.1. Taxonomy (GTDB): domain Bacteria; phylum Planctomycetota; class Phycisphaerae; order Sedimentisphaerales; family Anaerobacaceae; genus NIOZ-UU13. The sequence goes on from CAZZAX010000238.1 coordinate 2,336, forward strand.
GTCAGGGTGTCACGGTTTCCGATATCCTGTATCTAACACCCGAAGGCGCTCCTCACGTTTTTCGTGCGCCTACCAGCGCATTGCACGGTAGTGGCCCGTTGGCCGACAAGAAGGGGTATGGGTTTGACGGCTGTTCGCCGAATATCCTGATGGCACGCGCCGACGTCAAAGACGGACGCATTGTGTTTCCGGGGGGGACATCCTATAGACTTCTTGTGCTGCCGCGTTTTAAAACCATGACTCCGAAGCTGCTGAAAAAGATTATCCAACTCGTCAAAGCTGGTGCCGTTGTCTACGGTGCGCCACCGGTCGCCTCACCCAGTCTGAGTGACTATCCGCAGTGTGATGACGAGGTGCGTGAGCTGGCGGAAACGTTGTGGGGTAAAATCCCCTCAGTTGGGCGGAAGGTTGGCAAAGGGCGCATTATTTGGGATCCGGGCGTTCAACATGGTAAAAGAAAGATTAAATCTGAAAAACCGTTATTACCAGAAAGAGGGAACTGGATCTGGTTTAATAGAGGCAATCCGGTACGTTCTGCTCCAGTCGGAGATGTGCACTTACGCTATACATGGGAAGTTTCGGATATTGGATGTCTGACAGAGGCAAAAATCGAGGCGACCGCTGACAACACATTCACGCTCAAGATTAACAATAGGCAAGTACTATCAGGGAACAATTTTAACATGATCTATTCGGCGGACATTTTGCCGGTATTGCGTAAAGGAAAAAACACAATCAGCGTTGTTGCTAACAACGCCTCGGACACACCCAATCCCGCGGGTTTTATCGCCGCCATGCGATTGAGTTATTCTGACGGGACGAGCAAGGTGATTGTGACAGATCAGACATGGTATGCAAGAGGCAAGGGCACGGATTGGTCCGCTGCGAAAACGCTTGGACCCGGATCTATGGCACCATGGCATTTGAAAAAAGCGATAAAAACCACAACCGCTGAGCTATATCCCGATTATGCGACGATCACAGTCTTGCTTGCGCGTATGGACATACCGGAGGATTTCCAATCGGATGGACCGGTTCGTTTTACCCACCGTAGAAATGATTCTATGGATATCTATTTTGTTGCCAATACAGCGAACCATAAAGTGGAAACGACATGCAGCTTCCGGGTACAACAAGGCACGCCGCAGTTGTGGGATCCCGTGACCACGGAAATCAGGACCTTGCCGCAGTTTACCTGTCAAGGTAAAACCATTACTATTCCGATGACTTTTGAGCCTTATCAGAGTTTCTTTGTGATGTTCCCAGGCAAGGATTCATCTAAATCAGTGACAAAAGCAGGTAAGTTAAAATTCCCCGAAGTAAAAACAGTGACAACACTGGCAGGTCCCTGGGAAGTCTTTTTTGATCCCAAATGGGGCGGCCCGGAGAAGGTTACATTCGACACCTTGCAGGACTGGACCAAATATACCAAGCGCGGTATAAAGTATTATTCCGGTATCGCAACTTATCGGAAAATCGTAGATTTTCCTCAGTTCTCAGGTTTCAAGTTTCAGGATTCAGGTAATCGTGTGTATCTTGATCTCGGAACGGTTCACGATATCTGCTGTGTTCGACTTAACAGTAAGGATTTGGGGGTCGTCTGGTGTGCGCCGTGGCGTGTGGATATCACAGAGGCTGTCAAGGCTAAAGGTAATGTACTCGAGATCGACATCGCCAACCGCTGGCCGAATCGCCTTCTCGGGGACCAACAGGCACCTGACAGGGATGTGCGAACCGTGCAATGGGAATCCGGCTTTCTGGAAGGCAAAGAGTACAAGGCCGGCCGTTATACGTTTACCACCGGAAGGGGGCCTGGTAAACTCCTGCCCTCCGGTCTGCTCGGACCTGTACGCATCATGGTTAATCGAACTGAAAGGAAATAAATAATGCAAAGAAAAACTGCAGCGATAGTAGTGTGTCTTATAAGTTTGTCGGCGCTGAGGGCAGGCAGCTTAGAGGCCGACTTCCGAAATCCACCGCGTCAGGCCGGAGTTCGTTGCTGGTGGTGGTGGCTCAACAGTAATGTCACCAAAGAGGCGATCACCAGAGACCTGGAAGCGATGCATGACAAAGGCTTCAGCGGGGCGATGATCTTTGACGCGGGAACCGAACTGCGCTGGGGCCCTGACAAAAACGTTCCTAATGGCCCGATGTTTTCCGGTCCGAGATGGACCGAGCTCTATCTCCATGCGCTTGAAGAAGCCAAGCGCCTCGGCTTAGAGTTGGGCCTTTCCATTCAGAGCGGCTGGAATCTGGGCGGACCGTTTGTCACGCTGGACGACAAGGCCAAGCAAATCACCTGGTCGGAGGTTCAGGTGGAAGGATCGGCCCGGATCGAACAGATTCTGCCCATCCCGAAATCCAATTACGACTACTATCGTGATATCTGTGTGCTGGCTTATCCCGAGAAGGTAGGGATAACCAGGAAGCCCATCAGTCATCTAACAGCCAAATCCGGCGCACGCGAACTGGGTGGATCGGCACCAGATTGTCGTTTTCTGCTGAATGATCATCCTTCTGTAGATGGAGAAGAAGACGCATTACTTAAGGATATCATAAATGTAACAGACAAAATAAGTAAAGATGGCCTATTGGAATGGAATGTGCCTGCAGGGAAATGGACGGTCCTGCGTATCGGTTATACCCCGACCAAGGCTCATGTTGCGACGTCGAGCGACAACTGGAAGGGACATGTCATCGATTATCTCAGCAAAGATGTCTTCGACCGCTACTGGTATAGGACGGTCGATCCGCTGCTGCAGAAGGCGGGTTCCTTGGCCGGGACTGTTTTGAAACAGTTGGAAACCGATAGTTGGGAATGCGGCGGTATGAACTGGAGCCCGGGATTTACCGAGGATTTCAAGCAATACTGCGGATATGATATCATAAAGTATTTGCCCGTGGTTGCCGGCAAGATTATTGAAAACCGTGAGGTCAGCAACGCCTTCCTGGCCGACCTGAGAAAGACTATTGCTCACTGTGTGTCGAAAAATCACTATAAGCGATTTGCCGAACAGGCGGCACGGTACAACATGGGAATCCAGCCCGAATGTTCCGGTCCGCACGCCGCTCTGCTCGACGGTATTACCAACTATTCACACAGTGACATTGTTATGAGCGAGTTCTGGATACCATGCCCGCATCGCCCCAGGCCCGAGAACCGTTTCTATATCAAACAGGCTTCATCGGCCGCGCACATCTATGGCAAGCAGATCGTAGGCGCAGAGTCCTTCACATCGCTGCGAAAACCCCACTGGGCCGACGAGTTATGGCATGATTTGAAACCGGCCATGGATTTCGAGTACAGTGAAGGCCTGAACATGATCTTCTTCCACACTTTTACCTGCTCACCCAAAGCAATGGGCATCCCCGGCCAGGAATATTTTGCCGGCACGCACGTCAATCCGAAGGTGACCTGGTGGGATCTTTCGAAGCCGTTCATGGACTACATGAATCGCATTCAAACTGTGGTTCAGCGCGGCACATTCGTGGCCGATGTCCTGTATTACTATGGCGACCACGTGCCCAATATTGCCGTGCACAAGGGATTCAACCGGGCCGGCGCCTTACCCGGTTATGATTTCGACGTAACCAATGAAGAGGTCTTGTTGAAGTTAAGGGTTGTAAACGCTAAGGTCGTGGTGCCCAGCGGACTGAACTACCGTGTGCTGGTCCTGCCGGATCATAAGGTTCTTTCCCTGGCGGTACTGAAGAAGGTTCAGACATTGCTTAAGCAAGGTGCCACTGTCATGGGGCCCAAACCGGAGCGACTGGTCAGTCTGGTGGGCGGCCAATCCGCCCAGCGCAGATTCCACAAACTCGCCGACAGGCTTTGGGGCAGCAATCCGGCGGCAACAGGCCAGAAAAAGGTCGGCAACGGTCGTCTCGTTTGGGGACAGACCTCTCGTGAGTTTCTGCAACGGGATGGTATTGCCCTGGACTTTGAGGTGCTCGACGTTGAAAAACAATCGGATTACCAGTACATCCATTACACCATTGGTAACGCTGATGTCTACTTTATCTGCAACCAAACGGATCGACCCCAATCCATTACCTCGGCATTCCGAGTTTCCGACAAACAGCCAGAATTGTGGGACCCGGTGACAGGACACGTTACGATAGCGGGCGCATTCAAACAGATCGATGGCCGGGCGATTATTCCCATGGAGTTTGATCCCTATGGCTCCTGTTTGGTCTTCTTCCGCAAATCCATCCCTGCCGCAAAACAGGTTACGGAACGTTCCAATTACCCGGTGTTGAATGTTGTCAAAGAGATTCAGGGCCCGTGGCAGGTAACATTTGCCCCGACCTGGGGCGGGCCTGCGTCTGTTGAATTCAAGACATTGATCGATTGGACGAAACATGCTGATGAGGGCATCAAGTATTATTCCGGCAAGGCAACTTACGCGAATACCTTCGAAATGAGACCTGCCCATGGTAAGCGTTACTGGCTGCAACTCAACGAAGTCAAGGATGTCGGTATCGCATCCGTCAAGCTCAACGGCAAGGACATCGGCGTCATCTGGACCAAGCCCTTCCGGGTGGAAATGACCGATGCGCTCAAGGCCGGCCGGAACCGACTGGAGATCACGGTGGTCAACTCTTGGCAAAACCGTCTGATCGGAGACCGCAGCAAACCGCAGGAAGAACGCTATACGAAGACCAATATCAAAATCCGTGATGATTGGAAGCTCAGGAAATCCGGGCTTTTGGGGCCGCTCGAAATCAAACACGATTGAATAGAAAAAAAGGATAACCACGAATGGGCAAAAGCAATAGGTACAGGAGAGCAAAACAATCTCAGAAATGGATTGTGACGGCAGTGCTGGTCTTCAGTAGCACGTTGTTTACCCGGGCGACCGAGTTGTCGAAAGTCGAAGCGAACCACGTTGTGCAAGTGATCCTGGTTTCCGCCAAGACGTATAAGAATCCGTTCGTGGAAATAGAGCTCAATGCTGTGGTTACGCAGCCGGATAGCAATAAACTGCGGGTCCCGATGTTCTGGGCCGGCGGTAAGCGGTGGTGTTTGCGTTATGCTTCGAGTGTTGCCGGCGTGCACACTTTCCGTACGGAGTGCTCGGATAACACCAACGCAAAGCTCCACGGTGTGGAAGGAAAGATTGAGGTGATGGCCTACACGGGTGAGAATCCTTTGTACCGTCACGGTCCCATTCGGGTGGCCGAGGACAAACGTCACTTTGAGCATGCCGACGGTACACCGTTTTTGTGGCTGGGCGATACATGGTGGAAGAATCTGTGTAAACGCATGACCTGGGAAGGCTTTCAGGAACTGACCTCGGACCGCAAGGCCAAGGGATTCAACGTGGTGCAGATTGTTTGCGGGCCGTATCCTGATGAAAATATGATGGAAGCACGTTGGGAGAATGAAGGTGGCAAGCCAT
>CAZZAX010000239.1:0-7737 GCA_964653075.1 uncultured Pirellulales bacterium
TTTGGCCATCTGCCCAAACGATTTTTCTCTCGGCCCAACCTCAAGGCCCCGATCTTTTCGGAGCACCTACCTATTAATCGGATGAAGCTATTTTTCACTATTATTTATATTTTAACTTCCGGCAAATATTAAGCAATTTTCTGCTTTCACACCGGTGTTCCGGTATCGTCTTTATATTTTTTTCGCAGCAGTTTGAGTTCGGCCTTTAACTTTTTAACAAGATTCGAGTTTTCCGGTTCGTTATAGATATTTTTCATTTCCTTCGGGTCTTTTTTCAGGTCGTACAGCTCCCATTCGTCAATGTCGTTGTAGAAGTGTATCAGCTTGTAGCGTTTTGTTCGTATTCCGTAGTGACGTTTAACACTGTGCACCGCCGGGTATTCGTAGTAGTGGTAGTACATCGATTTTCGCCAATCTCGTGGTGTTTTTCCCTGCAGGATTTTGCGAATCGAGCGTCCCTGCATATCCGGGGGTGCCGGCAGGCCGGCGAAATCCAAAAACGTTGCGCCGAAGTCCAGATTCAAAACGATATCATTTTTGACAGAGCCGGGCTTTACTTCGGCCGGATAGCGGACAAGTAACGGCATACGAAGTGATTCCTCGTACATAAATCTCTTATCGAACCATCCGTGGTCGCCTAAGTAAAAGCCCTGGTCTGAAGTGTAAAAAACAACGGTATTTTTTGCCAGACCTGTCTCGTCGAGATAATCCAATACGCGGCCGACATTCTCATCGACAGAGGCGATACATCGCAGGTAATCTTTGATATATCTTTGGTATTTCCAGCGTACCAGGTCTTTGCCGTTTAAGTTTGCATTGCGGAAGGCCTCGTTTTTAGGTTCGTATGCGGCATCCCAAAGCTCCTTCTGCTCGGGTGTAAGGTTTCTCGGGGGGACGAGTTTCAGGTCTCTCTCGGTCATTGTCTTTTCGATGCTCATATCCTGTTCCTTAGCGGCCCTTCCCCGGTTGGAGTAGTCATCGAATAAATTTTCCGGCTCAGGAATCTTAACATCATCGTACATAGTCAGATATTTTGGACCAGGCTCCCAGGATCTGTGCGGGGCCTTATGGTGATACATCAGACAGAATGGTTTTTCACTGGTGCGTTCTTTGAGCCATTTGAGTGCGTGGTCTGTAAGAATATCAGTTGTGTAGCCGGTATATTTTTTCTGTTGACCCATCTCTTTCATAGCAGGGTTATAATACCTGCCCTGTCCGGGCAGGACGTTCCAGTAATCAAAGCCGGTCGGATCGGTTTTGAGGTGCCATTTGCCAATCATAGCGGTTTCGTAACCTACATTTTGGAGCAGTTTCGGGAAGGTCTGCTGGCTGCCGTCGAACTTTTTTCTATTATCGATGACGCCGTTGATGTGGCTGTATTTGCCGGTCAGTATTACCGCCCGGCAGGGGGCACAGATTGAATTAGTGCAGAAGCTGTTTTTAAAGAGCATTCCCTCTTTGGCAATCCTGTCGAGGTTCGGTGTTTTATTAATTTTGCTTCCATAACAGCTCATCGAGTGTGAGGCGTGGTCATCCGTCATTATAAAAATTATGTTTGGGCGTTGTTTACCAATGCCTGCTGTTTTACCAATGCTTTCACAGCCCGGCAGTATCGACAGTGCTGATGCCGAGCCCGCCATGAAGCCGAGTGTTTTGAGGAATTCTCTTCTTGTTTGTCTTTTCATTTTGATTCCTTTCTTTTATTTTTGTATAGACTTTTTAATCATAGAAAAGAGCTCTTTTTTAATTTTCCTGCGTTTAATGTAATTATTACCTTCGTTGCCAAAAGCCGGCGTTGGGAACATTCGGCAGCGCATCCAGTCGAGACTCCCAGTCTTTGAGCATCTTTCGGTGCTCTTCCAGTATTGAGGCATATCTTGAGCTTGCGATGAGATTTTTGGTCTCGCCCGGGTCTGTTGTCATATCGAAAAGCTGCTCAACGGAATCATCTTTGTAAACGATGTACTTGAAAGACTGTGTCCGGACCATTCTGCCCGTGTTTCTGCTTACCTCGGAAACAATAAAGTTATCAGCAGGTACGGGCCCGCCTTCAAGGATTGGCCGTAAGCTTCTGCCTCTTATATTTTCCGGTGGTTTGATTCGTGCATAATCGCATAAGGTCGGCGTTATGTCCAGGCCGGAGACCGGATGGGTAGAATCTGTGATGTTTTCGGAAATATGTCCCGGCCAGGAGAAGATAAGCGGTACTCTTGCGGCTTCGTCGTAGAGTATATTTTTCCTCACCATCTGATGATGGGCCATGCCTTCGCCGTGGTCGGAAATGAACACAATCAAGGTATCCTTTGAGTATCCACAATCCTGAAGTGCCTGCAGGATACGATTGATTTCAGCATCAAGATGTTCGATGTTGCGGTAGTAGCTCCATCGGTAATATCTCCACTGCTCTTTGTTCCATTTGCCCTTAAACGGCTCATTGCCGAGCCGTCTTTTCTTTATTGCCCCCGGCTCATTCTTATCGAACTCGAAATTATCCGGCAACTCCGGAAGCTCACCAGCCAACCGGGGATACCTCATTTCATTCGGATTATCCATATTCAGGCGCAGCCACTCACAAATATCGTGAGGCTGCATGAATGAAGCAACTAATAGAAACGGTTTGGATTTCGAACGGTTTCGTAAAAAGCCCTCACATGAGCGTGACATAACCGTATCGCAGAGGTAACCAAAACCGCCAATGCCTGTATTTATGACTTTGAAACCCGGTATATTGCTTGTGTAAGTTCTTGGAAGATGCCACTTTCCCGCATAGAAGGTCTCGTAATCGGTTTGTTGTGAAAACCACTGGCCGAGGTTTGGAATGTTTGAGCGAATGGGCAGACCGTTTACGAAAACGCCCGTTTCGCTGCTGGTTCGACTGGTAAACACACAGCTTCTGGCGGGGCTGCACAAAGGATTGGCAGAGTATGATTGAGTAAAGCTGACTCCGCTCGTTTTAAGCCGGTCAAGTGCCGGTGTACGCAAATGACGACAGCCTCCGGCGGCGATTGTATCTATGTGCTGCTGGTCTGTGATAATTAAAAGTATATTTGTTGGTTTTGCTGTGCGGTTTCTTCGGATGGCATGAACGGTTTTTGTCAAAGTACCATTGGCAAATAGTGCCACTGCGCTGCCGCTTAGCTTTATAAAATCCCGCCGGTTTACGAGGCAGACGGGTTGCTCTGTTGAAGTCTTTTTATTCATCGTACTTATTTCCTTTGTGAGCTTTTCCTTTTTTCGTAAGATTTTCTCGCCTCTTCTATTATTTGTCTGGTGATTTTATCTGCTTTTTCATCGAAGATGCAGGCCTTGTTCATCGAGGTTACTATTAACAATCTATGATGGTCATCAAGCCAGTATTCACAGGGAAGAATACCGCTTCCTAATTGAGCGAAGCAGTGCAGGGGTATATTTTCGCCGCCTATCTTCGTTGGGTAAAGTCCGCGATAAGATAAATGATGGTCTTTTTTCAAAAGGCTCAGCCCTTCGAGCATATCAAAATTTATCGAGGTTTGCCTGTTTAATTCAAGACGCTGTATTGCCTCGAACAGACACCAGTCACAAGTGCTCCTGTTTAATCCCACACTAGCGCTCCCAGTTTCATTACTGGACAGTTGTGAAATGGGTTTGCTATCTGCGTCTATAAACCGGCTCGAAACTTTCCATTGGATGGGTGAAGCCAGTTGATTATTCCGGCACTCGATTGTTGCTTCAACAATATTAACTAATGCGTCGGTTTGCAAGATTTCCTGATGTACCTTCAGTGTTAGAGAGCCATTTGATTCGATGAGGCGCTTTATCCGCAGATACCCGACGTTTTGATTGCCGCTTTCACGGTAGCCGTGGCACGTCCAAATGCGGTAAGTATTGACCCAGTTACCATTGGGCTTGAAATCTTCGGGTGAAGGCGGGAAGTCACGGAGAGCACCTAATTCGTCTAACAGTGTCGGTGTTAATGGTGAGCCGACAATCGTTCTTCGACTTTTTTTGGCCATAATATTTTCTTTATATATTTGGAGTCGTTATTTATAGTCTTTTCCTGCGAGACTGTCCTGGCAGGATTTACGCCACTTTATAAGCATATTTTTCATTGATTGCAGGATCTGCGGTTTTTCCGCCGCTAAATCTTTTGTCTCGCCGGGGTCTTCAAGCAAGTCGAATAGATTATAGGTTTTGCCTTTGTCGCTGCTGTATATCTTGTAGCGGTTGTCCGTCAGAGATACCTGGTTTTTTGATTCGAAGCCGATCGGCACCGGACGCCTTTGCATTCTGCCATTAATCAGCGGTAACAGGCTTACGCCGTCAACAGGCTCAGGCCGGCCTTTCATTTTGAAACCGAGTATGTCCATGACTGTCGGGAAATAATCGGACGTGGAGCAGGGGATACCGGTTACCCGCCCGGCTTTGATGCGGGCGGGCCACTCGAGCAGGCCCGGTACGCGGACGCCGCCTTCGAGCAGGCTGCGCTTGCGTCCTCGAAAAGGGCCGGCCGACCCACGATAGCGGCCTGTTTTGCCATCTTTTCCTTCGGGGCCGTTGTCGCTGCAAAACCAAAGCATAGTATTGCCGGCTATTCCAAGCTCTCTTAATTGAGCGCGAAGCCGGCCTACCTGTTCATCCAAAGCGGTAATGCATCCGTAGTAGTGCTGCTGGTCTTCGCTGTATTGTGAATACATCCGTCTGTATTTGGGACCCCCAACGACCGGTGCGTGCGGGGCGTGAAACCAGATAACGGCCAGAAATGGTTTTTTATGCTTCGCAGCTTTTCGAATGAAGGGGACGGCTTTATCCATAATAATTTTTGAGTCATCTCCCTTGAGTCCTTCAGTTATGTTTTTTCCATTGTGCCAGTAAAGCGCTCGAACGTCGTACTCCTTTTTTTTGCCGTGAAACAATACCGGATTATAAGGGTCCCAAGTAGCCACCGCATACTCGGTGGAGAACCATTCATCAAATCCGCTCATAGCAGGTGTCATATAGTTTTTTTCAGGTTTACGCCCGGGGCCTTTTCCTGAATAGTCCGGAAGCAGTGTGCCTAAGTGCCATTTGCCGAAATGGCCTGTTGTGTATCCCTGTGTTTTCAAAGCTTCCGCTAATGTAATTTCCTCTTTGCGCATATGTCCAACGTTCGCAGAGAAGATTCCATATCGATACGGATGCCGGCCTGTAAGGCAGCTTCCACGAGTAGGCGAGCATACCGGCGCACCGGAATAAAAACGCATAAACCGCATTCCGGCTTTTGCCATTGTGTCCAGATTGGCGGTTTTGATAATCTTATTGCCGTTGAAGGCCGGGTCGCCCCAGCCCATGTCGTCCGCCATACACAGGATAATATTAGGCTTTTCTGTCTCGGTGTTTTTTGAAAACAGAGCCTTCGGCAAACTCATCGCTAAGGCACCTGCTGCGGCAGAACGAATGAAGTCTCTTCTGTTAACCATTTTACTTGCCCTCTCAAGCCAAATGCGATTTTAATGTCAATATCTTGAAAGTATAACATAAATCGAATTTATGTATTATAATAAAAAAAGTGGACGACTTTGTCCAATGATTAGTATTTCTGTTGAAAATTATGCCGTGCTGGTATAATCAAACTTTATCACAATCAGGAACACTACGATTTCCGGAGAAATGGCAGATTTTGTGCAAAGTTTGACTCCTTTAGACGCCTTTTATAATATAGACTTTGAACAACCGAATTTGTGGTGTTACTAAGTGGTGCATGCGGTTAATTTCGGATTGTGTTGTATTTTATTAAAGGCGAGTTGAAAGGGAAAAGAAATGAAAAATGGAAGGGAAATTCTTTTATTAAGCTTGCTAACGGTTTCTTTGCTGACTTTGGTTGGTTGCGGGAAGAAAGCAGAGGAAGGGGAAGCCACAGAGGAACTTATAATTGAGCCTTTGATTGGTATCGGCTCGGTTCAGTTTGGTATGTCAAAAAGCGAAATCATAGAACATTTTGGACAACCTGATAAAGTCCAGGCAGAAGGAATGAAGCTAAATTATGTTTCTTCAAAAGGTTTGGGCTTTACAGTTGATTCCGAACTCGGCCTGCAGAAGATACAATGCTGGTCAACCAACTGGCCGACAGAGCTTCCCTTCGCTGTGGCGACCTTTACCGGCAGGACAAAAGAGGGTATTGGGATAGGAGCTACTCGGGAGCAAATTGTTTCGGTTTATGGCCAGCCGGACCGAACAGGAACTGACTCGAATAAAGGGGTCATTGAAAGTCTTCATTATGATAAGATGCGGATTAAATTCTCGCTCTGGCAAGATAAGCTCATCTCAATGACTCTGGAAGCACCGAAATGAGCGTCCCATTCCTGTTGAATGAAATCGTATGCAAGTCCACTGCCTGGTTTTGGCGGGAGGTCTTCAAACCGGTGTTCACTTGCCCGGCAGCATGGTGCTTTGTCACTATTTGGGCTATAGCGGCAATCTACCTTGTAGCGATTGGTAGAGTCTTTATAGTTCTACAATGTCTTTGTTTACTTGTCATCGTCATGTTTTTCTGCGTGATCACGGTAGGGATAACAAGAACAGAACATAAGCCCAAAGTGAAGTTGTCACGGACAAGGCAAGGTTTGCTGTTACTGCAAATTGTAGTTATAGCGTTCTTTATCGGTATTATCTGGTATACATCTATGATGTTCCATGGTGTTGTAGAACACTCCCCAATCCCTATCTGGTCGCCCATCATCAGAGCATTCAGCAATCTCGGCGAAAAACTGCTAAAAGCAGATATTGTGGGCCCTCCGGCTCTGGCGATGGCTAACACCGCAAAACATTTTCTTTTACCTCTGCCCTTTTTATTGCTTCTGGGTGCACGCTTTAGTCAACTCGGCTTTTGTCGTGGCCATCGTACTTTGTTCGTCTTAGCCCTTTGGTGTTTTGTCCCCGTAGGCTTATGGATGTATCTGCTTGCATTTGGCCGTTTATCTTGCAGAGTGCTAATCCGTCGATTTCTGATGCACCTGTTACAAAATGGCTTCGGTGAGGAGTTCCTTTATCGTGGAGCGCTGCAAACAAGATTGAGAGCGTTGCTCAGTCCATCATGGGCGATTGTTATACAAGCCTTGCTCTTCGGAATTTGGCACTTCGGAGCTAATGTCGGGTATAAAGGTATCACCGGTACCACCGCAGTTATAGCGTTTAGTGTTGTCGTACAGGGGGCAGCCGGCCTTGTATTCGGTATCATCTTTCAACGAACGCGAAACCTACTGGCCTGTTCAGTAATCCATGTTGTAGTAAACTGTTTATTCATTAAATAACATAACTGCCTGCTATTATCTTAATCGGATGTCTGACCACGCAATCGCTTATATGCTCTATTTGCATCTTACAGGCGGCGCATTCGGTCAGTACGTTTTTAGTTGGAGCCGATTCCAACGCTGCCTTTAAGCTCTCGGAAATCTTTGATGACAGTTCGTAATTTTTCTTTTGCATACCGAATGTCCCTGCCAGGCCGCAGCAGCCGGCCGCCAGGTCAACGACATTCACACCACAAAGCTCCTGCAACAGCTTTATACTCGCCCCCTCATCGCCTACAGCACATAAATGGCAGGGCAAGTGATAAACAAACTCCTCTGTTATCGACTTTGTCGGCGACTTCAATTTATTTTGCGTAAACAGGCTAAAGAGATAATTCATCAATTCGTAGGTATTTTCAGAGACAAGCTCAGCATCCGGCCCGGCAACAAAATGCCGCAGCTCTTGCTTCAAACACAGCGCAGCGCTCGGCTC
>CAZZAX010000240.1:0-7670 GCA_964653075.1 uncultured Pirellulales bacterium
AGATGTCCTTGAAATAAGAATATTAGTGGACAGAAGGTTAGGGCCGGCTCTCAGGTGTCCCTACCGAAAATTCCATCCTTGTTTATCGACAAGGATTTACGTACAATTACCAACTCTCGAAAAAGTACGAGAAATGATACCATAATCAGGAAGAGTTGGTCAAGATGAGCGTCTGCAAAGTACTATTTCTTCTATTTCGTGGCTTCGTTGTCAGCCGAAGTAATGTGATCTTGGAGAATCTGGCTCTTCGCCAGCAACTGACTGTCCAGCAACGAACGATCAAACGCCCTAAACTCAAGCGCAAGGACAGAATTTTCTGGGCATGGCTTTCACGAATATGGCCTCAGTGGAAATCAGCTTTGATTGTCGTCAAACCAGAGACTGTGATCAAATGGCATCGGCGGGGCTTCAAGTTGTATTGGCGTTGGAAATCACGGCCCAGCAAAGTTGGGCGACCAAGAATCAGCAAGGAAATCCGTGATCTAATCAGACAAATGTCCCGGGAGAACCCGACTTGGGGTGCTCCCAGAATTCAATCTGAATTGAAATTGCTTGGCTTCGAGATCGCAGATTCTACTGTGGCGAAGTATATGATTAGACAGAAGAAACCACCTTCACAAACGTGGCGATCTTTCCTGAAGAACCATGTCAAACAGATCGCTGCCGTTGATTTCTTCACAGTACCGACAGTCAGGTTCAAAATACTGTTTCATTGTCTTTCGCCATCATAGACGACGAATTGTGCATTTCAACATCTCCATGCATCCTACTGCTCGCTGGACAGCACAACAGATTACTGAAGCCTTCCCATATGGCGCTGTGCCGAAGTATTTGATTCGTGATCGTGACGGCATCTATGGCAATTTCTTCCAGCAACGCTTGAAGAACATGGGCATCAGAGAAGTTCTCATTGCTCCGAAGTCACCTTGGCAAAATCCATACTGCGAACGGGTAATCGGCTCAATAAGAAGAGAATGTCTGGACCACTTTATTATCATAAGCGAAAATCATTTGTGCCGCATTCTCAAAGACTACATGGATTATTACAACAACTGCAGAACTCATCTTTCGCTTGATAGAAACTCGCCATCTCTCCGAGATATTGAACCACCCTCAAAAGGCAAAGTTATCTCAATCCCACAAGTCGGCGGGCTGCATCACGTTTACAAGAGAGTTGCTTGATTTTTCACGTCAGTAATTGGTCTGTGATGAAACCCAATCCCTGTCCACTATTTGAAATCAGCCATTCCTGTGGCGCAAAAAGGCTGCGATGGAATCCCAAGTCGGCAATTTCCTCCTGAACTACTGTATGCTTCTGACCAAGACACAGTACTCATGACTGATCTTCATGCCCGGATGGAATTTACGGTATGGACAATCCCTTCTATGAAAGAGAAAGGGGCCTATACCGAATTACTCAGTATAGGCCCCAAATTGACACAAGTCTGTTATATAAACGACACAATCCACTACTGCGGATTACGGAGCATACAGACGAATATCATCAAAGTACATCATACCCGAACCGCCGGCAACAGGATTACTCCTGTTACCAAGACCAAGGGTAATAGAATTGACATTAGCAAGGTTCACGCCCTGGTCCGCAAAGCGCGCCAGGTCGATATTCCACTCGGTCCAAGTAGTTGCCAGTGCCGCATCAGGATTATCATTATCGACACCAGCGCTGCCGTTGAGAACAACATACATCGTCTCAGCAGCATTACCCTCACTGCCTCGGAACCAAATCGTCAATGAGTTGACGCCTTTGACGGTCCAGTCGCGTGCAGAAGTTAATGTAAGAGTTGCCTCAGATTTCCCGACAGCATTGTCGTAGGCCATCGGCATCGACTGATTACCTGTGTGGACGATGGTCTGCTCGGCAAGGGGAGGATTGGCGTGGCCAACTACAGAACCGTTGATGGCCGGGTTATCGAATCCGTCTATCCAGGCAAGATATATCCTGTTGCTCCCGGGCTCACCTTCATTGATGTCGTTGTAAGCCTCAAAATCGTCAATGATAAGGAAGTTGGCTGTCGTAAAGCTCCAGAGGCTGCCAATCCACGGACTGTCGGCATTGGCATTATTAACTTCATCAATCCGCCAGTAGTAGGTAGAAGCCCATTCAAGTTGTCCGGGGTCATAGCTCTCTTCACCAAGTGCCTTTGTACCTTTATACTCGGGTGAAGCTTTGGTGGCATTCATCACGGCCTCTTCATCGGTGCCAAAGTACAGTTCGTGTGAAACGGCGTTCTCCCCTGCCGCCCACGTTAGTACGGGTGTGTGCTTTACATCCGCAGCACCATTACCCGGATTCGGGTTGCCGGCTTTTATAGGCAGGGCCAATGCAGCCTGGGGAATGAGCTGCTTCGGAGTGGACGGGCTTTCCCAGCGCAGCTCTGCTATCGCATTAGCCGTGCTCTCAAAATACTCCATTACAATCCTGTAGGTACTCCCGGCGATAAGGTCAATCGTTCCACTGTGCTCTATTGGGTATATTGGAACCGTTTCCCAGGAATCAACAAGCTGTTTACCGCCTACCCATAGCCGTACACCATCATCGGTTTTGGGGTAGAAGGTGTAGGTCTCAGTATATCCAGCCTCTACTTCACCAGTCCATCTGGCTGAGAAGCTATCATCGCCGACCGCTGCATCCGGCGAGCCGGGGTCGCCCCAGTTAAAGTTGACCTGAGGATCTGTGCGGGTCAGAATGAAATTCTCAAAGTCCGTACCATTGTAGTAATCTGCTCTCATGCCTCCACCAGCTTTTGCAGTCTTAAAGCTCCAGACATCACCCGTATATTGGCTGATGCCATCGAACTCATCAACCCGCCAGTAGTAGGTCTTCTCTAATTCAAGAGGGCCGGGATCATAGGTTGTAATCCCTATTTGAGCTCCTCCAGTAGCACTGCTTACACTATCATAATCATCACCGAAGTACACGGTGTGCAATTTAGCACCATGACCTGCTGTCCAGCTAAGGATTACATTCGGGGACACGAATTTGCCATCATCAACCGGATCGGGTTCATAGGCCGATTTAGGAGGAACTAGAAAACTCCACATATCACCAGTGTATATCGTACCATCGGCACTAACCTCATCAATCCTCCAGTAATACGTTGTGCCCTGAACAAGACCATCAGGATAATCAAATCCGATAAAACCGACAACTAAAAACGTCGCGGTTTGGTTGCCCAGGAATGTATCGACGGTTCCAGCCTCCACATCAGCAACACTTTCACCGAAGTACACATCGTGCGAGACAGCAGAGGGCGCCGCCAGCCAGCTAAGAGATGCCCATGTTTCCCCATGGATAGCACCATCAGCAGGGCTGGGATTAGCCGCCTTGTCACTCGCCTCGAGTACAGCAACTGCCCACACACTCGGATCCTGCCAACCATTTCCATCCGTTGAATACCAGGAAATCTGTGAGTCTCGATCACCACCATCGTCGTCATCGTTAATCCATACATCGAAACCAATCTCCTGGCCGGGCGTTGGTGCTGCGCCCATTATGCTCATCCACGGCAGCTTGACTTCTAAAAGATAGCCTTCGTCGGTCGTAACTACAGCGTAATCCACACCCACTATACTCGGAGCTCCATTGTGTAATGCACTGGGTTCTTCCCATACTTCGTTACCCCACCAAAATGTATACTGGTGGTCATTCTCGTCAGTGGAACCGGCTTTACTGTTGTCACCATCGACATATATTTCGACACTGTCATCGTTCCATTTATTGTTGCCCCCGCCCGAGTCGTTAGTCAGAGCATCATCTTTCACCTCGACCAGAACATACAGATTTTCCCAGTTCCAGAGGGCCCGCCAGGTGCCAGAGCCATCTTCCGGCGAACTGGGTGCAGCTCCTACCTGACTGGTGTCTATCGACTGTTCTGTGGAAAAAAACCAGACCTCATCGATATTACCATCGAGCTTCGGCATGATCCCCGGACTGGGGATAACCACGTCCTGAGCCGGGACTGGGCTAACCAAACTCAGCACAAAAACGAGAGATAATACAAATATTAATTTTCTAAACATAATACGCCTCCTTCAAATATAATGATTTATAATAGTTTTAGCTGTATCACAATCAATCCATTCTTGTACAGGATGATTAATCGCGTTTTGTTCCACCTCCTTTCCTCAGAAAGCCAAGCATTGACTAAAAGTAGAAAAAGGTACTATTAGGTACAAAGCTTCCTCCCAAAGCTTTGTGCCTGCCTCAATAAAATTTCAGCAAAAAGACCTGAAATATAAAAAAGTTAATACCGGTGCCTGAAGACCAGAATCAACAGATGTATGCCTATACGGTATGAGCTTCACTATATTTCTTTGTACCAGATTACCCACGTTTCCGTCAGGGAAAATCTCCGAGTTCCTGTATGATCATATCCGAGATGAGGAACCAGATCATGCCGGGACTTCCTAATTTACACTGTAAAAAATCACTCCTGAAAGATACACGTCTCATAATAACGTAATATCTTCTTAATGTCAATGAATTTCTGTATTTTTAGTACACAAAAGAAGCCTACTTTATCATAGCAATTTCAGGGTAAAATTTTTCTATTATTATGGCAAAAATGTGCTGACGCATTCTTTCACTGCTGGTTAAGTGAGTTTGCTATATATCTTCACTCTTACTCGCGTTCCGTCTGCCAGGGCTGCTGATATCCAGGTGGCTGGCCGGGCTTGGGCGTGGCCATGGTTATTGGCATCTTGACGGATATTTTTTCGGAACTACGGACGATCCTACCGAGCTTTTCTTTTGTTGCCCGGACAGGCCCAGTGACAAGTTCGGGGACGCTATAAGTCCAAAGGCATGATTCATAATACGTGGGATCTTTCTGAGGCAACCTTATCGGCTTGTGTACCTTGCCGCTTTTATCTACGTATGCGATATATATTCTTGTGAATACGCCGCTGCCTCTTTTACTGCTGAATACTATCCATCTGCTGTTACTGGAGAAGCTATGCCAGCTTTCACTTTCGTTGCTGTTGATATCGAGCCGACGGTGTGTAGGCGTGCCTGTTTGTTGAGTTGTTTCGAGGTCCATCATATACAAGTCGCTGCTATGTCTGTAAACGGGGAAGCAGCCGTAATCGCACATGCAGAACAGCAGCCAGCGGCCGTCCGGGCTGATTCGTGGCAAAAGTATGCTGAGGCCGGTATCCTCGGCTGAAAGCACAGATTCCATTTGGCCCCATTGGTCACGCTCAAGGTCGTAACTGACACGGATGAGATCGTACTTTATTTGGTCGTAGGATTCGGGAACGACAGTCTTGTCCGACCAGGTTACCGGTGCGCTACAGAAGTACAAGTATCGGCCATCAGGGGACCAGGTCGGGTATGTTTCGAGCCGGTCTTTTCGAGCAAGGTTCGGTGTGGTCTTTACAGTTTTTGAGCCTACATTGTAATAAGCCATCACGGAATCGAAGTCCATCACATCCCGGACCTCGCTTGCGGCCGAATGGAAGAGCTGCCTGACTTTGTTGACAGAAAATGCGGCAACGCGGCCGCTGGGATGCCAGGATGTATATCCAAACTTTGTTCCAATCTTTCGTACCTTGTCACCTTCGAGAAGCAAAGCCGAGCTACCGTACACTGCGCTGCGGATGCCTATGAGCATTTTTTCGGCACGGTTTCCGCAAAAAGTATGGCAGTTCACACAACCGTGCTTGAAATATTCATTATTTAATATAGTTGATTCATCAAAGCTGCTAAGATTACGCTGATAGATGCCCATATTTCTCCAGGTGACATGGCCCGGTCGAATCTTTCGATATACGAGGAAAGTATCAATGTCCTCACGTGCAATTTCGGCTGTCAGTGTTTGAAAGCGGGTCCATCGGATATTTTCTCCATTGGATGATGACGTTGCCGTTCTGGATTCGATAAAGATATCCAGACTGAGCTGCTCACCGCGGTTTAAATCAAGAAGCTCATGCCAGGCTCGCTTCGGAATCAAAATCACGGGTGTCTTGGTGAATATCTCGATAGGTTTTCCTTTTTCGGAGTATATTCTCACGAAATAGCCTGCCCCTTCCTGCTGTATGACAAAGTTCAGGGGAGCAATGTTTGGCGGGATAACACTGCCGGCGTAATCCGGCTGGACTTTTGCAGGCCGATCGATGGAACTGTATTGAGTAATCGTGACTTTTCTGTCACAACAGGTATAAAGCAACAAAACAGATATAAGTGCACATACGATTATTGTACAAATGAGTTTAGCTTTTCTGGTTTTATGTAATTTTGCTTTCATGCGTATATGCGATTGAGTCATTTATTCGTGTCTATAGATGCATATATATAATAGAAGAAATAAGTGTTGCGGAATTTTTTTGACAGCTCTTTGGAGGCAGCTTGTTTATTCCCACCGTAACTACTGAGAATCCGGCTAAAGTCTTCGATCTGTCGACGCATTTGAGGACTTGATAAGTAACCGCTCAAATGGAGAGGTTTTCTTGTTCCGTACGCATATATAAGGGCCGCTTCTTCATAATGTGTGGGTAGTTCGCGATAATCGAAATCATGTAAACGCTCAATATTCTGGACAAGTTTGCTTAACTGCTTGTTTAACATATACCTGGCCATTAGATATTCAAACGCCATGCGATTTTGGCTGTTCCTCTCCAGGAGCCATGAAAGAGTTTTCTCCATGAGAAGGGAGTAAGTGAGGCAATCCTTGTCCAGGTACAAAGAGCGTAGATGTTGAATATACTTGTCCGTGGAGAGGTCTGGGTCTGTCTCCAGAAGGTCAAGATAGTTATTTGCCCAGTCAGCATGAAAAAGAGTCTTGCTGAGCGCGCCGAGATAAATTTTGGCGGAGCCTAAATTACCCTTTACCATATTTATCAAGGCCAGTCTCTGTAAAACCATCGGGCGACTACCGAGCCCTTCGAGACATTCAGTCAGGGCATTTTCAGCTATGTTAATAACGCCGATGTCTAAAAAGACATCGAAGATTTGCCAGTACATCCATTTATATTTCTTATCAGATAGAAACAGGTAATCCGGATGCTGGGGCCAGGAAAACATATTATAGCCGAGTCGGCCGACATGATACAAAGCCCTATTGACTGCGTGAGCTATAAAGGGATTTTCAGGGTTATGTTGAGCGGACGTGAGCAATTCCGGCCACATCTTGTGGTAGGCATAGTAATCGACTTTAAACCGGGTTCTAAGATTTTCATTGCGGGAAAAGAAAACGACGCTACCGGCAATAACAAGCAAAAGCAGCGATTCGACGGCCCATGAGTTTTGGTGAGTGTCTATACCGGGAAAATATCTTTAACAATAAGTTAGATGATTTATTTCGGTGCTTTTTTTTGGTCCGGTCTTTTACAAAATGAAGTCTTTTCCAGAGTATCTGCAAAAGACCAAATACAAAAAGTGTCAAAGGTAGGAGTAGATACAGTAGATAGACGATTGTCACTTCTCTTTTACGAGTTTCATAATAAAGAATTTTCCAGGAGAAAGGTAACGAGTTGCAAAAGGCATCGATAATACTAACTTGGAAGACAAGAAGGCCCATAACGTATGGAACAACAGCAGCGGATAATAAATAAAATAGACTCAACTTCCACTGGAACCTGAAAATCAATTCATAAATTGCACAGACAACTGCAAAAAGAAGAAATGCTCCGCCGACAAGACAATACAGAAT
>CAZZAX010000241.1:0-7576 GCA_964653075.1 uncultured Pirellulales bacterium
CTTGTTTTGGAGTGTGGCCGAAGCATAAACCATAGGTATTTTAACTCTTTGTAAGGAGGGCTATTATGTCTAAGAAATTGATTTATCTGGTTTCTTTTGTTTTTGTCTTGA
Source organism: uncultured Pirellulales bacterium (assembly GCA_964653075.1). Lineage (GTDB taxonomy): Bacteria > Planctomycetota > Phycisphaerae > Sedimentisphaerales > Anaerobacaceae > NIOZ-UU13. The sequence goes on from CAZZAX010000241.1 coordinate 112, forward strand.
GTTTGGCTCTGACGGGCACTGCGAAGGCGGATCTTGTCGGTTGGTGGAGGTTTGACGAGGGTTCCGGGACCACCGCTGCCGACTCAAGCGGAAACGGCAACGATGGCGTACTCGAGGGCGGTGCACAGTGGGCCGAAGGCCAGCTTGGTGGCGGAGTGGAGTTCAATGGTTCTGATGCCCGCGTGGTGGCTCCGTATATTCCCTTGGATAGCCGAAGTTTCACTATCACGATGTGGGTCAATCCGATGTTATATACCGGCGAGCAAATCGTTATCTCCCAGGTCCAGTCAAACTCAACGGACGTGAGTCTGCACTTTCGGATTTACGGGCCTGATTCCGGCCGCGTTCGCATGGGATTCTATAATAACGACCTCGATACTACAACCACCCTCGAGCAGAACAACTGGTACCACCTGACTTTCTGGTACGATTTTGAGAATCAAAACAGAAGAATATACATCAATGGAGTCCTGGAAGCTGAGGGTGATGCAACTCCTTTCCTCGGGACATCCGGTGATACCATTATCGGTTCATGGGGCACCAGCCAGTGGTTTCAGGGCATTATTGACGATGTACAGATTTACGATCACCCGCTGACCGAAGGCGAGATTCAAGCTGCTATGCTGGGTCTTGAAGGATATCCCTACGCATCGAGTCCTGTCCCGAAAGATGGTACACTGCACGCTGATACATGGGTAAGTCTTAGCTGGCGGGCGGGCGATTTTGCCGTCTCGCATGATGTTTACTTCGGTGACAATTTTGACGACGTGAACGCCGGCGCCGAGAGCGCATTCCAGGGCAGCCAGAATATTCCGAATTTCGTGGCGGGCTTTCCCGGATTCGCTTATCCCGACGGCCTTGTTCCGGGTACGACTTACTACTGGCGGATTGATGAAGTCAATGACACCGAGCCCAATAGTCCGTGGAAAGGTAAAATCTGGAGCTTTATGGTACCACCCAGGACCGCCTACAATCCCGGCCCGGCTGATGGCGCCAAATTTATTGACCCGGAGACAGACCTCAACTGGACGGCAGGTTTCGGGGCAAAATTGCATACATTATATTTCGGCGACAACTTTGATGATGTCAACAATGCCGCCGGAGGATCACCACGGGGACAAACTACCTATGACCCCGGCACACTTGAATTAAAGAAGACTTACTACTGGCGCGTCGATGAGTTTGATGCCGTTACCACCTATAAAGGTAATATCTGGAGCTTCACGACCGCCGGTGAAGGCGGAGGCGTAAAAGGCGAATATTTCACTGGTATGGATTTTGGCAGTCTTGTGCTGACCCGAATAGATCCTCAAATCGACTTTAACTGGGGCGACCCCGGCTCGCCGGATGCATCGGTTCCTGTTGACCAGTTCTCAGCCAGATGGACTGGCGAGGTGGAGGCTGGATTTACCGAAACCTACTCCTTCTACACCAACACCGACGACGGTGCGCGTCTGTGGATTGATGGCCAGCAGCTCGTTAACGACTGGAACGACCACGGAGCCACCGAGAACAAGGGGAAGATTGACCTGGTCGCAGGTAATACTTATAGCCTCGTGATGGAGTTTTACGAAAACGGCGGCGGTGCGGTTGCCGAGCTGCGCTGGTCGAGTCCCCGTACGCCAAAGCAGTTCATTCCTCAGGCAGCCCTATCGCCGCCTGTAAAGGCCGGCCAGCCGAATCCATCGAATGGCGCCGTGGATGTAAGGCAGACATCGGTTCTTAGCTGGGGCGCCGGAGAAGCCGCCGCTTCGCATGATGTCTATTTCGGTACCGATGCGGACGCCGTCAAAAATGCCGGTACCAGCTCACCTGAGTACAAAGGCAGCAGGCAGCTTGGCTCTGAAAGCTATGACCCCGGAAAACTCCAGTGGAATACCACCTACTTCTGGCGTGTAGATGAAATCGAGGATGGCGGCACGATACAGAAGGGCAACGTCTGGAGCTTCACAACTGCTGACTTCCTTATCGTTGATGATATGGAACTCTACAATGACATTAATCCCGATGAGCCCGGGAGCAACAGGATATATCTGGCCTGGGCCGATGGATTCGACAACCCGGCCGTAAACGGCTCTGTCGTTGGTTACGCCAATGCTCCATTTGCCGAGCAGACTATCGTTCATAGCGGTAATCAGTCGATGCCGTTTTCTTATAATAATGGTGTTGGCAAATCAGAGGCTGCTTTGACATTGACAGACACGCGTGACTGGACTGAAAATGGTGTCAGCACTCTGATAATCTGGTACGTAGGCGATGCTGCCAACGCTCCTGAGACAATGTATGTTGTCCTCAACGGCACCAGTGGTGTCGATAATCCTAATCCAAACGCGGCACAGGTCGAAGACTGGACCGAATGGACTGTCAGCCTGCAGGAATTCAATGTGAACCTTACCAATGTCAATACGATTACTATTGGCTTCGGCAACAGGGCTAATCCAACTGCCGGCGGTTCGGGTATGGTGTTCTTCGATGATATTCGTCTTTATCGGCAAATACCTTAAACCATGATTAAACTCTATCACTGGTACGAGACTTTGAAAGCTTAGGATTGTGTGCCCGATTTGTGCGGTTATGCTCGCTGGCAAAGAAGTTGAGTATATTGATGCTTGTTAAGGACAGCGCATGTTTTAGTATGCGGCAAAAGCATAAATAGCTTTTTTCGATTTTTTCAGGAGGACTATGATGTCTGTGTTCGAATGTCTCAAAAACACAGGACCAGGAAATATGCACTGGGGATGTGTGCTATTGCTGCTGTTGAGTACAACCCTGGTTGCGACAGCAGACCTGGTGCTTTACCTGCCATGTGAGGATGCCGTGAGCCCCATTGATACGTCTGCCAATCCCGCCACAATTGTGGTCCACGGCTCTCTAAATTCGGTCGAAGGGAAGATTGATATGGGACTGGAGTTTGACGGGGACAACGCCAACCGTATTGAGGTCACTCATGCCGCCAAGCTGGAGGGCATGTCTGCTCTCACCATCTCAGCATGGGTGCTGACCCGGAACATAGCGAGCCACGAAGGAATGTCCATCGTCTCCAAGAGAAATGCGTGGGAGGACGGCGACGTGTACAATTTGTTCATCTGGACAGACCAGTTTGTGAATGGCCGGGTGAATGCTAACAACACGAATATAGGCCTGTCCACGACAGCCCTCGAAGATAACACCTGGTACCACATCGTTCTCGTATTTGATGGCCAGGGCAATGCAGGCGAGAAGATTAAGCTATACATCAACGGTGTCCTGGAGTCCAGCAATGACCATCCGGCAAATGCCGTAAACCAGGGCGGCGCCCCCGTGTGGATAGGCGAGCTGGATGCTAATCGTGGATTCGCGTGGGACGGTATTATTGACGAGGTTCGGCTTTACAACCACCCTCTCTCAGAGGTCGAGATACTAAGCGACATGGAAGGTAAGCCGTGGCCGTACGCCTTCGGACCCGACCCTGCCGACGGCGATTTACTTTCAGACACGTGGGTGAACATTAGCTGGTCGCCCGGAGCTCTTGCCGTCTCGCACGATGTGTATATCGGCGATAATTTTGACGCCGTCAACGAAGGCGCCGAAGGCACGTTCATCGGAAATCAGACTGACACGTTTGCTGTCGTCGGCTTTCCCGGATTTCCCTTTCCGGACGGCCTTGTTCCCGGCACAACTTACTACTGGCGAATCGATGAGGTAAACGAAGCAGAGCCGAACAGTCCGTGGAAGGGCGACATCTGGAGCTTTAGTATTCCCCCAAAGACTGCATACTTTCCCGACCCGCCTGATGGCGCCGAATCTGTAGCTCTGGACGCAGAGCTTAGCTGGACCGATGGTTTCGGCTCTAAATTGCACACAGTGTACTTCGGCGACAATTTTGATGATGTTAACAATGCTGTCGGAGGTCAGGCCCAGGGAACTACGACCTATACCCCCGGCACACTCAAAATGGCTAAGACTTACTACTGGCGCGTCGATGAGTTCGATATTGTCGAAACGCATAAAGGCGACGTCTGGAGCTTTATAACTGAAGGTGCCGTTGCGGCACTTAATCCGGCTAATGGCGCCGTGGACGTGACGCAGACACCTGTTCTCACATGGACACCGGGCCTTGGTGCTTCACATGAAGTGTACTTCGGCACTGATGCAGGTTCACTTGAGAATAAAGCCAGCGGAAACCTCGGTTCCGAGAGCTATGAACCCGGACAGCTTGAGTGGGATACCACTTACTACTGGCGTATTGACGAGGCGAATAATGCCAACCCTGACAGTCCGTGGACAGGCCCTCTCTGGAGCTTTAACACGGCCAACTTCCTTATCATAGACGACTTTGAGAGCTACAATGACCTCGATCCCACAGACCCCGAAAGCAATAGGATATTTAATGCGTGGCTGGACGGATTCGACAACCCGGCTGTAAACGGTTCCGTAGTTGGTCATGCCAATCCTCCTTTCGCCGAGCAGACTATCGCTCACAGAGGTTTCCAGTCAATGCCGATGTCCTATGATAATGCTGTCGGAAAATCCGAGGCGACTCTGACATTGACTGATACGCGTGACTGGACGGTGAACGGCGTTAACACATTAACGATTTGGTATCGAGGTTCTTCGGCCAACGCCGCAGAGCCGATGTATGTTGCTCTCAATGACAGCGCTGTTGTCAACCATGATAATCCAAATGCGGCGCAGGCATCTACCTGGACCGAATGGAACATCGACCTGACGCGCTTCGCAGACCAGGGTGTGAATCTTGCAAATGTCAATTCGATTACTCTCGGTCTTGGTAACAGGGCCAATCCGACTGCCGGCGGTTCGGGTATGATGTACTTCGATGACATTCGTCTGTATGCTCCGTAGCCGGCACCGTAAACCGTGTAATGTTTCTGGACTTAAATTGCTCGGTTGATATAGCAAATTAGCATTGATTCGGGGCCTGTACCTGTTTGGTACAGGTCCCGTTTGTCTTAGAGCAGTATCGAAGACCTGTTGCACATAGATTGAAGAAGCTCTCCCCGTAAGCAATATCCCCCCATACGCTTTCCTATTTTACTCAATTCTATCAAATAACGCATGTTAATACATAAAAAAAGGAATTTTACTTGACGGGAAAGTGAGTTATTTGGTATAACAAAGATTGGTGAGGCATGTGTCCGTGTCTTTTTATATCCGCGGATTCTGGCCTTTTGAAGTTCCGGCACTTTGTATTTGCAAATAGAGGAGGTGTTTATGCCGGGTTTAAAGTCAGTTTTAACAATGGCTTTCTATCCTGGAGTTGAACTTTCACATTTCGACAAAAAATCCATCTTGTGAAAACAACAAGCATTTTGGTGTGTGGCCAAAGCATAATTCGTAATTATTTTAACTCTTTTTAAGGAGGACCATTATGTGTAAAAAATTGCTTTTTTTATTTTCTTTTGTTTTGGTGACGAGCTTGATTATATCAAGCCCGGCCGAAGGCGCCGACCCGAGTCTCGTCGCTTGGTACCGTTTTGACGGCAATGCAGACGACAGTTCCGGCAATGACCTCCACGGCACAGAAATGGGCGACCCAACCTATGAGCCCGGCGTCTTCGGCGAGGCAATAAGCCTCGATGGTGACGGCGACTATGTGGATTGCGGGCTCGACCCGAAGTTCGATATCACCGACTTTATCACTTTCACGTACTGGATTAAGGTCGTCGAATTCGACAAGGAATGGAACACTGTCCTCTCAAGGGGTGACGATTCCTGGCGGTCGTCGAGAGCGAGCCTGAATAACTTCATGGAAGCCGCTGTGGGCGGAACAAGCGGGAACTATACCTACGGAGTCACCCCCGTGGACGATGGCGAGTGGCACCACGTCGCTTGGGTGTACGACGGCACGATGAACTACTTGTACGTAGATGGTGAGGTGGATGCAACTGAAGAGAACTCCGGACAAATAACTGTCAGCAGCTATCCTCTCTACATCGGCGACAATTCCCAGGCAACGGGACGCTTCTGGACCGGCCTGATTGACGATGTGCTGATATTCGACCGGGCATTAACCCAGGATGAGGTTCGGATTATCATGCTCGGTAGTGCCGGCGATTATCCACAGGCATCAGGCCCCGTTCCCGCCGATGGTGCCTTGCATCCCGATACGTGGGTGAATCTTAGCTGGCGGGCGGGAGATTTTGCTGTCTCGCATGATGTGTACTTCAGTGATAATTTCGACGATGTAAACGCCGGTGCCGAGAGCGCCTTCCAGGGAAACCAGGCCACAACGTTTTTAGTTGCCGGCTTCCCCGGTTTTGCCTATCCGGACGGTCTTGTTCCGGGAACGACTTACTACTGGCGTGTTGATGAGGTCAATGACTCCGAGCCGAACAGCCCCTGGAAAGGCGATGTCTGGAGCTTCAGTATTCCCCCTAAGACAGCATACTTTCCCGACCCGGCTGATGCTGCCGAGTCTGTAGATGTGGATGCGAGGCTTGGCTGGACGGCAGGCTTTGGTGCGAAACTGCACACAGTTTACTTCGGTGACAATTTTGACGAAGTGGACAATGCCTCCGGTGGTTCCCCTCAGGGAACTTTGAATTACAATCCCGGTACGCTTAAAATGGCTAAGACTTACTATTGGCGTGTCGATGAGTTTGACATTGTCGAAACACATAAAGGCCATGTCTGGAGCTTTACAACCGAGGGCGCCGTGAGTAATCCTGATCCGGCTAACGGCGCCGTGGATGTAACGCAAACGCCCGTTCTCACATGGACACCGGGCTTTGGTGCTTCACATGAAGTGTACTTCGGCACTGATGCAGGTTCGCTTGAGAATAAAGCCAGCGGCAACCTCGGTTCTGAGAGCTATGAACCCGGACAGCTTGAATGGGATACTACCTACTATTGGCGTATCGATGAGGCCAATAACGCCAACGCCGACAGCCCGTGGACTGGCCCCCTCTGGAGCTTTACCACAGCCAACTTCCTTATCATTGACGATTTTGAGGCCTACAATGACCTTGATCCCGCCGACCCGCTGAGCAACAGGATATTTAACGCCTGGATAGACGGATTTGACAATCCGGCCGTAAACGGCTCTGTCGTTGGCTACGCCAATCCTCCTTTTGCCGAGCAGACCATCGTTCATAGCGGCAATCAGTCGATGCCGATGGCTTATGACAACGCCGTTGGAAAATCCGAGGCAACTTTGACTTTGACTTCCAATCGTGACTGGACGGTGAATAGTGTCAACACACTGGTAATTTGGTTCAGAGGTGTTTCGGATAACGCAGCCGAACCGATGTATGTAGCCCTCAATGATAGCGCTATGGTAACTCATGACAATCCTGATGCGGCATTGGCAGCTTCCTGGACGCAATGGACTATCGACCTCCAGACCTTTGCCGACCAGGGTGTGAACCTTGCCAGTGTCAATTCGATTACTCTTGGCCTTGGCAACAGGAGCAATCCGGTTGCCGGTGGAGCGGGTATGATGTTCTTTGATGACATCCGTCTGTAT
>CAZZAX010000242.1:0-7466 GCA_964653075.1 uncultured Pirellulales bacterium
TCCCTAAGCAAAATGCACTTGAACACTCCATTGCGAGCATCGAGCGGATGCTCGATGCAGAAAAGAAAAGCAAGGGACGGATACTCTACGCCGAGAACTGGGTCTATGCCCCTTCGATTCAAAAGGAGCGGGAGATTATCGAGAAAACCGGTGCACAGATTCTCTGGCTCCACGGCGAAGAAGCACACTCCGGCTCACACGCCGTGACTTATGCCTATTGGAAATTCTCCGGCGGCGGCGTAATGATAGGCAAGGGATGTCACCCGCTGACGGCGGCGCTTTATCTAAAACGCGTAGAAGGAAATGCACGCAACGGCGAGCCAATTCGTCCGAAAGCGGTAACCGCTAGAACAGCCGCTCTGACCCGGCTGGAAAAATTCGAGGACAAAGGCCACATCCGCTGCGACTACTACGATATCGATGATTTTTCTTTGATGCACGTGGTCTTCGAAGACGGCACTATCGCCGACATCTTCGCCTCCGATATTGTTTTAGGGGGCATTCACAACTGGCTCGAAGTCTCGGCAAACAACCACCGGACTATCTGCAATATCAACCCGAACACGGCGATGAAAACTTACAATCCGGTGGATTCAAATTTTGCCGATATTTATGTAGTGGAAAAAACAGGCACCAAACAGGGCTGGTCGAATCCATCGCCCGATGAGGACTGGTTCACAGGCTATCCGCAGGAAATGGAGGCCTTCTACAGGACCATCGCATACGGTGAGGCTCTGGAAAGCACCGGCAACCTGGCCGCCGACTGTATCTCGACAATTTATAGTGCTTATATCTCGGCTGAAAAAACCGGGACAGAAGTCCCCATTCGAACTTTCTAACTCGTCAATAGCCGGTCAAAGGAGCAGCTATGGAGTTTCTTGGGTTACACTACGCAATCTGGATTGTGCTCGTATTATATTTCGCCGGGATGCTCCTGATGGGCTGGTGGAGCAAGCGGGGCATTCACAACCAGGAGGGTTACCTTTTGGGCAACCGCCGGTTCGGCTGGCCGATGATGGTGATGCACGCTTTCGGCGCCGGCACGCATCCGGGCAACGTGGCGGGGGTTATGAGCCAGGGCGTCGTAAGCGGGGCTTCCGGCATCTGGGTCTCGTGGATGTGGCTGTTCGGGACGCCCTTCTACTGGATTATTGCGCCGGTAGTTCGGCGGATGCGGTGCCTGACGATGGCCGACTTTTTCCGGGAGCGTTTCGGCAGGTCGGCCAGTGTGCTGTACATTATCGTAGCAGCGGTCGGGATGATTGTTTTCTTAGCGGGAGTCATGCTTGCGACAACCCGCACCGTACAGGGTGTGATGGGCAAGGCCCAGGTTCAGGAAAGTGATATGTGGTTCTTCGGAATCTTGCTTGTCACCACGGTAGTATTCATAATTTACAGCTACTGGGGTGGTATAATCGCGGCCATCCGTACCGATATGATTCAGGGCTTAATGATTATCGCCCTGTCGTTCATTGCCATTCCTGTCGCACTCGGTCGTGTTGACGGCCTGGCTGGTATGCGTGCGACGTTGACAGCGCAGGAAAACACTTACTTGAGCTTATTCGATCCGAAAGAATTCAGTTTACTCACCGTGCTTTTACTGAGTATCAATGCTCCGCTGACGGCACTGGCGTTTCCGCACCTGATGAGCGTATGTGCGGCGGGCAAAACCGAATGGGAAGGGCGAGTCGGCTTTACATACGGCAACGTCCTCAAGCGGGTGTGTACAATCGGCTGGTGCGTGCTTGGCTTGTGCTGGCTGGCATATCTTCTCAATACAGGTTTGGAGATTAATAAGGACGCCGCCTTCGGCGATGCAATCCGCGGTTTACTTAGGCCCGAGCTTCAGGGCGTAATGCTCGCATGTGTGATGGCGGCTGCCATGTCCTCCGGCGATGCGGTGCAGGTGACGGTCGCGGGGCTCTTTTCCCAAAACATCTATCGTGTTTATATTAATCCTAATGCAGATGAGCAGCAATTGGTGCGTATAACCCGTATTATAGGTGTTTTCATCGCTCTTTCGGCACTTGTGGGAGCGATTTTAATGAGGAGCAACCTTGTCAAAGCAATCCTCGATTATTTCAACATTCTCAGTCTGGTAGGTATTTCAACTGCGATGGGTATTCTCTGGCGGCGAATGAACACAACAGGGATGTTTTCAAGTACAATTCTGGCCTCGGGCACGTTCCTGGTAAGCCGTTATGTTCTCGACTGCAGCCGGGATGTCACGATAGGAGTACCGATTGTCGTTGGCGTACTTGCAGGTGTGATAGGCAGTCTTATAACAAGACCGCCGGGCCGTGAGACAATAGAAAAATTTTTCACGAAGATTTATGTCCCAATCGGCCAGGAGGATAAACTGGCTTTGCCTCTCGATGAGGCCGTCCCTCGACAAAAGCGCTTGCTGACCGGCTGTGGACTTTTTCTCGTTAAACCATCTCGCCAGTCCTGGGTCGGCTTTGTGGTAACATTAGGAATCTGCCTGGCCTGTGTCCTTGTGATGCTGGTTATACTTAAATAAAACAAAAGGATAATTGTGTGACCTCTAACATCGGACTTGTTGGTCTTGGCCTTGTCGGCACTGCTATAGCACAGCGCCTGATTGCGGAGCATTTTGATGTTGTCGGTTTCGACATTGAGCCGGCCAAGTGTGAGCACCTCAAACAGTTCGGGGCAAAAGCGGTCGATAGTCCTGCACAGGTGGCCGAACAAGCAGAGCGAATTATACTATCGCTCCCTAATACGCAAGTGGTACTGAAAGTTGTCGAAGGCCCCAATGGTATTTTGGAATCAAAGAGACTTCCGAAATATATAATTGATACAACCACAGGAGACCCGGATGAAACGGCGGCTCTGGCGCAAAGACTCGCAGAAAAGAATGTTTATTTTCTGGACGCCCCTTTTTCCGGTTCCAGCCGACAGGTCAGGGACAAAGAGATAACGTTTATGGTCGGTGGCGACAAAGCCGCTTATGAAAAATGCATGGATATTTTTCAAACACTCGGTGGGCAGGTTTGTTACTTGGGCGATTCGGGAAACGGCTCCAGGGCCAAGCTCGCGAGTAATTTGATTCTTGGATTGAACCGTCTTGCTCTTGCTGAGGGGCTTGTCTTTGCAGGCAAATTAGGCCTCGACCCGAATGCTTTTCTTGAACTGCTCAAAGTTACACCCGCTTACTCGGTCGCTATGGACATCAAGGGCAAAAAGATGTTGGACGGTGATTTCACGGCCCAGGCAAGACTTCGACAGCACCACAAGGATGTTTCGATTATCCTCAAGTACTCTGAAAAGCTCGGTCAGGAGCTGCCTCTGTCGAAGGTGCATCTGGATGTCCTGAAAAAGGCAATAGAAGCAGGCGACGGAGATTTGGACAACTCGGCGGTTATTCGGGAAATTGAACGCAGAAACAAACTTTAATGCTCTTTTGTTTATAAGGAAAGGAATAAACGCACGTGCAGTTCTGCCCTTCTGTATATGAGCACGCTGCCAGAGTAATCGGTAAATCCCCCTGGGAAGTATCGCGAAACGGCCGGCTGCTTTCGCAAGCTCACATTGAAACGTTTCGTTTCTATAATCATCGCCCAATCGTGGTCGGTATAGATATTTACAACCTCGAAGCCGAAGCATACGGTGCAATCGTTGACAGACCTGCCGGCACCGGCGTTCCCGCTATTTTCAGGCATCCATATTCCACCTCAAAAGAACTAATGACTCTGGAGCCGTTTAATCCCAAAGCCGACGGTCGTGTTCCTATGGTAATAGAAGCCGGCCAGCGCATCGCAGATGAATGTCCCGAGGCGGACGTCAGGATACCTTTGAGCGGGCCGTTCTCACTGGCAACAAATCTCATGGGCTTTGAAAACCTGTTATGCGAGATTATGACCAATCCCGACCTGGTTGCCCGGGCTCTAAGTCACCTCGTAGCCGGGCAGGTAGAGTTTTGCAAAGAAGTAGTCCACCAGGGTCTGGATATCGCTTTTTTCGAATCGGCGGCAACCCCTCCCTTATTATCGCCCCAGGATTTCAAAACAATAGAGTTCGACGCACTTAAAGAAACGATGGAAAAGACGGCGGCGGTTGTCGGTCATCCTGTTCCCTGCATTATGGGCGGTGACACAGCCCCGATCCTTGATTCGATTCTTCAGACCGGAACCGGATATGTCTGCTGTCCGGCCGGAACAGACCAAAAAAAGTTTATGGACATAATGCGAGAGCGTCCCGACGTGATGGTCAGAATCAATATGGACCCGAGAACAATGACTTCAAAAAATTTCGAAGATGCTGAAAAGGAAGTTGACAGAGTATTCGAACTGGCCAACAATAGAGAGAAAGTTTGTATCGGGACGGGATGTCTGCCGTTTGAAACAGACCCTCAAGCCGTCATAAAAACAAAAGAATATATTCTGGCTAAGAACACAGGTAGAAATGTTTAATACAGGAGAGTAAACATATGTCGCCAAACGAAACAGAACAAAGCCCCCTGAGCCCTCCACAGCCTCAGGAACAACAAGTAACACACATGAACCCGCGCATCGAAAAGGACCGCCAATCGATAGTGACTGCGCGCCAGAAAGGCACTGTAGCAACCGTTAAGACATTTTTACGGTTATCAGGCCCGGGCTGGCTCCAGAGCGGTATCACCGTCGGGGGCGTATCTTTCTCATCGAGTCTGTACCTCGGCGTGCTGGTGGGTTTTAGTATGATGTGGCTTCAGCCGCTGGCAATGATATTAGGCATCATTATGCTCGGCGCGATTGGTTATGTGACGCTTTCCATCAGGGAAAGGCCGCTCAAGGCGATCAACGAGCACGTCAGCCCCGTGCTCGGATGGAGCTGGCTGCTCGCATCAGCGGCCGCCAATCTCGTTTGGTCTATGCCGCAATATGTTCTTGGGACCACCGCGCTGCGGCAGAACCTCTCGCCGAACATTCTCGGAGCAATTCCGGACCCATGGGGCAGAATCATCTGTGTTAGCTTTATTCTTGCAATTTGCATTACCGCGACGATGTTCTACAGTGCCGGAGGCCGCGGCGTCAAGATATATGAAATCATCATAAAGTCGATAGTAAGCATGATCGTTTTGTCTTTCATGGGTGTCGTCATCAAGTTAAGTATTGAAGGCGCCATTGACTGGGGCCAAATTCTCAGTGGACTGATACCGAGATTGCGTATGTTGTGGGAGCCGGCGGCGACGGTCAAAACTCAGATCGAGGCTGTGGCCCCCCAATTCCAGCAGTTCTGGACAGAGCTCATTGTCTCCCAGCAGCGTGACGTCATGATCGCCGCTACTGCTGCCGCGGTGGGTATCAACATGACGTTTCTGCTGCCATATTCGATGCTGCGGAAAGGCTGGGACAAGGACTTCCGGGGTCTGGCGATATTTGACCTTTCGACCGGTTTGTTCATACCCTTTATTCTTGCTACCGGCTTCGTGATAATCGCTTCGGCGTCACGGTTCCACACAACTCCGGCCCCTGGTTTTGTGCCGGACGAACCGGGCGGTATGGTAACGGTCGAGCCGGCCCAAAACCTCGTCGATCCTTATAAAAACCTTCTTGCGAGCCGGCTCAAATTCGAAATCGGCGCCGAGGAATTCGCAAAACTCACGCCCGTACAGGTACAGGAACGGTCGGAAGCCCTGCCCTGGGCGGACAAAAGGATGTCCGCGATGCTGGTCAAGCGTGACAATCTCAACCTGGCCGCCGCCTTGGAGCCGCTGACGGGCGATTTTCTGGCCCAGTTTGTATTCGGCCTTGGCGTATTAGGAATGGGCATCAGCGCCGCGACAATGCTTATGACAATCAACGGACTATGTCTTTGTGAGTTGCTTAACAGGCCTTTGAAGGGCTGGACACAACGCATCGGTTCTCTACTCGTTGTGCCCGCAGCTCTGTCGGCTATTTTCTGGAAACAGCCGGCGCCCTGGCTGGCAATGCCGACCTCGGTATTCTGCATCATACTCCTGCCGATTGCATATGTCGCCTTCTCTCTGTTGATGAACCAGAAGGCCATGCTCGGCGACAACATGCCACAAGGCGGCAAGCGTGTCCTCTGGAATGTCTTGATGATAATTGCCACCGGTATAGCGACGCTGGTAAGTATTTGGAGTTTGTGGTCAAGACTGGGCGGATGGAGCATCGCAGTAATCGTTGCTTTCGTGGGGCTTATCCTGGTTGTGCATTTCGTCCGTCAAAAGCCCAGGACAGCATGACAACTGAGCAATGGGAAAAATTGCTGGCCGTTATAAACGGTGAGCCGGTTGAGCCGCTGCCGGTGGGTTTTATTATCGACAGCCCCTGGCTTCCGGGGTGGGCGGGCATGTCCACGATCGATTATTTCTCTAACGAACAGATGTGGTTCGATGCCAACCTTAAAGCCGTCAGACAATTTCCGGATATTATGTTCTTACCGGGATTCTGGGCCGAGTTCGGTATGTGCACGGAGCCGTCAGCCTTCGGCGCGAAATGTTCCTGGCAGGAAAACGAGCTGCCCTACGCAGATAAAATTATCACCGATATTCAGCAGGTAAACTCACTCAACAAGCCGAACCCGAAAACGGACGGCCTGCTGCCATTCGTCCTCAATCGCCTAAAACATTATCAAGGCCAAATCGAACAGGCAGGCCACAATATTAAGTTTGCCGTTGCACGCGGGCCGTTGAATGTGGCTTCGTTCCTGGTCGGAAGCACCGAATTCCTTATGGCCATCCGAACCAATCCCGACGAAACAAGCAAGCTGCTGACTATTGTAACAGATTTCATAATCGGCTGGCTCGAACTTCAGGCCCGGACATTTCCATCCATCGACGGCATATTCATTCTCGATGACATTGTAGGCTTTTTAGGTGAACAAGACTTCAAAGGGGCGGCCATGCCGTACCTGAAACGCATTTTCCAGTCACTTGACGTTAACGTGAAATTCTTCCACAACGACGCCGCCGGACTTGTTTGCGCACCGTACCTTCCCGAAATCGGCGTGAATCTTTTCAATTTCAGTTTCCAGCACACCCTCGCTCAGATGAAAGAGCTTACTAACAGCGCTGTAACCTTGCTCGGAAATATCCCCACACGGGATGTCCTTGCAGCGGGTACCCGCGAAGATGTGTGCAACAGCGTCAAGGCCGCACTCGAATCGGTAAGCGACAAGAGCCGGATTGTCCTTTCCTGCGGCGGCGGTATGCCTCCGGATGTACCAACAGAAAACATCGAGGCTTTTCTATCGTCGGCCGGATAAGCAACTATCGAGCTTTTTTGCGTACGAACCCAAAGAAGATTAGTCGAAGGGCAGCTCTACTCCACCTTGCGGAGTTCTCCTTATACTGCTTTTAGCACGTTCGGGTTCTTCAAGTTCGACCTTTCTCAGGCGGCAAATCAAACCTACCGAAATCTTATATAAGTCGCCTTTGATAAGTCTGGCGTACGAGATTGTCGGTGTTACTTTTTCAATCCCGATTATTGCGATTTGGT
>CAZZAX010000243.1:0-7450 GCA_964653075.1 uncultured Pirellulales bacterium
ATAAAGCCATCGGCACCATACACAAAATAATCAAATACGCAAACCATGCCCCACGCCGCTGATAAAGATGCTTCGAATTAGCTATTAAAATACTCATTCTCCCACCTCGGTTTTCCGGCTGATAACAATTTTATATATTTCTTCCAGAGGCAATGGCCCGATTTCAATTTCACAGTTCACATCCTTGGCCTTTGTCTCCAATTCCTGTTGTGAAAGATTCTGCACCGAGAATATAGCTTGGGAGTTATTTCTTTTGCAGTCAATAACATTTTCGAACGGTAATTCAGCGGTCAACTTGCCGTTTAGGGATGTAAGCGTTACTTTGAGGAATTCCTCCCTAAGGCTATCAAAACTACAATCTCGAAGTATCTGCCCCCCACGCATAATCAGCGTATGATCAATCACCTTCTCCACATCGCTTAGAATATGTGATGAGATAATAACTGTTCGATCTTCGTCCTGAATTATTTGAAGTAGCAAATCAAGAAATTGGCTGCGGGCAACTGGGTCTAAAGCCGAGGCAGGTTCATCAAGTATTAACAGTTCCGGCTCAAAACCTATTGCCAATAGTATTGCCACCTTTTGCCGTTGGCCAGGCGAGAGAGAAGCTACACGGTCCTTGATTGAAATATCAAAATCCTCAATGTATTTCTCTTCTATTTCATGATTCCAGGTTTTGTAATATGTACTCACATAACGAATCAATTGCTTTACCGTCATCCATTCGAGAAGCTCACCTTCCTGGTGAACATAACCAATCCGTCCAAGTTCTTTTGGGCTTAGCTTTGCTGCATCCGTCTCAAATGTGATGCACTGGCCCTGGTCGGCAAGATATAATCCAATAATGTGCCTTAGCAACGTGCTCTTGCCCGCTCCATTGGCTCCTAACAGACCAATGATCTCACCTTGTTTGATATCCAGGTCGATTCTATCTAACGCCTTTATTTTTCCGAACTTCTTGGAGACATTACGCATTTGTACTATCGGATTTCCGTTTATCATTTTTGCCTCCGGATTTTAGAGTTGTATTCTTTGTAGTGTTTCTTAAAAAACTCTATAGCTTTATCTTCTGATATTCCCAGCTGGATAGCTGTGATCGCCGCCTTGTTTACAATGTTATTCAGCAATTGAACCTTAATCTGGTCTTTTTGGCCTTTTCTCACCTTAACCACGAAGAGACCAATTCCCCGTTTTCGTTCGACAAGCCCCTCAATTTCCAGAAATGAGTATGCTTTACTAACAGTCATGGGATTGACTTTCAGTTGTGCTGCCAGAGCACGAACTGTCTCCAACTGGTCTCCCTCCTTAAATCCATCAGTCATTATCTGCTGCCGGATCTGCCTGATTACCTGACGGTAAATAGGCACACCGCTGTGATGGTCAATTTCTAATAGCATTAGATTTCACCTCAATAGCATTACTGTATTACTTACCTAATACACTATACGCAAATTAATAATATAGTGCAACAAAAAAATTAAATTTTTTTATATTATTTCTGCTCTGGTTCTTAGCCCAAAAACTTTGACAAACTATACTGATCGAACTTTATGCAATCTATGAGAATTAGCCTGTTGTTGCAAATTTGCCGCTTTAAGTCTCAACCGTTGGCTCAAGATTGACAGGGATTCCATCCTAAGTTAAAGACCTCCGTATACTTAATTAATTACGAGTTTTTGTGACGCGCAGCCGGCACAAATGCTCTAATCCGATTTAACACTAAAAATTGTTAACAAATATCTCTATTTCGCAAAAAATCGGCATTTATTCGGACTCGACATAGGCAAAATCAACATTTGTGGTGTCAAAATGGTAACATGATGTCACCTGATAATTGTGGTGTTTTTTAGCTCCTAAAAGAAGTAGTTTTTCATCTGTTATATCACTCCTCCACAGTTTCTATTTATGGCAGTTTTGTTCGCTACTCTTCAGCTTTTTTCGGTTTGTTCGAAGCTTCGTATAATCAAATTTAATTATTTATCAACAGTCCATATTGTTCTATGAACTTTCCAGCTGCCATCAGCCTGCAGCTTTAATATTCTCATCAATTTACCGCTGCCTGTTATTTCTTTACCGTCTTTTTTCGATCTATATTTACTGCTGTATATCCCCCATTCATATGCGTATTCGCCTAAAACCTTTATTTCCTTGAAATCATGATCGTACTCGGTCACGGTATAATCCTTGTAAAGTTCAAGACTCTGCTTCAACATATTTTTTAAACCTTCTTTGCCCTCGATAATGTCACCTTCAGCCGGAATTACGATGCCATCGTCTGTAAACAATGATAACAGTGTTTCAATATCTCCATTCATTGCGGCCTGTTTGTCTTTTTTGTGAAGCTTTTCTATTGACTTAAACATAGGATTTTCCAAATCAGTATCGTATTCATGGCTATATCTATTACATGATATGACACATAAAATACATAGTATTAAAACAATATTTCGCATTTAGCATCCTTTTCATAATAGTATAAATATGTATGTTTAGTTTTTCAATTTACACCTTATAACACTGAAGTCTTCTAATTCCACACGTTAAATCAATATTCCGACTATACATGCGGTCGTAAAGGCGGCTATGCTAGGAGTCTGTCCGAGTAATAGGCTTTAAAATTCATAACTACTTGCAGATAAAAGACTTAGTTGCTTTGGGCCCAAAAACATTAAGTTCTTTGTTGCCAAAGACTTATGTATTTTGAGAGCGAATACTCGGACACGCTCCTAGCCTGAGATTATTTCAAATTCCCTAAGTAACCTGCTATATTTGCCATTGGTGTGGCCGACGTGGTGATACTGGTTTTAAACTTGATTGCTTATTTTATTCATTATTTATTATTTACCCTATTATTTGCCATTATTTACTAAGGACAGCACTACCCCGGATCGTTTTTATGAGAATCTCCGGCAATGAATTACCTATCACTTGCTCCTTCAAAAGATAATCCACCTTCTTTCCTTCGTCATTTTGATTTCGAATAATCTTAAGATCATCCTTGTATGTTGTTTGCCTCTCAAACCGGTAGGGGGAGACAATTCTTCCTTTGTCTTTTTCGGCAGAGAACTTGAAACTGCCGACAATAGTGTTGCCGTTGTAGTCAAGAAGACCACGCCCCGTGCCGGTTGTGATGGTGATATTATGCCTTGGCGTTTTCGCCAGAACGACTTTTATATCGCCGCCATTTGTCAAGAATTTGCTTTCATCCTCAATGACAATCCTCGATGCGTCGATATCGGCTTGCCCGCCCGAGACGTTGAACGTGCCTTCGCACTGAACAAAGCGGATATCCCCAAGTCCGGTCGAGATGTCGAACATTCCTTTGGAGTGCTTAAACGTCATCGTTCCCTTGCCCGTAGCAACTGAAATAGATCCATCAAAGGAGTCCACATTCAATCGGGTGATGCCTCCGTTACATTTCACCTTCATATTCTTTGGCAATTCCAATTTCCATTGATAAATGTCACGTGGAGTCGGTCTATTCGGATGGTAGTTCAAATCCTTATTGCTCAGACGAAGTGCTCTGTCTGTCTCGTGGATAGTATACTGAACAGTTGGATCATCAGCATACCTTACGTGAATATGAACACTGTGATCACTTGACGCTGTTATCGTATATCGGCTCATGGGCGAAACATCAATGGTGATTTCGTCCTTGTTTATATACGTATTCTCAATTTCCTTAATTTCCTTCTGTGGTTGGAACATTGCACAGGAACTGGTAGAAACCAATACAAGGGTCATAATCAGTGTTTTGTTCATTTCCATGAGCTTTCCTTTTAACCATTTCATAATCATTTCATTACTCCTTAATACTATCAACATTATTTTGTTTTTTGGTTCTGGTCATCAAAGGCCTCACAGCGGCGTATAATCGTAATAGAGTTTGTTGATATCGTGGGTTCGAACAAACGCCTCTACTCCGCTGACATCATCCTGCTCGATGAAATCGGTTATTGACTGCGCTGTTGCATTTCCAAGGTATAGAATAAGGCTGGTAGCAAAAAAAATGCTAATAAATAGCTTATTTCGTGCCATCTTTATCTCCTGTCTATACTAATTGTAATTAATTATTGTGCTATAGTAGGAGCAATTATTATAAATATATATTACTGTTTTGTTACAGTTCTGTCCTTTTTTTAATATTTTTCTACATATCACAAAACAAAATTCCAAGGAAAATGAATTGACTGATGACTTTGAGAAAGGAATGTGTCAAGACCTTGTACATTACAGTTGTGGGTATTCTTAAAAGAAACATATCTTTTTATCAATTACTTCGTCACCGTCTACTTAATCCGATTACACACTGAAAATTGTTAAAAATATCTGTATTTTGGCAAATAATTGACATTTATTCGGACTTGATATAGGCAAAATCAACATTTGTAGTGACAAAATGGTGTCATAATGTCACCTGGAAATCAGGGTGTTTTCCAGCTCAAGAAAATGGGGGCGTTTTGAGGGTATCTGTGCGCGGCTTGATGCGATCTGATTGGCTGGTGGCACTGGTCTAAATAATGCTGACAGTTCTGCTGTTTTTCACAATCCAAAGAACTTACAAATTGATTTAAAAGTTGTTCAAGCACATGACACCTGTGTTTTTTCTTGACGAGGAGTCGTATAATATGGTATAGATACATTAATAAAACTTGTACCTGCACAGTTGGACATCGATGGTATTGAGGTTGTCAACTGGCGTAATTCTTGTAATTTTCCAACTATAGGAGGAGTTATTACGGAACGGATGAGGTCATAGCAGCCATTTTGTGCTTTGCGGTGTAGATACTTCCATCCCAGTTATCAATCTATATTTTTCTGAAGGAGGACTATTATGTTTAGAAGATTGCCTTATTTGGTTCCTTTTGTTTTGGTGCTGGTTGCTGTGCCGCTGGTAACTCATGCACAAGTCGTAAACCTACCGGAAGATCCAAGTTTTGAGAATGAGATTATCATAGGCAATACGGCTTGGGATAAATGGCTTACTTGGGCTGCTGGTGGTGCTGTAAACAGCACTATCGAAATCGATAAAACCGAGTTCATTGATGGCAAAAAAAGCCTTAGGGTTATGCCAAGTGGAACCGGCCAATTCGTCGTGATCTATGCAGCCATCCCGCTCACGGTTGGCGATAGGTATAGTGTAAGCTTCTGGGCCAAGGCTGAAGCACCACGTCCAGTTCAAGTGAGGTTGCAAGCGATGGATAACTCTTCGTTGGAGAGTGCAGATTTTCAACTGACGACCGAGTGGGCTGAGTATACATTTACCGCTGAAGCCCCGAACGCTTCGATAAAACTTCAGATACAGTGGAATGCTAGCGTTGAAGTTCCATACTGGCTGGATTTTGTTTCTCTCTATGCAGGAGAGTATGTTGCCGGAATTGAACCGTTGGGGTTGAGTCGAGTAAAGGCTGCTGATCCGGATCCTGCGGATGAGGCGGCGGATGTGTCGAGAGATGTGGTCCTTAGCTGGACGCCCGGAGAATTTGCCGACCTGCATGATGTCTATTTCGGCACCAGTTTCGACGACGTCAACAATGCCACTGCGACAGTTGACCTGACTGGCGTGTATCGGGGCCGCCTTAGTGACAGCAGCTACGCTGTTCCCGAACACCTGGATCTCGGCGAGACCTACTACTGGCGCGTCGATGAAGTCAATGCCCCGCCGGATTCGACAGTATTCAAGGGTGATGTCTGGAGTTTTACAACCGAGCCTGTTGGTTATCCTGTTGATGGTGCGAACATAACCGTCACAGCGTCCAGCTCAATGGCCGGCTTTGCGCCTGAGAAAACCATCGATGGCTCGGGCCTGGACGACAGCGATCTGCACTCGACAAGTCCGGAAGATATGTGGCTGAGCGATATGCTGGGGTCGCAGCCGACCTGGATCGAGTATCAGTTCGATAAGGTTTACAAACTCCACGAGATGTCGGTGTGGAATCAGAATCAGATTATTGAGCCGTCAATCGGTTACGGATTCAAAGATGTTTCCATTGAATATTCGGCTGACGGTATCGCCTATACGACCCTGGGGACTACTCATGAGTTTGCCCGGGGGCCCGGTGCAGCCGGTTATGCAGCAAACACCAATGTTGATTTTGGTGGTGCGGCGGCAAAGTACGTCAAGCTTACAGTTAACAGTGGCTGGGAAAGCATCCTGACCCAATACGGTCTCAGTGAGGTCAGCTTCCTCTACTTACCTATCTGGGCAAGAGAGCCCAGCCCTGATTCCGGGGCGACAGACGCGGATGTGAATGCGTTCCTCAGCTTCGGAGCTGGAAGAGAGGCCTCCGAGCACGATGTTTACTTCAGCTCTGACATGCAAACAGTGATAGATGAGACGATCAGTCCTGTTCGTATTCCTGCTGGCAGCAGTTCCGCCAGCTATGACCCCGGCGCGCTTGATTTAAACCAGACTTATTACTGGAAGGTTAATGAGGTCAATGAGGCCAGGAGCCCTGCCACCTGGCAAGGCGATGTCTGGAGCTTTACTACACAAGAGTATCTGGTTGTCGATGACTTTGAGTCCTACAATGACATTAATGAAGGTGAGCCCGGCAGTAACAGGATATATCTGGCCTGGGTAGATGGATTCGACAACCCGGCTATCAACGGCTCTGTCGTTGGTCATCCATTTGCCGAGCAGACTATCGTCCACGGCGGTTTGCAGTCGATGCCTTTTGCCTTCGATAACGCTGTTGGGAAATCCGAGGCGACTTTAACATTGACTAACCAGCGTGACTGGACAGTAAACGGCGTGAACACCCTGACAATATGGCTCAGAGGCGATGCCGCCAACGCTGCCGAGCCTTTGTATGTTGTTCTCAACGGTAACGCGTTGGTTACTAATGATAATCCAAATGCGGCTCAGGAATCTGCCTGGACAGAATGGAATATCGACTTGCAGGCATTTGCAGACCAGGGTGTGAACCTTGCCAATGTTGATTCGATTACTCTTGGCCTTGGTAACAGGAGCAATTCTGTGGCCGGCGGTGCAGGTATGATATTCTTCGATGATATTCGTATTTCTCGACTGGCACCTTAAACCAGAACCGGCAGTCAAGATTTCATATTTGGCATTAAGGATTTGATTGATTCGGTATAGGCCTTGATTGATTTATATTAATGGCAGAGGCTATCCGTATAGGCGGGGAGAAAGTTAAGCTAACTCAGCGTTTTCTACAGGACGCCTTTGAGAGGTGTTTTTCTCGTTCTATAATGGCCAAACTCAAATTGAAGGGTATCTTAAAAGAGCACCGGATACTTAATCCGATACAACAAAAATCCGTGAAATCTATGTAAAACGGGATCATTTTCGACAAAAACCGCTGGTAATTTTGAACAAATTTCAAAATTTCTAAAAAAATTTTAATTCTTTTATACATAAGCACTTAGACTGATTCACTCATCATAAAATCCCCAAATTTTCGTATCAAACGTGCAGGTTCCTCTA
>CAZZAX010000244.1:0-7286 GCA_964653075.1 uncultured Pirellulales bacterium
AATATTTTATCCTTGACAAACCTTTCGCAAATAAGTAAATTAGTAATAATAAAGGTTTAACACCTTAGCTTATTGATTATTTCTGTTAATTTGGCTATATACACAGAGGAGGGAGTTCTCTGTTTCCAAGATGATTCAAGGATTAATTGAGACTATTGTGTGCCTATAGGTGTTTGGTGCTTTGAACTGATAATGATTTTTTGAAAAACAAAGGTGAAATCAAATGAAAAAGATACTTTCAGTTGGACTGGTCGTTTTGACGTATATCCTTGGAACAACAGGTGCAACATTTGGAGCTATCATCGACTTTGCTGGCGGCACGGCAACACTTACCGTTTCCCCCTTCACTGTAACTACAACAAACACAGGTCTTTGGCAAGATTTAGTAGATTACTACGAAGAAGATGGAATCAAAGTACATTTCATCGGTGGCGCAGGAACTATAGGAGACTATTATTCAACCGGTCTAGTATCTCCAAGCCCCGACTATGAAAACAGCGTAATCCATGCCCATTGGTCCCTTGGGGGGAGTGGGATTGGAACAGTAACGTCGATAGTTTTCACTAAATCTGATGGATCTTCGTTCGATCTCAATTACGTCGATATTACCTCAAACACCGCTGTCGGAGGTGGACAATCAACCGGGAGTGAATCATCATATATCACAACATCAGGCGGTTACTCGATGCTTTTACCCTCGTCAGACTGGGGTTTTGACTATGATTGGTGGGGTAATGAAGGTGATGGTGTATCAAAGTTATGGCTGGATGACAATTTCAAGGGAATTACATCCTTTACACTGACTTCAACGAACGCATATTGCTTTGGAATGGACAATTTCTACATAGATGAACCACCACCCCCTGTTCCTGTACCAGCCGCTGTTTTGCTTGGCGGAATTGGTTTGGCTGTTTCCGGCTGGAAGTTGCGAAAACGCGGAGAGTTGTAAGAGCACCGTCAGAAATACATGTTCAAGATAGGGCTGTGAGCATCCATATGCTCATGGTTCTTTCTGTCGCATTAATACTGACTGGTTTGCTCCTAAGATTCATATCTGATCGAATAACAGACTATTCCAATCCATTCGTGAATGGCGTAATTACTATTCAAGAAAGTCTTGGCGGATGGGATCCAATGTCTCGGAAAATACCATTCAGGAGAATAGATATAGTTCACGGGAATAGGCACAATAATATCATTGGGAAACTGTTTTGTGAATGTCTTTTC
Organism: uncultured Pirellulales bacterium; assembly: GCA_964653075.1. GTDB lineage: Bacteria > Planctomycetota > Phycisphaerae > Sedimentisphaerales > Anaerobacaceae > NIOZ-UU13. Next base: position 1,228 of record CAZZAX010000244.1, read on the forward strand.
TGAACGTAGCATATGTAATGCCGAAGTCACAAGGCCAATTCGTCTTTGTCCTGCAGGAGAAAGTAATTTAGCGAGTTCAGAGGCATTTTCCATTGTCGTATGTGATCTCGTCTCAGTAATGATTTTGGTTTCCTCTACACCCAATTCGAGAACCAATGTCTTCATAACTTCGGCAGACCCTCCACATAAGGCTAATTTCCTTGCGCCACTTTGCTTAAAGATTCTGACACCATTAAACATTCTTGCATATGTAAGTCCCCTCGCTTCAGCCTGTTCCCGCAAACCACCTGCAATATTCATACCTCCACCCAGAATAACCACCATATCTAAATCAGAAAGAACTTCTTCAGAAGGTAGCTTGTATTGACACTCCAGGTAATAAATAAGCAAATTGGACACTGGTTCAAGGCTTAAAAGAAACAGGATACATATCCCCAGAAACAACGCATACTTGCCAAGTTTGAATCGCAGCTTCTTTGAAGGCCGGATGATGAGCATCAAACTAAGGATCATAAGAATTAAGATCCAGACAATAGGAGTGGCGAGTGATTTTAATAATATGACCATATTTGTTACCTCATAAAAGAACTGTAGATAAAACTGAAATTAATGATGCTTTAATTAACAAAAGACAGTACAATGCTTCTTCAATTTCATGATTTTTGCCTGAGCTTCTTTGTCAGTCAGATTATCGGCTATTACCATAAATTAAACATCGTAAATCTCTGCCCAATTTCTTTACAGATTCGATTTTTCAGGGAAAAATCCATACACCTGAGCATCCTTATAGTCCAAATCTCGGAGTATGGCTTGAAAAAGCTCTTGTACTTGACTGCTGGGGAAAGAGACAATAGATTGGTATCGAAAGCAGTTTTGTTCCATTACTGAGGCTAAGCAGTAGTTGAAACCGTAGCAATACTTATTGGTCAGACCGTGGAATAAAATCAGTGCTAATAGCCGCTTGTAACCAAGAACCGAATTGCCAGGATTACAGTAATCATTACTAAAGCGGTTTCTATATCAGCACGGAAATATTGTCCGTAAGGACTCCATAGTAGAATCGCATTACTCCCCTGGACAAAACCAAACCGATTTAGCTCTCGGCAGTGAATGAATTGGCAATCCTAATACCGGCCGGATTTATAGTCCGCCATTAACTAACATTTCCCTGCGGTCATATTACGTGATGCGTATGTTTCGGTATCGCACATCCCGCATTTTTAGTATTGCCATCACAACAAACAACACGATATATGGAAGGACAAACTCGACAATATTGCCTTCGTTGCCAGCAGAGACCGAACAGCCTCCTCCTCCGCCTCCACCGCCGCCAAGAGCAGCAGCGCTTCCTTCGAGCAGATAAAACGGCGTAAAGTGCGTTGCCTCAAAAGAAACAGCATGCAATGTGGTAGAAATTACTATGTCCCGGATGTTTGTTATGCCCTGTTGACTGAGAGTTCCTGTCATCGAGTTAAACCAATAAGGTACAGTTGAACCGTTAGAATTCGCGTAAATATATGGTATTGTTATCGTAACCGGTTGGTTAAATTGGATTCCACTGGGACCAAAATCGTAGCTGCCCAAACAAGGTGCGGCAAATACCTGCTGATTCAAAATTGGTACAATTGAAATATTTACATCATACGAACAAGCTCCTGCCGGTAATACGATGGATACGTCATCTATATCGTTTATAGCCTGTGGATCAACTCCTATTATTGTGCTGCCGGGAGCTGAAGCATTTACAAGCGCTGAAGCCAGTGCAACAGGTTCTATAAAGGTACTTCCGGCGTAATAGATATCTGTGTTTGTGTCTCTATCGTCAGCCCAAATAAGATATGGATAACCATATTCATCTATTCCTATCGCTGGCTCACTCTGGTATGCATTTGAGCCGCCATCATTTACGAAAACATTTGTTCCTGAACCGGCATTTAACTCGGTGAAGTACAGATCAGTATCCGTATTACGCCAGTCCTGCCAACAGGCAAATACTTTCAAATCATCATTACCTGTTGTACCTGTGATTGCAATAGTGGGCTCTAACTGGTCGGCGCCGGAGGTATCGTCAGTTATACTGCTGCCTGTCGACGGGCTGCCCGGCAAACCATCCGATGCCGCATAGTATATATCATTGTCACCGAGTGTATCACCAACCCATAAAAGGTGTAAAATTGAACCTGTAGACTCGGCGGCAATCACCGGGCTCGATTGGTTGCTCGCATTGTTTACTACGGCAACATTTGTCCAGGGGCCGTTATTTGAGGCCGCTCCGTAAATATCGCTTGAGCCGTTCCGATCGTCTGTCCATACCACGTAAATTGTATTAGTAGAGTCTGCCGCAACAGCCGGCTCGACCTGGTCGGAAGCATCAGAGGTTATTGGCGAGACAGTTTTCGTTGTAAAATCGTTGCTCGAAGCAGCTATACAGATATCCTGATTACCTGCGCGGTCGTCCTGCCAGACGACGTGTGCATAACTCGGTGACTGACTATCAAAAACTATAGCAGGATTTATTTGATTGCCATTGTTCGGATCATTGACCCTTGTTTCGGTGGACCAGTTTATTCCGTCAACCGAGGTGGATATATATATGTCCCAGTCACCTTCCCTGTTGTCCTGCCATACAGCATATAGCTTGTCGTTATTATCCAATGCAAGAGCGGGATTACACTGGTCGTTTGCATCGTTGGTGAGCTGGATGGTACTTCCAAAAATATCCGCTCCTGATGCAAGTGTACCAATATAAATATCTCTGCTGCCTGCTGAACCTGAGTGCCATGCCGCCCGGATGTTTCCACTGCTGTCACAGACCGTTACGGGTCTGTCATTATTATCTAAGCTTGTATTGACCAGCTTATTCTGGCCGAATAAATGCATCTCGGTAACAAAGGAATAGGAATATTCGTCCATTACATTGCCGGCAACGTCAGCGGCATTTACCGTGATAGTTATTGTCTGGTCGTTATAAAACAGGTCTTGCACCGGTTGAAAAACGAATTTATAATCGGCATTGTTACCTATCCTTCGGCAATCACCCAGAGGGGTGATATCGTGGTCCAGATCTCCAAAGTAAATTTCAGTGTTGTTGGGATTGTTGTTGATCCTGACCTTAATTTTCACTGAATCGGCGTTGACACCTTTTCCGGCATCGGTAACGTTGAGAGTTACCAGGTTGTTCAAAGGTACTTGTATCGCCCCGGCAGCCGGTGATAAATTGGTGACCGTTGGCGCCAGACTGTCAACGTTAACGGTTATAGTAATCGCCTCAGAATCCTGAAGCTGCCCGTCGCTTGCATAAAAAGTGACATCGTAACTGCCCATCTGGGCCGCTGTAGGTGTCCAGTCAAAGGTTTCGGTTATAAACGTTGCACCACCGGGCACAGTATCCGCCGAATACGTTACAGCATCGCCATCAGGGTCGGTTGCATCTATCGTAAAAGTTAAGGGATCATCCGACCAAACCGACTTATTACCTATTGCAGTGAAAACAGGGGCTCTGTTCACGTTTATTACTGTTATCGTTACTACCTGTGAATCCTGATCCTGACCATCATCTGCAGTAAACGTAACCGCATAGTTCCCAGCCTGGTCGTAACTTGGTGTCCATGTAAAAGTCTGGCTTGCAAATGCCGCCCCGGCAGGTAAGCCGCTTACAGAGTATGTTAACGTCTGGCCGTCAGGATCTGTTGCACTCACCGAAATGTTCAAAAGGTTATTTTCATCAACCGACGGATCACTGATTGCCCCGAGCACCGGAGGACGGTTAACATTGCTTACTGTGATGGTAATTGTCTCAGAATCATGCGAGTTGTCATCGCTTGCAATAAATCTTACCTGGTAACTTCCGGCCTGGATATAACTCGGCGTCCAGGCAAAATCCCCCGTTTGTGCATCGAGCGTTGCTCCACTCGGCAAGTTCTGAGCCAAATACGTTATTGGCTCACTATCAGGATCGGTCGCATTTATAGTAAATGACAAAGCAGCATTTTCATTTACAGACTTATTGCCAATTGCATCAAGCACCGGTGGCGGATTATCAGGATCTATAACAGCCTCGTAGGCACCAATATCAGGTGCGGAGCCAAGGGGAATAGGATTTCCATCATAATCCTGGGCTAAGCCAACATCAATTCCTGCATCGATTGCAAGAGAGCCAGGCAAAAGATTAAAATTACCATTCTCGGGATCAACAAACATAGGATCAGCAACAATGGAATGAGGGTCAGTAGTGCATCCAGGATTGGAATGTGCCTGCCATTCTGCGTAAGTTTTATAACCATTCAAGGCAAAGTCTAATCCGGAGACAGGGTAGAAAATATTGTAATCAGAATCAATTATATAATCAGTCACCCCCACTTTCGTACCATAATGTATGTGCCTGGCAGTTGGATATAAAGAAATATTATTCCTTAGTACCGCATTGGGGCCAATATCCTGAACTGAATTGGAAAACCGAAATGATATACCACAATTATAAGCTACGTTATTGTAAAACGTCACTGCATATTCTGCCCAAGTACACCTGTACCCGGTATCAACCATATTGGTAACAATGTTTCCATAACATTTATTTCCACTTTTATCGTGAGTATCACCTCCATCACAGTTAAATTCGATGCCCCTGCTATTGGCACCCCCCAATTCGTGATTGTCGTGTATATAATTCCATCTTATAGTATTATTTGCCATGCCCGTGCTTGCTTCATACTGATACCAAGTAATGCCTGAACCGCAATTATATATCTCATTGTTTTCTATCAAACAATTTTGGATCGCATTGCCTCCAATTCCGTGTGCATCAGGGTCTGTGTACGTTACTCCAATGTCGTGTATTTTGCATCCGCGAATTGTGACATTGGTCTGGTATTGACCTATGGGATATTCCTGAAGAATTATGCCCGTTCCCGTCGCCCACGCAAAATCGCAATCAATAATTTCGATATGATGTTTATCTGCCTGTAACCAGATAATTGCCGTATCACCATACCAGTTAGTCATATTCTCTAATTTCAAATGTGACAGGATTGTTGCTGACGGTTCTATAAAACGGTACAGGCTGTATAGTTTGATATTCTTCCATTCCGTATAAGCGTTTTCCAGTGAATTTTGTATCGTATGATACCCGAAACGATTACCGGCAATTCTTCCGGTAGGATTCCCATTGTCGGAACAATGAACATAAACCTTTGAGCCATCCTTATAATCCGGGCTATACTGGGAGCCCGCAGTTGCTATGCACTCTGCCAGACTGCTTACCCTTGTAAGAATTGTCCACGTATCCGCCGTTATATCCTCAAAATACCACTTGCTTAACGTATCCTTATCCAATAAAATGCTCCATACGTTATTTTCTTCATCAGCCCATGCCGCCCAGGACATTATCCCGGCACCCCATATTATTCCCGGATCGCCTGGATAATCACCTCTTATTGTTATCCATGATTCGGCAGTACCGGATGCTCCCGGCATAAAAACTGTCCATAACGCATCACCTGTACGAGTCCTAAGATGCAATCCACATATATAAAGGGTATCACCCGCCACAACTCCCCCATCACCCCAAACCACATTCGACAACCCATCCCAGGCATTATGATAAGAGCTTCCGTCTTCACTGCCATAGTCACCTCCAGCCGGACGCACAAACCAATCTCTTGCTGCCGCATCTGCAGATAATGATAATATCATCAGCCACAACAATGTTAAGGTAAGAATATGAGCTATGTGTGGTTTTTGTTTTCTTGATATCATTTTTTCCCCCCACACTATTAACGGCCGGTAATATAGGCCTTCAATTTACTTAAAACTAAGAGAAACATGTTATTTCTGTAGCCCGGGTAAGGATACTACAGCCCATCTATAATAAAATGTAAGAATAAAATCCGTTAAAGGCAAACTCCATCACGAAAAAAACTTATTGAAAGTGCGCAGTTGCAGTTATTATCGGAATCTGTTAACAAATGTCAACTATAAATTCCCTTCACGAGCAATCTTGGTACCGGTGTGTGTGACTAATTTTTCTGGCGCGCTGTTTTAGCATATGTTATTCTTTGTTC
>CAZZAX010000245.1:0-7265 GCA_964653075.1 uncultured Pirellulales bacterium
CATATTTCGGGACAAATCAAGTACTGGAGGGAGTCAGACTGTCCATCTGACTCCCCCCAAATAAAGATTAGTTTTGTTCGATGTCTTCCGGTGTTTCTTCGGATGTTTCTTCGGACTCTTCGCAGGGTGTTTCCTGCGGCTCTTCGCATACCACCTGTTGTGGTTCTCCGGTGGATGTTTCCTGCCACTCCTGGGGAACTTGAGGTTTTTCTTCAAAATCCATAATTCATCTCCTTTCAAAAGAAATTACCTTACCTATCACTAATCTCCCATCGACATGTTCCGGTAGTGACTTTATCAGATATGGGACTAAAAAAAGGGCTGCAAGAGTTGATTTGCAGCCCTTCATAACTTCGGCAACTACCTAATGTTACACAGAATCAAATAGAATTCCCCACATAACAGTCCAAAAAACCGGTCAATCGGGCCTAAAAGTCAAGAATAGAGGAACTATCTGTGTTTTAATCCTTATTTTAAGCCATTTGGATTTTTCTATTTTTGCTCCTCAAGAATGCCCATACCGCTACGATCCGGATAAGGCGGCCTTTTTGCAGGTACATATGGATTTTTCTCAATCTCATCAAGCATATGCTGTATAGCGGCATCGAGCTGGGGGTCACTTCCATCGGCCATTAAGGCCGGGTCATCGATAACCTCGATATCGGGATCCACTCCATGTCCTTCCATAGTGAGCGTTCCATCGGTTTCATAAAAAGTGATGAATGGCACGGTTAATCGAGCGCCATCAATGAGAGACGGATTCCTGGAAATGCCAATTACACCGCCCCAGGTTCTCATGCCAATGAGTTTTCCCAATCCGGCTTTGCGGAACAGGTATGGAAAGATATCTCCGCCTGAGCCGGCCTCGCCGTTAATCATCATGCACTTGGGACCCTGGTGGCTCAGGGTCGGTACTCGCCAGTCGTTTTCATAGCGCTCGAACAAATGGAGATAAATGGGGCGATTCAGCAGCTCAATGAACCGGTCGGCAATATTACCGCCACCGTTCCAACGTTCATCAATGATCAGGGCGTCTTTGTTCATCTGGCCGTAGAACTGACGGAAGAGCTCACGCTGACCGCGACCGCCCGTGTCGGGTACGTGTATATATCCGACCTTGCCGCCGGATTCTTTTTCCACATGCCGACGGTTAGCCTCGATCCAATGCCGATAACGCAAGTCGTATTCGGAACCAAGCAGCTTTACAACTACATTCGTTGCCTTCTCGGGTTCAGGCTCAGCGCCGACGGTCAGTGTAACTGTTGCACCGGCAAGACCTTCAAAAGCAGCCCATGGCGCCTTGGATATATCAACCGGGACACCATTGACCTTGAAAAGATAGTTACATTGCTCGCGCTCCTTCTGGTCCAACGTGCTCAGAGCAGAGCGTGCATCAGTGTCCCATGTTCCGCCCTTATAGACTTTGGCAATACGGTAGTATCCCTGGTCGAGCTCGAAGTCCACACCGAGATAACCGATTGACTGCCGGGGGCCGGAGTCAACATCGCCCCCGCCGTAATAGGTATGACCGGCGTTGACTTCACTAATCATCTCGGCAATGACATACCCGACATCGCGGCGTGATACGCAGTCATCCAGCATGGCCTCGTATTGCTTGCGCACTGCGGGCCAGTCAACCTTGTGCATATGAGGGTCATAGAAGAAGTCGCGCATGAATCGCCATGCATCAAGAAAGACCTGCCTCCACTCCTGTCGAGGCTCAATCACAACGTTCATCGGTTTGCTTACGACCGTATTCTCGATTTTTTGGCCGGGCTTGGCTTCGATAATACCCATCTTCCCACTGCTTCGTACAAGAAGCTTTTTACCGTCCGGTGTCATTTGCACGAAGCTCACCTGTTTGATGACAGTTTTCTCCTCGCGTTTTTCATCGTTGGGATCGAAATACTGGAGCGAATTTTCCTCTCCACGACGCAAATAAATCAAATGGTTCTTGTCGTTGACCTCAAGGTAGCCAAACCGCCCGCGTTTAATCGGCAAACGGTAGCAGCGCGCCTCCATGTTTTCCAGCTCGATTTCGACCGGCTTGATTTTTTCCTTGTCCTTATCTTTATCCTTCTTGTCATCTGTCTTTTTTTCGTCCTTGTCTTCGGACTCGGCGGATTCGGCGGATTCTTCATTATCCGAATCATTGGGGTCCTCACACTCAGACTTTTTGTCTCCGTCAGTTTCTTTGTCTTTGTCCTTATCTTTGTCTTTCTTATCTTTATCTTCGTCCTTTTTGTCCTTTTCGTCTTTTTCTTCTTCTTCGTCGCTCTTTGCTTTGAAGGGATTCGAGACATCTTTACGTAAAGGAATCGCATGCAATACGGCCGTTTCATCGTAAATAAAGGTCAGACCACCATCTGCATATTTGGGTCGTGAAATCTCACGCTCACTGAAGAAGTATAAAAAGTCTCCTTTTCTGTCAAACGTAGGCAGGTAATCAACGAACATACCGTTCGTTATCTTGTGGAGCTCGTCTTGGCTTGCGTTGTAAAGCATAACAACGTTCATATTGTCTTTATTGGGTCTCGTATAGGTGAGCCATTGTGAGTCCGATGACCAGCTAAACGTTCTGGGAACTCCCCAGCGCCACCCGCTTATATTAACACGATCGAAGTAACGGGCCTCGCGCTGCTCGACGTCGAAGACGTAAAACCTGCTTTCATGGTCGGTAAATATCATCCATTTGGAATCAGGCGACCATATGGGTTGATAACGAAAGCCGGCTCCCATTGATGTGATGGCTTCCGGTTCACCCTGTCCATCGGCCGAACGAATAACAAGCTCGTTCTCGCCGGATTCATCTGAAAAGTAGGTAATCCATTTCCCATCCGGACTCCACGAAGGCTCACGCTCTGCGATACCGCTCGTGCGGGTAAGGTTGCGAGGTGTGCCGTTCTTGGCTGGCAGTGACCAGATATCACCGCGAGTCTGCACCAGGACACGTTTGGCCTGGGGAGAAATAAACCAGTCTGATATTCTCCCGCTCACATCCTTGCGTATCGGCCGCAGCTTCGGACGCGCACCCGGAATCGATATATTGACGGGGGTCGCCTGCTCGGAAGCCAAATTCAGCAGGTAAAGCCTGGCATTGTATTCAAAGATGATTTCACCTTCGCCGTTCGCTCCCGGCCCATTCGAAGGCCATTTGACGTCGTAATCCTTGAAGTGAGTAACCTGCCTGCCTTCTTTGGATTCGAGGTCATAGCACCAGATGTTAAGGCGATGGTGCGCTCCGGCATCCGAAAGATAATATATCTTCCTGCCCTGCCACATGGGAATGGTATCGGTCCCTTCCCAGTCGGTAATCTTTTTTGAAGTATGCTCGGTCAAATGAAATAACCATATTTCCGAAGCCCAGCCTCCGCGATAACGTTTCCACGTCCTGAAGTCTCGATTTCGCGGCGTGTAAGCGAGCCACTGGCCGTCACCCGAAATCGTCCCGTACCCACCATAAGGCACAGGCAAACGATTCGGCATACCGCCGTCTTTCGGCACCGTGAACAATTGCATCTGCCGTCCCAGCCCACCCAGTCCGTTCATCGCAAACAGGAGCTGGTTGTCGAAAGACCAGTCGCACAGACGTTCACCACTGGAATGATAAGTCACCCGGTACGGGATTCCTCCTTCGAGCGCTACGGTATAGATATCGTTATTACCGTCATAATTGCCGTTGAATGCAATAGTCCGGCCATCGGGGCTGAACCGCGGAAAAGATTCTCCGCCGGGAGGACTTGCCAACGGAGAGGCTACCCCGCCGGCTCGCGGGACCGTCCAGATATCATCCGCATAGACAAATACGATATGACTCAAACTGACATCAGGATAACGCATCATACCGCCATGGGGCTCGACCATAGAAGCGGCCTCTGAAGTATGGCAAAACGACAAAATCACCAAAAGGCAAAACGGCGAAAGTCTAACAAAAGCTCTCATGATAATACTCCTCCTGTAAATAACAATATATTGTTAATTGAAAACCCTCGACCAAACGGACAAAAAAGCAATATACACCCACCTACGCGGCTATAAGTTTAATTCTCTTTCTTTGTACCAAATTACCCGCCTTCCCGTCAAGTAAAATTTCCTGATTATCATTGATATATATTTATAAGATTACGCTGAAAAGGGAATAAGGATAAGGTAATATCAATGAATAATTGCTATTTTCAGCCAGATTTGGTATCTTAGTACGATGAAAGATTTAACAGCAGATTTTTAATTTTGAGCTTAAAATACAGCCGGTAACAGATGGTTCCAGAAGTATTGATATTTTTTAGCTGCATAGATACGGCTCGAATTCAAAGAAAATATCCGTTAATCATCCGAATCCCTGATGGTGGAAACTGAGAAGGGGACAGATTGTGGTCGATATATTAAATATCCCTGATTCAGAATCGAGTTCTGCTATATTCCAAAGTAAAGGAGCGGAATTAGGAATAAAGGGACTCGTATTCGACATTAAGAAGTACGCCATACATGATGGTCCGGGTATTCGCACGACTGTGTTCTTCAAAGGCTGTCCGTTGGAATGTAAATGGTGTCACAACCCGGAAAGCCGGAGTGCTTACGCCGAACACGGCTTTCGCAAGAGCCGATGCGTCGGATGCGGTCGATGTGTAGAGACCTGCCCGGAGCAGGCAATTTCGATTATCGATAACAGAGCAGTAACAGAAATGAACAAATGCAAGCTCTGCGGTCGATGCGTCGATGCCTGTATGACCTGTGCGAGGGAGATTATTGGTCAAGAGATGTCGGTGGGTGAGGTCATGGCTGAAGTCGAGCAGGACGTCATTTTCTACGACGAGTCAGGGGGCGGTGTTACACTTTCCGGCGGCGAACCGCTCATGCAGCCGGAGTTTCTTCTTGCGGTTCTAAACCAATGCAAGAGACAGCGGATACATACAGCAGTGGATACAAGCTGTTACGCAGAATCAAAGATAATAGAAATGGTTGGTGGAAAAGCCAACATGTTTCTTTGCGATATTAAACACATGGACAGCGAAATTCATAAGCGCTTTACCGGCGCTGGAAATAATCTGATATTGGATAATATCAAGCTTCTTTCAGAGGTCGGTAAGGAAATAATTATCAGGATACCTGTTATCCCGGGTTTTAACGACGAGAAGGCAAATATTGATGCAACCGGCAAATTTACAGCGTCACTACCAAATGTTATCAGAGTCGATATTCTGCCCTTTAATCTCGGAGGAAAGGAAAAATCGGCCCGACTTACAGCTCAGAGTGAATACCTGCAAGTCGAAACTCCCGATGCGGAGCAGATGAACTCGATCGCAAAGAATCTCAGTAAATACGGATTAGAAGTCAAAATTGGCGGTTAGTAATATGAACGAAAGAGTAGCAAAACTACGGAAACAAAGCGTTGAGACAAAGCCGTACATATCAACCGAACGGGCGGAATTAGTGACCGAGTTTTATAAGAGTGATATTCCCCTACGAGAATCTGTTCCAGTTGTCCGGTCGTTGTCTTTCAAACACCTTATGGAGAACAAGACAATATGTATCAACGACGGCGAGCTGATTGTTGGCGAACGCGGCCCGGCCCCGAAGGCGACTCCAACTTACCCGGAGCTGTGCTGCCATAGTCTGGAGGACCTGCGCATACTCAACAGCCGGGAAAGAACACCCTTTGTGGTTACCGAAGATGTTAGAAAAATCTACAGCGAGAACATCATTCCTTTCTGGAAAGGCAAAACCATCCGAGAAAAACTATTCGATTCGATGAACGAACAGTGGCACCAGGCATTCAAAGCAGGAGTGTTTACCGAATTTATGGAGCAGCGTGCACCCGGCCATGCTATCCTTGACGACAAGATATACCACAAGGGTATGATGGACTTTAAAAATGACATCGCAGAGAACCGCAGGAAGCTCGACTATTTCAATGACCGGCATGCCTACGAAAAAGACCAGGAATATCAGGCCATGAGCATATGTGCCGACGCAGTTATTACCTTCGCTCAGCGATACGCCACAAAGGCAAGGGAATTAGCACAACAGGAAAGCGACCCGGTTCGCCGCAGTGAGCTGGAAACAATAGCCGAGGTCTGTACACACGTACCGGCCAATGCGCCGCGCAATTTTTGGGAAGCTTTACAGGCTTACTGGTTCGTGCATTTGTCCGTGATTACGGAATTAAATACGTGGGACTCCTTTAATCCCGGCCGGCTCGACCAGCACTTGTTACCGTTCTTCAAACAAGGTCTGAAAGAAGGAAGCTTAACAAAGGAAGAGGCCAAAGAGCTGCTTCAGTGCTTCTGGATAAAGTTCAATAATCAGCCCGCCCCGCCGAAAGTAGGAATTACCGAAGAGCAGAGCGGGACCTATATCGACTTTGCTTTGATTAACATCGGTGGTATAAGGCCGACCGATGGAGGCGATGCGGTCAACGATGTCTCATATATGCTGCTGGATATAGTCGAAGAAATGCATCTGACCCAGCCAAGCTCCTGTATTCAAATCAGCAAGAAGAATCCTGAGCGGTTTCTCAGGCGTGCCTGCGAGGTGATTCGCACCGGATTCGGCCAGCCGTCCGTCTTCAACACCGACGTCATCATAAAGGAAATGCTTCAGGACGGCAAAAATATGACGGACGCCCGTACAGGCGGTCCCAGCGGCTGCGTTACAATAAGCTCTTTCGGCAAGGAAAGCTGCACCCTGACCGGCTATATAAACTGGCCCAAGATTTTCGAACTGGCATGTAACGACGGCGTTGATCCGAACTCAGACGAGCAGGTTGGTCCCCAGACCGGCGACGTGCGGGAATTCATTTCTTATCAGCAGCTAATGGACGCCTATAAGGAACAACTCAGGTATTTCATCGACCTGAAAATCAGGGCCAACAATATCATCGAACGGCTCTATGCCAATTATATGCCCGCTCCATTTATGTCAATTGTAATGGACGACTGCATCGCCCGCGGACTCGATTATCACAACGGCGGAGCAAGGTATAATCCAACCTATATCCAGGGTGTTGGTATCGGTACGGCAACCGATGCTCTGGCAGCGGTAAAATGTCACGTTTTCGACAAACAAGACATTGCGATGAATGAATTACTGACGGCGATGCGGGATGATTTCGAGGGATATGAACAACTACGGCAGAAGCTTCTATATCATACACCTAAATACGGCAACGACAATGATTTCGCAGACAGCATTGCCGAAGAAATATTTAACGCTTACTATGATTTGCTCAACGGCCGTCCGAATACCAAGGGCGGCAAGTATCGTGT
>CAZZAX010000246.1:0-2459 GCA_964653075.1 uncultured Pirellulales bacterium
AGAGTAATCGAACTGACATTAGCAAGGTTCACCCCCTGGTCTGCAAACGCCTGCAAGTCTATATTCCATTCGGTCCAGGAACCTTTCTGCGTCGCATCAGGATTATCATTAGTGACAACGGCGCTATTATTGAGAGCAACATACATCGTCTCAGCGGCGTTGGCCGCTTCGCCTATGTACCAAATTACCAGAGTGCTGACACCATTTTCGGTCCAGTCACGATTGGAAGTCAAGACAGAAGTCGCTTCGGATTTACCAACACCATTATCATAAGCAAACGGCATCGACTGATTACCGCTGTGAACGATAGTCTGCTCGGCAAAAGGAGGATTAGCATGACCAACGATAGAGCCGTTTACAGCCGGGTTGTCGAATCCGTCTATCCAGGCATTAAATATCCTGTTGCTGGCCGGATCAGTAGGATCAAGGTCATTATAAGCCTCAAAATCGTCCACGATAAGGAAGTTGGCTGTCGTAAAGCTCCAGACAGGCCCCACCCAGGGGCTGTCGGCGTTGGCGTTATTGGCCTCATCAATCCGCCAGTAGTAGGTAGTATCCCACTCAAGATTGCCTGCATCATAGCTCTCGGAGCCAAGGTCTCCGCTGCCTTGATATTCAGGGGAACTCATATCGGCGTTTTTCACGGCCTCTTTATCTGCACCGAAATAGACCTCATGCGAATCGGCAAAAACTCCCGGCACCCAGGTAAGAATAGGCGACTGCGTTACGTCCACAGCGCCATTAGCTGGGCTAAGGCTCTCAACTGCGCCTTCAGTAGTAAAGCTCCAGACATCGCCTTTATATGTTTCGACTATATCAGACTCATCAACACGCCAGTAGTAAGTCTTACTCAATTCAAGTGGGCCGGGGTCAAAGCTCGCAGCTCCCAGAGGGAGTCCTCCGGTGGCATTGCTGATATCGTCAAAATTGTCACCGAAGTACACATAGTGCAATTTCGCGCCGAAACCTGCCGTCCAGCTAAGCTTAACATTCAGATCTACAGACTCTCCGCCATCAGCAGGTTCAGGAAAGTATGCAGTCCTGGGAGGAATACTAAAGCTCCAGACAGGACCTATCCAGGGACTGTTCGGCTCGGTATCATTGACCTCATCGATTCGCCAGTAGTAGGTTGTGCCCGGAACAAGACCGTCCGGAAAGGGGAATCCGGGAAAGCCGATGACAGCAAACGTCCCGGCCTGGTTGCCCTGGAATGTGCTCTCAGCGCCGGCATTCACATCGTCAAAATTATCTCCCAGGTAAATATCATGAGAAACTGCAAAATCTCCCGGCGACCAGGAAATGTTTACCCAGGTATCCGGATATACGGCACCGTCAGCGGGAGTAGGGCCAAAGGCGAAGGGATATCCTCCGGAGGCTTCCATAAGGATTTGAATCTCGTCCTGGGTCAGCGCCCCATCGTAAAGCCGCACATCGTCAAGGAAACCATCAAAGAATTTGCTTATGTGCGATATGTCCGTAGCAAAAGCGTCAGATGGTTGACTGCCAATCGACGCCTTTATAGAGGCATCAGTCGCAACAGCGTCACCTCCCTTTGCTGTGCTGCCGACTTCCTCGCCGTTCAGGTACAGCCGCATCGTAGTTCCATCCCAGGTTGCAGCGGCATGCTGCCAGACACCAATTTCTACGACCCCGGAACTGGCAATCAAGGTTGTAGTACTCTGGCCGTCTGTTGTTTTCAGACGAAATCTCAGCCTTATTTCGCCGGCCTCTGCAATTGTACTGAACATCCACCAGTGATCGTTTTCGCCCCATTCATTCGCCTTGGTGAGGATACGGCCATCGTTGATGCCGAAGCCGTTTGGTTTAAGCCAGGCTGCGATAGTGATACCGGGACCCACAACGTCAAATGCACCCAGCTCCACGACATCGTCAGTGCCATCGAACTCCAGTGCACCTCTTATCTTCCCGGCCCCCCACCTTGGGTCACCTATGAGGGTGCCGTCGTGCCCATTTCCACTGGCATCATGTGCTATCGTGCCGGACGTCTCATCGAATCTCCACAAGCCGACGAGATCTGCCTCGGCCGCACTCGTCAACACAACAATGAAGGAAATCAAACAGATTATTTTTCTACGCATAATAGTCCTCCTTCAAGAAGAAATAAATAATTACTATCCATGCTTTGGCCACGCGCCAAAACAGTCGACCCCGCATAGGCGGTTTTTAAACTGATAACAGAAATGTAGAAAACCTGCGAGCACACAGTTCCTACTTAAAACTCTGTGCCTGGTGTAATACATAATAACTCCTCCTCTATCGAAAAACTTTAAGAACTGTACCTGCCGGATGAACTCAAATCCACAGATGCCCAACTGCACAGGCACAAGCTCCACTGACATTGTTTATACCAAATTATCTACCTTCACGTCAAGGAAAAATCACCTGATTATGTATTAGCATGTCTTTTTGATAATCTATTCGTATAAGTCTCTCATCTA
>CAZZAX010000246.1:2559-7252 GCA_964653075.1 uncultured Pirellulales bacterium
ACGTTTCTACCATTTTCGCGTTTCTGGCCTGCCCATTTATTGCGGAAGACTTCTACGGCCTTTGGATTCTTATGTGATTGTTGATGACACTGTTCGCACGTGGCCTGGACTTCACTGCGCCCGTAAAGAATGTCCGGGGGCGTCATCATGCTCTCATCGTTCATATGCTCTACAGACCGGCCGTGACAGTGTGCACATGTTATGCCCTGGGAGATATGATTGGCAATAGAATCGTTCTCGGCAAAATTGACATGACATACCAGGCACAACGAGTTGTCGGGCATACCGGTCGAGGGCGGCAAAGAAACCGACCCTGGTGACAATGGCCTAAATGCAGGCGAGGTTCTCGGCGATTTGGCACAGGAAATCACCGATGCAAACACAACACAGATAGATATTACTTTAGCTAAAACAGAACGCTGCATGCGATCATTTCTCTCTGTCAATGTATCAAAACGTAAGGAACAGCACTACTATTACCCGGCGGTCTCCAGCTAAATCCACTCCCAGTCCTTAAGCCAGCAATACTCTGACGGCAAGTTCGACCACATTCTATCGGCGACCTCATTAAGTTTCTGAATATCGTTCTTATCGAGAGAAGTATGACGCTCGAAGGATGCCCGTATGTCGTTATCAACTTCAGAAAGCATGGTCATTCCGACTGCAACTGCGCTGATGTCAGGATTGCTCAGGACATATGCCAGAGTCAGGCGTGCCAGCTCATAATCCTCTGAGGTACTTTTGCACGGCTTGCCAAAGTCCTGTCGCGGCGTGCTAAAGATCAATCCAGCGCTGAAAGGTTTTATAGTGATCACACCAATATCGTGTTTTTTTGCCATCTCAAAAAGCCCTCTGCGCCTATCAGCCAGCCACCAATGCTGGTTACCGGGTTCGTATAACTGACTGCGGTCGATGGACTTCAGATTCGGTGGTTTGACCTTTGACTTGAGGGTGTACGGCATATAGAGCATCGAGTATTGTGGAAATTTATTTATGACCTGTTGTGTCCAGATACGGTCATGGGTTGACATTCCCAGAAAACGGGCTTTGCCCTGTTTATGGATTTTCTCAAATACTTCGATGCACATCTCCATCTCATTGTCGGGATGACCATCCATATGTTTGAATTGTGGCCGCCATATGTCTAAATAATCAGTTTTGAGACGACGCAGACACGAGTCAATACTTTGCATTTGGCTCGCGGCGTTTCGTCGTGATTTATGCCGCATACAGAATTCCCCGTCATCTGCCGCGATATACATCTTTTCACGTCGTCCCTTTAATGCCGTCCCATACACCAGAGCCTCACCTCCATAAGTGATGTCTAAATAGTTGATACCATAGTCGATACATCTGGAGACTATCTCGGTTCGATTTCGGGCCACATCAGTGGGTAATTCATCATTGACGAATTTTGCCCAGAAGTGTTGGCCGCTGGGATTGTTGAAGTGACCGCCGAGAACTATTTCGGAGGTTATAAGGTCTGTCTTACCCAGCCGGCGATAACCCATCTTCGGATTGTAATTAAGTATCTTTGATGTATCTATCTTCGATATATCACCCGTTTTTATGTTATTACCTGGCGTACATCCCTTCACGGACAATGCGCCGGTGAGTGCTCCGGCAGCTATCAGAGAAGTATCGCGAATGAAAGTCCTTCGGGAAAGCTCCGGCCTTACTGCCGAATTTTTGTTTCTCGATGTTTTCTGAGGAAGTTTTTCGTTATTCATACAACCTCCTATTCAGATGAAGCTGAAATTTTCCTAATCACCTTTGCTTCAGAACTATTGACTTAAAAAATTCTTTATGCTCTCCAGGGACGCTGCCTATTCATTTTCTTTGATAAGATGTCTTTCAAAATCATCGCGTCTTCTCTAATCTGAAAATCAAACATGCCAACATGAACAAAATCAGCACCATTTTCGAAGGCATACTTGAAACCATCTATCGGATGGATAGCCCCTGCGGCCAAGACTTTAAAGGCCATCCATGGCTTCTTAATCTTCTTCATATACTCAACAGTTCCCTCCGGATTGATACACCATATATTGTCATGATAATACCCGGACGCTTCGTCTTTCGGGTCCCACTTAGGGTCCCACACCCGGACATCGAATTCTCGCTTATTTTTCGGGGCAACCGACCAGTAATTTCCGTGATGCAGAGTTTTCATATAGAAATCCACTTCGATACCTGCTGCTTCCACTGCCTTTAGAACTCTGATCGCATGACAAGCTATCCCTGCGAACAATCCATTTTCTTTTATGAGAGAGACAGCATCTGCCAACAGGTCTAAACGACCACCGTTAACACATCTGTCCGTAGGATCGCCGCATACATAGATACCTACAGCACCGTTATCAATGCAGGTTTTGATTGCGTCTTTTTTGAAATTTGTATGCCCAAGCCATTTTATCTTTCCACCTCTCTCTTTTCTGTATCTATTGAAGACCCTGAGCATCTGATTACTCGACCAAGCTGACATTGTGTTTACTCCACACTCCTCAGCTACTTGCCAAGTCTCCATTATTTTTTCATCTGTAAAATAGTTCCGGATTAAATTCGATACATAAATTAAATCCCTGCTATGAGCGGCTCCACCGATTAGATTACCACCGAGAATAAGTCTGCTAATGTTGACGTTACCAATCCCGCCGGACGGCAAGCTCAGAATGTCTCCTTTCGACAGTCTTTTCTTCGGTGATTCTTTGTTTTTTTGAGTTTGTGCCAGAAGAATCTTCTCTTCGAGACCGAGGGCTAATGTACCGGCAGTTGAGGCCATAACGGTTCTTTTCAAGAAAATACGGCGATTAAGTTCCCTGCCAATAATCTATCTTTCTTTAATCTGCCTTTTTCACATCGTCGCGGAAGAGTGCACACAGTGCCACCAGCAGGGCGGCTGAGACAATGGCAATGATCACGAAGACCGGATTCCAGTTACACACACCATCGGAGGTATAGCGTTCTATCAACTCGACGTTGATGAAGGTGCCGATCAACATGCCAACACCGTAACAGGCCAGGACAATCAATCCTTGTGCCTGAGCGCGTATTTCCGGCGAGGCCTTCTTGTCAACGTAGACCTGGCCGCCGACGAAGAAGAAGCCGAAAATAATCCCGTGCACAAAGATCGCGATAAAATACAGTATTATTTGATCAGCCGTGAAACCACCCCACAAAGCGACATATCGTATCGTCAGCGCTCCCAGTCCCATCACCATTGTCCACTTGGAACCGAATCGTGCCAGAGCCAGCGGCACAAGTAACATCAGGAAAATCTCGACAAGTTGGCCGAGGTTCATAGTCGCTGTGACGCGTTTGATACCCTGACTCGAGAAGAACTGAGAGCCTAACGAGAAATACAGCGTGAAGGGAATCATCACCAACATGGAGATAAGAATGAAGATTGCAAAGTTACGGTCCTTCAGAAGCGTCAGTGCACGCAGACCAAGAGCATCTACGATCGAGGCTTTCTTACCTTTGGCTGGTGGTGGCGTGTTGGGTAGGGACAGGTTCACTAGCGCCGCAACGAGGGCTGTTGCGGCACCGCAATAAAGGGGAATTGCCGTACCGTCGATGATCTTGTTCCCGAACAGGCTCGTGGCGGCGATGAGGCTGAACAAGGCAGATGCTACCCAGCCGATTGAGCCGAAGACCCGAATCTGCGGGAACTTCTCCGAAGGTATGTGAGTCATTGCGATTGCATTGGTCAAACTCCACGTCGGCATGTAGCAGAACATTCCCAGCAGCAGGACGATAAACAGCTTCACAGAGTTGGTTTGTCGGGCAGCAAGGAAGAACAGTACAGCGCAACCAAAATTAAGGATTGTCAGTACTTTCTGGCTGGCGAAATACCGGTCTGCTATCATGCAGATCACAGGAGCTACGAGACAACCCAAAGGCATGACACTCAGAATAAGGGCTTTCGATAAACCACCGATACCGAGGTTGTCAACAACGTACTGCGCCAGTTGCGTCGACCATACGGCTAACATCATGTATTGAAAAAACATCATTAAACTCAGGCGAATCCGTATGCTCATAGACATTCCGTTCATGATAAAGCTCCCTAATTAAAACAGTTTCTATCACGGCAAAGGCCACGTCGACCTATTCCGCTCGATAATCCTATCATCATTTATACGCAGGTAAGTCGCGCACAACCGCGAACGCTCATAGAATCAAGGAAATGATACCATAACGAAGAAGAGTCAGCCAAGATAAATATATACATAACACTTACCTGTGCAGACCTTAAGGCCGGCATCCGGCTCAGGTCCTCGTCATTCTTGTCTTTGTGGCTTCTCTGCACAATTGCCTTCAACGATTTTACTTTCCGGTCATTCACAGAAGAGCGTTTTTGGCCCTCGTCTGATTTTCGAGATGTGGATGAGTAAATGAGTGGATGTGTAGATGAGAGGCCGAGTTTTTAGAAGTGCTCGGGGTTTTCCTTTTGCGCCGGTCAGGTAAAGCAGCATTGGTGTTCTGGCCGCTATCTTTTTCACGAAGCGAGCTTCTGTCAAAGATAGCGTCTTCGACCACCGGCTATTGGGATAGCCGTAATGAAAGCTGCTCTTATGCGGGGCAGCCAGTTATATATAGAATTTCTACCGGAGGCCAGCATGAGCATCAAACAACCACGTAAACACGAAGTGGTGAAGTGATTTAAACTGGTGCGAACCGGAGGTAGAAA
>CAZZAX010000247.1:0-7245 GCA_964653075.1 uncultured Pirellulales bacterium
TTTCAATATAAAGAAACTGTATTAAGGGATTTATTGACAAAAAATCGCGATTTTTCTGCTGTCTTCTGCAATTTTGTTAGGTTCTGGATAATCGTGTCAAAATCCGGTGCTTTTTCTTCCCAGGCGGATTTGACTTTGCCATCTGTTAGTAAGGCAACGGCGGGGGTTGTGACGAACCATTCTTTTGTTTCGGCCAGTTGGCCGAGGGTGCAGGGTGAATTTTCGCTTACCGGGGCGTGGCCGTATGGGGGGACGGCTATGAGGGCTATTTGCAGGAAATCTTCGTTGCCTTCCAAGTCCCGGGCCATTTGCTCGTACATGAGTATCGCCCAGACACAATCCGGGCAATCGTAGTGATAGAGCAGGACGAGCCAGGTGCCTTTTTTCAGAGATTCGGCGATGTCGATATGCTCGAGAATCGGCAGCTCTTTGCCGACCCAGGTTTTGGGTTCGAGCACCTCGTAATGAGTGGTAACCTGCGGCGGCTCATTTAAGGCCAATATAGGTGCGGATATGCCGAGGATTGCAATAGTTAAGAAAGCGGTCATTGCGAATCGCGGTGCAGAGGACAGGGGTGTAAGGAAACTCTGCAAAGATGTCCATAGATCCTTCGACTCCGCTACGCTCAGCTCAGGATGACGGCGAGGTCGGAATACAGCAAGAGCTATTACTGCGGGCAGGTCGATGGCGAAAAGGGTAATCCAGGGATTTACATGTACAGAGCCGAAGCAGCCGCAGGAGTCGGCGCCGGTGACGGCCTTATAGAGTGTAATCGCTGAAAAAGCGGAGAAACACAATAAGCTTACCAGCCAGGCGGCTTTTTTGAACAGGCCGGAGAGCAGCCATATAGCTAAGGCAAGCTAAAATTCGACCGTTAGAATAAGCAGCGGCCTGTATGACCAGATATCATTATTGGCAAACGGCTCGGTAAGTAAATGCCGGCCTTTTAAGACCGCTGCGGTCAAGAGGACTATCGCCAATATCTTTACCACGATATTCGGCGCTTTCATATTTTTGCCTCCGGCATCATTTTTAAGCCGACCAAAAGTGCCTCTCTTTTATTTAATGGTATTGCTGCGAAAGTAAATTAAAAGTTGATTAAATGTTTTCACGGAACACTCTAAGGTCTTTAACGGGCCGGCATTCAATTGATTACCCCGACTACTTGTTAATAACATCTATCGCGGGACAGAACAGGCTGGTGGTAATATTTCAGTTGTTTCCTAACGTGGCACGGGCTTGAAGCCCGTGAAAACACGGTCAAGATGGCCGTGCTACAAAAAAACAACTAAGGCTAAACATATACTTTTGATTAATCAAAAGGACTATGAGCTTCGGTGGATTAAGGGTGGTTTAGAGCGGTGAACTTAGGAACGACCCTAAAAAAACTCCCACAATCGCCGGTACAGTTATAAATTAGAACTACTAATTTCAATTATCCTGGATTTGTGATATAAGAAGAGTTAAAACAAGAGATATAAGAGTTTCTGCACGTTACTGTACTAATTGGGAATACATATTTTGAGGACTAATGTGATGTCTAACAACGGAAAGCTCATGTCAAATTGCAGCCGGAGAGATTTTATCAAAACCTCAGGGGGTATATTAGGCGGCGCAGCATTAGGTGGACTGGCGTTTAGCTGCCATAGGGAAGAAGTTTCACCTGCCGGATGGAGTGGCTTTAAATATGCCATGTGCAATGAGAGCATGGCCGAATTAAGCTGGTCAGAACAATGTCAAATCGTTAGTAATGCCGGTTATAGGGGAATTGAAATCGCGGCGTTTACTCTTGTTAAAGAAGGAGTGGGGGAAATAAACCCAGCGAAGCGAAAAGAAATGCTCTCGGTTATGAGAAGTGCCGGCATCGAATGTGCCGGTCTTCATTGGTTATTGGCACCGCCGCCACAAGGACTGCACTTTACTACACCTGATGCTGCCGTCGCAAAAAAGACCATCGCGTATTTTAACGAACTTATCGATTTTTGCGGCGACCTCAACGGACCTTACATGATTTTCGGTTCTCCGAAACAACGTAATACCAGGAACATTTCTGTTGAAGAGGCCAAAAAATATTTTGCTGAAAACCTTGCAGCGGCTGCCGATCATGCACAGCAGCGCGGCATTAAAATATGCATCGAACCTTTAGGCAAGCGCACAACCGACATCGTAAATACTTTAGCGGAAGCCCTGGAGGTGGCCAAAGAAGTCAACCATCCGGCAATTCAAATAATGTTTGATTTTAATAATACCGTCGATGAAACCGAGCCATTTGATGTCCTGTTGCGAAAGTACTATAAAAATATTTATCACGTTCATGTCCAGGAAATGGGCG
The DNA here is from genome assembly GCA_964653075.1 of uncultured Pirellulales bacterium. Lineage (GTDB taxonomy): Bacteria > Planctomycetota > Phycisphaerae > Sedimentisphaerales > Anaerobacaceae > NIOZ-UU13. Next base: position 2,333 of record CAZZAX010000247.1, read on the forward strand.
GTAAACATCTCGGCACGGGAACAGCGGTGAATGACTATGTGAAGGCCTTTCAGACACTGAAGGATTTAAGATATGATAAGTGGATATCTCTGGAAGTTTTTGATTTTTCACCCGGCGGCAAAAGAATCGCTGAAGAGTCAATGAGGACTTTGAAGCAAATCGAAAGCAAATTGGTATAAAAGCACAAAAGGAGGATACGAGTTATGAGAACTCTAAAAGTAAAGACAATACTGTTGATAGTTGTTAATTTAATGTTAGCTACAACGGCAACCGCCGGGGAGAATTGGCTGCAATTTAAATACGATTGTCGGCATTCGGGCAATGTTCCCGATAGAAGTGTGACTACCCCTCTCGGTCTGGTTGGCGCTGTTCCGCTAAATGATGCTATCTTTACTGCCCCGGTAGTGGCAGATGGACGCGTTTATGTTGTGGACGGGTCAGGAGTTGTTTTTTGCCTCGTTCCTGCTATGAAAAAGGTCGTCTGGAAGTTCCGGAGCCGAGGCGGCAGAGCCAATTGTAATAACGTTTCATCGCCAGCCATCGCAGGGCGCTATCTTCACTTCGGCACAATGGCCGGGACTTACTATGTACTTGATAAAGCCAGCGGAGATGTAGTCAAAGAAATCGCTTGCGGCGAGCCAATCCTGAGTACCCCTTTAGTTGTCAATGGCCGAGTATATTTCGCCACGCTCGGCTCACAAGTCTATGCCCTTGAGCCTGACGGCACGATTTGCTGGATTTGGGACTTCGTGAAGGAGATTCTTAAGTTCAACGGTAATCGCTGGAGTGGAGAAGACTGGTACAAACATAAGGCAAAAAGGGTGACATGGCGTGACCAATTCTGTTGTTCAAGTAATTTGGCGGCGTATGGCAAAATGCTTGTTGTTCCTGCAGGCGGCTCTGCGGTCTGCCTGGAGGACAAAGGTAGTAATGTTGAGCTTCGTGGAATGGCGACCGTACCTTCATATGCAGGTTCGGAGAAACCATCCACATTCGGATTAAGCATAAGCGAAGACGGGCTGATATATCGGCAGTGGCATCGGCGAGACAATACCGGCAGAGTCGAGATAATACAGCTTCGTGACGGTAAAGTAAAAACAGATTATGTTCCCGGCACGCTCGCCGAGATAAATCGGCCGGGGCTGCTGAGCTTTTGCTCGGTTAGTATTCGCGGGCGAGATGTTTACCGATGCAGACCGGAAGAGGGTTTTGGATTCTGCAAGCATTCAACCGGCCGGGGGCAGACTCAGTATCTCGGAGGCTATCCATCTATATCTGCGCCGATTCTTCTTCGCGATACGGGAGTATATGGCGGCCTGGATGGGAATCTTTATGTTGTTCCGCTGTCCGGAAGCGGTAAAGTATGGTCATTTAAGACTGCTTTCGGGAAAGCTATTTCTGCCCCGGCAGCAGTCTGTGATGGCCGGATTTATTTCGGTTGTGAGGATGGGTATCTGTATATTCTGGGGCCAAAAGGTACAGCGCCACTGCCTTCAAAAGACCTTCAGTTGTGTAAAATTAGAAGTCCACTAACAAGTGAACTCGCCGGCTCGAAGTACAACTGGTTCACCAACTATGGCGACCTGGCGAGTACTAATGCAAATAATCAGGGCCTCAAACCTCCTTTCAAAATCAAATGGATTCGGCGCTATGAGGGCACTTTCAAACATATTCCCGTCTGCGGAGGAGGCCGGATGTACACTCATACCGCCGAGGGGCAAATCTTCGCTGTCGAGCAGGAAACAGGCAGATTATTGTGGCGGAGGTACTGGCCAGGTGTGCATGTCTCCTTTACCGGCCCAATTTACTATAAAGAACGTCTCTTAGTCCCTCAGGCAGGGATGAAGAAATCCAGTCTGCGCTGTCTGGATGCCAGGACGGGAGAGCTGCTTTGGGATGCCCCATTTACCGGCTCACCAAGCTGGAGCCGGCAACAACCACCAATCATATATAAAAACCTTGCAATTTATTCTTTTGGGTCGGGCAGGTATGCAGCACAGGGAACAGAAAAAGCTTATGTGCACAAAGGTAAGCCGGTGGAAGTTAATGGTGGAGTTGAGATAATGAGCTGGATTTACAGCCATAACAATCCCTACTACCCCAAAGACAATAAACCCCTCATACGGGCATGGGACATAGATACCGGAAAAGAGGCCTGGACAATCGATTTTTCACAATTCGGCTCCGGCGGTAATGATTCCGGCTTGTGTCTTATGAACGATACGCTTTATTATTCAACCTTCTTTGGATATGCTTCGAAGACAAAAGAAGGCAAACCCAAGGCGAGGGGTTTGACAGCAGCTATTAACCCGATGACCGGCCAGGTCATTTGGCTGACGACAAAGTATTATGTTACCGCCGGCTGTACCGTTTCTGCAAAAGACGGGCGTCTTTATCTGGGCGGGTACAACCAACCCAGCGAAAGAACAAAAAACCGTTACGTCCTGTCTTTGGATGCCGAGAACGGCTCATTAATATGGCGGTCAGAGCCGGTCGCCAAGGCTGTTAATGTCATTACAATTGGTCGGGACTTTCTCTTCACACATGCCTCTACGGGTAAACCGAGCTATCTGATAGACAAAGATACAGGAAAGATCCAATCTGTCTTCGACAAAGGTTATGCATGCACCCGATTTACTTTATCAGAGCCTTATATAATCGGCGCCAATATGGATCTAATTGATACCTTAGATGGTAACAAACTGGTCTCCTCCGGACCCTGTGTAGATGCAAGAGAATGTGTGAGCGCGATTGTATCAAACGGCCGCATTTTCTATACATCCCAGGCAAATGGCCTGCAGGTCTCCCAGGTTTTTGGGGCAGAGGCCGATTCGTTTACTGCCCTGTGGGAGTAAGTATTTCATTTAAGGGCTGTTTCGTGGGTTGTACTGAATAATGGTGTGCTGGAAATCCACCCGCCCGGTTGGATTTCATTGTTCTCAACAGCTTCACTACCGTCACTTCACAGGGAAAACGGTCCAGGCCTGAGCCGGCAGGTCTTTTAAGTAACCGTCCAGCCAGTCGTATTGACTGTGGTTTTCTAAGAACTGCCTGGCATCGAAACCTATTTCACATGAGCTTCCCCACCTTGCCCAAAACTGCCATCTTTCTGCCATATCTGAGTCAACGACCTTGCCGTCAATAGTCCCGGCCGGAAGAAACGCGCCCCGGCTACCCGGAACACTGCCGTCATCCAGCTCATAGTGACCACAGATTGTTCTTGAACTCGGTACTTCCTTTTTCAAATAGACGTCATAATGGTCGGCCAGCATTCGCTTGGCAATCTCCGTGTCTATCCTGCCGTAGTGTTCCTTCATAAGCTGTTTCCAGCGCTCCCGGCGGGACACCCGATTGTTTCTAACGTCGTCATAGGGCGAATTGGTCTCCTCTCTCAATATTTTTACATCATCAGCAACATTTGAGCCCGTGATATACCCATCTGTCTTCTTTTCGAGGCGTTGATTCTTTAAGCCCAGCTCAAGCCGGGCAATCTCATTTGTCTTGATATCACCTAACAGCCAAGAATTCGCATAAGCACCGCTGTTGTCTTTGATCATTATTGCAGCCCATTCATCGATGTTCTCGGCATACTGCATTGCCTTGCGGGCCCTGGTAAAGACCGGCGTTCCCTTCTTATCGAAGCCGCTAAAGCCTCCGATAGTCGTTTCCGTTCCAACCAATCCCGCCCCGGTTATAAAAAAGTCCGTAGCGCTATAAATACACGGCCCCCATGACTGCATTAAAATCCGATGTCCCTTGTCGGGGACAATATCCACGATGATATTGCAGAATCTTAGAAGTGCATAGCCGGACCAGGAATTATGTCCCATTACAATTTTTCCATCATTAGTCGCGCTGCCGGTCGCAATAAACGCACTGCACCCCGGTGCCATTGCCTTTTTCTGCTTCGGCCACCAGTACCAGCAGACATCAATAAATCCATTTGCAAAGAGAATCTGCTCATAGCTGACTTGTTTCCCGGCCCTTTTCATTCCCGCCACAATTCCCCGTATCTCCTCAACGTATTCCCGGTCAACCTTGTCCTTGAAGAGCTTCGCAGCCGCCTTAACAAAATAATCGAGCTCTTTGCCGGTATTGAACCACTGTACGTGCGCTATCGTCTTGAGAAATTCGTCAATCTCATTAGCGGTCAGATATCCCCGCTGGAAACCTCTCTCAAATGGCATCCCTTCGATATGAAGGTAAATCCACCCATTCTTGTCATATCGATGCGCCTTTGCCAACCACTGTTCCTGTACCGCCGAATCGAACTTCCCGGCGTCCGCGCGATTACCTGCTGGTCCACACCCGCTCAGTACAAGCACCCAAAACGCCAACACGCATAATAGAATTCTCAAATGCCTTCCCATTATCTAATCCCCTAATCAGACCCGGATTTCCTATATACAGTGCCTTACGAAATTATGGACAAACAGTTACTATCAATCTGCCCAGAATTCGACGGCTTTTAGAGCAATGCTTTCATATTCTTGTCGTGCTTTTCGGAAGATAGCCCGGACCTCTGCTCGTTGGGTATCGGACGAGTAACGGCCGGGTTTGTCAGCCACTTGAAGCAGGCGGTCGATCCACCTTATCATGTACTCTGCATCGGCTTTCGATGCAGTAGGTTTTCCATCCACTGCAATATACACCGGACTGGTATGTGCCTGGCGCATATGACCATCAGGTCCGGTAAAAATTGCCCGAGCAGCGAGCCAGCCGCTCCTCAGAGGTTTTAACTCAACTATGAGTGATCCTTTAAACATGGGTGAAGGTGATAAGTTTTTCAAATCAATTTTCTTTATCACTTTTCCATTAGAAACAAGTTCAAGTGAGTTAAGCGGCTGGATACTTCGCACTTCTGCTTTGATCCGAACCGGTTCTTCTGAACGTATCGAATATTGAATCTCTGA
>CAZZAX010000248.1:0-7200 GCA_964653075.1 uncultured Pirellulales bacterium
CCTCGGGGCTGGTTAATCTGGCAATTCTCTCTTTTCTGCCTCGAATGTTACCGCCGTTAGGCCATCTTAACTATTGGCTCAGTCCTTCCCCCGTACTGGCAATTATAGTAGTTTTGGTAGGATATCTGCTTTATTGCCTATCAGATTATATTCGCGACAGCACGGGCGGCAGCCGACGCGCACCGGACATCGAATTATCGCTGAGCATACTAACCAACGCAGGGGAACTTGTCTGGCTGATATTAAGAACGTTTATTTGTATTGCCGTCTGCATCGGCCCATTATTAGCATATCTTATTATCACCAAACAGGCTGACATAATCTTCTGGCTGCTGGTGACATACGGGGTTCTTTTTTTACCAATGGTATTGATGGCAGTGGTATTGTTCGATTCTCTTCGGGCACTGAATCCAATACTAATTATCGCTTCAATGCTTAACGTTTTTCTTCCTTACTGTGGTCTGGTTCTGCTCTTTTTTGTGGTTTGCGGGATCATAGCCATAATATTAGTAATTATGCCGCGATCCTTGATTATAAGTTATATCCTTAGCGCGATTTGCATTTACGTAACGATAGTGATGTCCCACGTGTTAGGGCGGTTCTGTTATAAATACAGAGAAAGACTCAACTGGGAAGTGTAAAGTGACGAAAAAAAGATGAATAACAGAGATATTATGATTAAGTTTAGCTGCAAAAAATGTGGTCAAAAGCTCGGTGTCCCCGGAACCCGGGCCGGCAAAAAAGGTAAGTGCCCCAGGTGCAAGAATATACTTGTCGTTCCCGAAATACAGACCACAGATCCGGCAACCAGCCAAACTAACTCCGTAATTACCGACTTCGGGGCAAAGATTTCCGCTGATAATGCAATTCTCCAGAAAGCCATAGAAAAAGACCAAATTCAAGACGATCTGCTCGGTCTATCCGAAGTTCCTGAAAAAGCCAGCGAATATGAGCAGGAGCATGAAGAAGAATCTTCGGACGACACAGATGTTCCACCGGAGCGCAAGCATCCGTGGTTTATCGATATATTCCTATATCCAATTTGTACACCGTGTCTGGTAACAATCGGAATTGTAATCATAATACCATTACTGCTCAATCTTGCTATGGGTTTACTGGGCCCATTTGGTATTCTTCTAATTGTGCCAGGTATGTTTGTAAATTTTGTCATCAGTATGTACTTCTTGTGGTATCTTGCCGAATGCATTCGTGACAGTGCCGAAGGCGGGATTCGGGCGCCAGAAACTTTAGCCAACGCCCCGAGCCTGGGTGAGCTGTTCGGTCAATTGCTCCGCCTGCTCATATGCATACTTATCTTTGCCGGGCCGATGGGCTACTATTACATCAAGACCCATAGAACCGACTCAATCTTCTGGTCTTTACTGGCTTTGGCTGTTTTCTTTCTCCCAATAGGTTTATTGGCCGTCACTATGTTTGATTCCACACGAGGCCTTAATCCGCTTTTGCTCATCGGCTCAGTTTTCAGCACTCACTTTATATACTTTGCCCTCGTCGTCATCCTGTGTGCGATCGTACTGAGCGTCATATTTATACTCAAGACGCTAAGCAGTATATGGGCGGTTTTTCTGTCCGGCTACTTTGTAATGTATATTTTGTTCATCGTGGCCCATTTACTGGGGCGATTTTACTGGCGATATCAGGAAAAACTCAACTGGGATATTTGACATTCGGTTCGAGGAAATCAACTCTGCTGTCTTATCCTGATGCTGTTTGCATGCGCATCAAGACCTTCGACCTCGGCAAGGCGAATAATATCATCGGCGCTTTCGGTGAATTTCTTCTTATCGTATTCGATAATACTCGTTGACTTTATAAAATCGTTAGCACTTAAAGGGCTGAAAAATTTTGCTGTCATCCCTGTAGGCAGCGTATGGCTTGGTCCGGCCCAGTAATCCCCCACCGCCACAGGACTATAATCATCGATAAATATCGCCCCCGCATTTTCTATTTTGCCGGCGATTTCTCTGCTTTGCTCGCCGCATTGAATCTCTAAATGCTCGGACGCAAAATCATTCGCCCACTTAATAATTTCAACCATATCCTCAAACACAACAATACCGCCGAAATTCTTTAGGCACTCTATCGTTTCTTTCACCCGTCCTAACTGGTTAAGCTGCTTTTTCAGTTCTGATAGTATCCTGTTCGCTAATTCTTGAGAATCCGTGAACACGACTGCACTGCCAGGTGCGTGCTCCGCTTGACTTAACATATCTGCTGCTACCCAAGCAGGATTGGCTTTTTCATTTGCAATTATCAACACTTCGCTTGGCCCAGCTACGGCGTCAATATCAACAGGCCCAAATACCTCGCGTTTAGCCATTTGTACCCATTGGTTGCCGGGCCCTACAATCTTATAGACTTTCCTTATCGTATCTGTTCCACGCGCCATAGCTGCAACGGCCTGTGCTCCACCAATGCGATGAACCTCATTAATTCCCAACTCATTGCAGACCGCCAAAATTACCGGATGGATACTACCCTTGTATCTTGGAGGCGAAACTACAGCTATTTCTTTTACACCTGCTACCTGGGCTGGTACCGCTGTCATGATTACAGTGGATGGTAGTGGGGCCGATGCACCCGGTACACAAATGCCTATGCGCCTGATGGGGGTGTATTTTATGCCCGGATGTTTGAAGTTGCCAATGAAGATTTCGCTTTGATACTTCCTGACGTTTTCAATTGCCTGACGAAGCGAATCCAACAGGTCTTCGTTAATTTCACTGTGAGCGCGCTCCAATTCTTCCTTTGAAATAGCAAACTGTTCGGGTGTGAGCTTAACACCATCAAGCTTTTCCGTATATTCTGCTACTGCTTCATCACCACGTTTCATAACATCTTCAACAATCCCTCTTAACTGCTCATTTTCTCGGCTATCTATCTTGAATCTTGTAGCATGTACTACAGCAAAACGAAGATTACTCAGCATTTTTCCAAAGTCCGGCTGTGATGAAGAGATAAGGATTCTATCAAGTTCGTAGGGCATTGGTTAGTCCTTTATCTTGCGAAGTTGCCGTGGCTGTAAATGCGTGTCGCCTTTTGCAGCAGCAGATATTTTTCGCCCTTATACTTAGTCACAATACCCGCTATTTTAAATCGCACCGGCTCGGGAATCACGGATTGTGCAAGTTCGGCCAGCTCCAGCGCTTCGCACGGCAGCAGTCGTAACGATACAGGCCGGACATTGCGTCCAAGGGCATCCAGAACAAACATAAGCCGGCCGTCTTTATTTTTGACTAAAAATGCGCTCCTGTCAGCCAGGATGGAATCCTGCTCTAACACTGTTTCTTTTGTCTTTGGCGTTCGTCTCGTAGTCTGGGGTCTAACAACCCTCCCGGCTGAGAGCCTTTCCATAATCTCTTTCGGCATGGTCAATAAATCGTTCGGCTCACCAACAGCGGGCTGCTCAGCTTCTTTTTCAAGCGTGCTTTGGCTGCCTTCTTTTGGTTTTTCTTCTGTTGAAGGCTGCTTCCTACTTATTTTACTTACGGGTAAAAAATAATTCGGGAAAATAAAATTTGTGCCCTTGTATTTTGTAGCCCATCCAAAGAGTCTGTAAGTATTTTCAGAACACTCGTTGACATCCGCAATCAACTTTTCCAGTGTTGATGACGACAGCAGCTCTAACATCGTCCCTGCAGGGGCTTTAACTCTTAAATCGTTCACGTCCGTACCCAACTCAAAGAACCATCCGCCCTCGCTCCAGTCAAGCTTCGGCTCACGCCCGATAGGTGCGTTACTATCACTCGCTTTTTCACCTTTGCCGGGTAAAACAGCAGGGATCAGTTTTCCATTCACACCCGTCAGAACAAAGCCGTCCCACAGCAGAATTTCGCGCGGTATCTCCGCAGCAAGTCCCGACATTGCCGGGACAACGACTACAAAAAATACTAAAGTCAAAATCGTTAATCTCTTATCCATATAAAAAGTCTTGATTTACTTGTCATCAATAATCTTTAATCAATTTGATTACCTGCTGCGGTTCATTCGCCAGCTTTACATATCGGCTGCTGTCGGGGTCATCGGCTGCAACCAAACCTACCAGCGGCTTCCAGAATTCGCCTAAAAGTATAATCGGTTTATCTGTTTTAAGAAAGCCCTTGTTTTTTAATTCCCAGACCTTTGCCAGCTCGAGCAGTGTTCCGGTCCCGCCGGGCAGCACTACATAAGCCTGTCCTAATTGTATGAGGGTGTCCAGCCGCTCATCGAGCGAGGCTGTAACAATTTCACGGCTGACATATTTGTTGGCTGTGCTGCCCTTAAAAGGCGAGCATGTAACACCGATTACTTCACCGCCTGCTTCGGATGCTCCTTTGGCCGCTGCCAACATAGTTCCGCCGTATCCGCCGTTGGCGATGGCAAAACCGGCCTGAGCCAGCAGCCTGCCTGTTTCGTACGCCAGCATATAAGCAGAGTCGCCTTCTATGGCTCTGCTTGTTCCAAAGACAGTTATTGTTTCGTTATCCATTCGCTCTTTTGCGCGTGTAATTGAGAAGTCCGGCCGACAGCAGAATCTCCCTGTCTCTGGACGAAAGCTCCAGTTTGCCGAAAAATTCGAATGAGCCGTTCGCTTTTGCAATCTTAACCTTGTCACTTGCCTCGATTGCTTCTATCAGATTATCTATACGAAGCTCGTCGCCGCATTCGATTTTGTCATAGTCGGCCGGGTCGGCAAATTCTATCGGTACGATGCAGAAATTTATCAGGTTCGCCTTGTGGATTCGCTCGATGCTTTTGGCAATAACCGCTCTGACACCGAGATACATCGGGCAAAGTGCGGCATGCTCTCTCGACGAGCCCTGGCCGTAGCTTTCGCCCGCAACGATGAGCCCGGCTATCGCTTTTTCCTTTAACTCAAGCGCCCGCTCGGCAAAAGTCGGCTTGCCTTCTTCATTGAAGCAATTAAATACGACCTTTGCGTATTCGGGCACATTGGAGCGGAGTTTGAGAAAAGTGCCTGCGGGCATAATGTGGTCGGTGGTTATCTTCTGGCCGCATTTAATCAGCACCTGGCCCTTCAATTTCTTTGGTAATGGCTCGGGTGGCTGGGGTACTACAATCGTCGGCCCTCGCAAAACCTCGGCTTTTGCCGCTTCGTCATCGCTCAACGGCTGCTCAATCATACTGTCATCAATTAAAAATTCGCCCGGCAGCTCGATTTTCGGATAATCAGGACCGAACAATTCCGACAAATCACGGGGGTCTGTAATTTTACCCGTCAAGGCTGAAGCGACCGCTGTTTCCGGGCTGACCAGATAGACCTTATCGCCTTTTGTTCCGCTTCGCCCGGCGAAGTTCCTGTTAAAGGTCCGCAGACTCACCACCTCATTCGCCGGCGAAAAGCCCTGCCCGATACAGGGCCCGCAGCCCGATTCCAAAATACGTGCGCCTGCTGCAAGCATATCCGCCAATGCCCCGTTTTTAGCTAACATATTCAGAACTTCTCTGCTGCCCGGAGCGATTGCAAATTCGACCATATTGTTTATACGCCGACCTTTTAATACCTTCGCGACCATCATTAAGTCGGCAAAGCTGGAATTCGTGCAGCTTCCTATCACGACCTGAGCGGTTTCGAGGCCGGCGATTTCTCCGACTGTTTTGACGTTATCCGGCGAAGACGGGCAAGCAGCCAGCGGCTCAAGCTCATCAAGATTTATTTCAAGGATGCGGTCATATTCGGCATCCTTATCAGCCTCCAGCGGCTGGTAGTCCTTTTCTCGTTCTTGGGCAAACAGAAATTTTTTCGTCTGCTCATCGCTGGGAAAGACACTCGTCGTAACACCTAATTCGGCTCCCATATTTGTTATCGTCGCACGCTGAGGGACAGACAGCCGTTCGGCTCCCTGTCCTAAATATTCGACGACCCAGCCAACGTTACCTTTCGTTGTCAGTATGCTCAACAGCTTTAGAGTAACATCCTTCGCCGCGACCCAGTCGTTCAATTGGCCTGTAAGTTTCACTCCCAAAACTTTCGGGCATTCCAGATAAAACGGCCCGCCGGCCATAGCCACCACAACATCCATCCCGCCTGCGCCGATTGCCAGCATACCGATACCGCCGCCTGTCGGCGTATGGGAATCGCTGCCCAGCAGCGTAGCGGCGGGTTTGCCGAACCGCTCCAAATGAACCTGATGGCAGATGCCGTTGCCCGCCCGGGAATGATAAACACCGCACTTCGCAGCTATCGTTTGAAGGTATAAATGGTCGTTATGGTTCTCCGGCCCAAAGCCGGCCATATTGTGGTCGATATAGCTGACCGACAAATCGGTTTTAACTTTAGCGGCCCCTATCGATTCGTACAGCAAAAACGCTGTCGTTCCCGTGGCATCCTGCGTAAGTGTCTGGTCAATACGAATCCCAATCTGCTCACCGGCGGCAAGCTTGCCTTCGATGAGGTGTTTGCCGAGTATCTTGTAAGTAAGCGTTTGTCCCAATTTTTAACTCCTTGAAAACCAAAAAGCACAGTCTAACATAAACAGAATATTAAGACAAATCCTATGTTCGGTTAAATGGTCGAACAATCGCCAATAATAGGACGGCCCTGTGCTCCGCCACACAAGGCCGCCCAAAGGAAACAAAAATAGCAGGAACTGTCTCTATGTTACCCGGTCATCTAACAATAAATCGCTGCCAACACAATACTTTACCAATCGCGCACAACAACGCCGTCTTTGCCTACGAAATACCGGTCTGAGTTGCTAACCTTCAGATTATATACTTTGCCGACGAAAGGAGTTGCCCTTGTTACGACGCTCTTAATAGAAATCGCGCCCTTCATTGACTTGAGCTTCATACCACTTTTCAGGTTCTGGGCTGCTATCCATCTTCCGGAATCGAGCATGAAACAGTGCGCATCCACTACGCTGATGCGATTGCCGTTTTCGAGCGTAATGTCGCGGCATACATAGGAGCCCTGGTGCTCTTCGAGCTTCTCTAAGCTTGCTGCTGCAAGACAGTTGGCTTTGCCGATAGTCTGACCTGCGACGGCTTTCGAGATTTTCACGAGCGCCCCGTTTACCCACACGGGCATATCAGCAAGGAAACAACCTCTGGCCTTTATTGGCGGCTCACCACCTTCAGCATCGTGTACCAAGTATGAATCCAGTCTGTCCTGCGGCTCACTTGCGTTAGGTAGCGGGTATGAGCCGATCCGGACGTCTAACCCGGGGGCCCAGAAGG